>NZ_CAMPPP010000037.1:0-855 GCF_946901175.1 Pseudomonas sp. Marseille-Q5117 | reverse complement strand
ACGTCAGCCAGGTCATCAGCGCCGCCAGCACCAGCAATGCCGCGCTGGCGAAAAACGTCAGCCGATAACCGCTGCCGTCGAACAGCAGACCACCGATGGTAGAACCCGAGGCAATCGACAACTGCACCACCGCCACCATCAGCCCACCGCCGGCTTCGGCATCGTCGGGCAGCGTGCGCGCCAGCCACGACCACCAGCCCACCGGCGCGGCAGTGGCGACCAATCCCCACAAGCCCAGCAACACGAATGTCGCGACCACTGAACTGCCCATCCCAATGAGCGCCACCGCGATCATCGCCATCAACAGCGGGATGGCGATCACCACGCGATATAGCCCCTTCTTCAGCACCGACCCGATGATCACCGTGCCGATAAACCCGGTCACACCAATGACCAGCAGGATGATCGACAGCATCGAAACGTCGACCCGCGTCACGGTCTCCAGAAACGGTCGCAGGTAGGTAAACAGAACAAACTGGCCCATGAAGAACAGCCCGGCGCCGAGCATGCCCAACGCCACACGGCGGCTTTTGAACAACGCAAAAACATTGGCTGCGCTGGCTTTGCGTGGCGCGGCCGGCAGCGCGGGCAAGCTGATCCATTGCCAGAGCAGCGCAATCAGCGCCACCGGTATCAGGCAGAAAAATGCCCCGCGCCAGCCAATCACGCTGCCCAGATAACTGCCCAACGGCGCCGCCACGACGGTCGCCAGGGCATTGCCGCCGTTAAAAATGGCCAGCGCCTTGGGCACGCTGGCGGAGGGTACCAGACGCATGGCCAACGCCGCCGACATCGACCAGAAGCCACCGATTACCACGCCGATCAATGCGCGACCGATCATGTACACCGTGTAAT
>NZ_CAMPPP010000036.1:0-3996 GCF_946901175.1 Pseudomonas sp. Marseille-Q5117 | reverse complement strand
GGTTGGGAGTGGGTTTGATCATGGGTGAAACTCCTAGAGTCGACGGAGCCGCCACATTTCGCTGCGATACGAAAAGGAGGTGGCAGCTATACGCGGGTCGCAGACCGGGACTCTAGAACCGGCAGACCCGAAGGTCTCTCACGTACAGCCGCCATAAATAGCGGGTGTTGTGCGTCCAGAGATCGACGGGCTGCGAGACCCGATCGCTGATTCGTCAGCGACCGGACCACAATAGAACCCGCCCCCAAGGCGCACAAGCCGGCGGATTCTGGCGTAGCTGTAGGCAATGGCGCAAGAATTTGTAGCCTTAAAGGCGTGTCAGTAGGTGTCGTTTAAACAGCAGGGTTTAAAAGGCGAAGAATTGGATGGTTGTCTGGGTGAAAATGTGGACTGTCCCCATAACGCAGATCACGCCCCGCCGTTTTAATCACTGGTTAAATAAAACCGTCCCCTTTGTCCTTCTTTGTGTCCTATCTCTGAAGGGTCATTGCGGGCCATGGATGCGTATTGGTCCCGATTGTATGCCTAATGTATTGACCATTAGGGTAGAGTGCCGGATCAGCGACCATTACTGTCCAAGGCCAGGCTGGGTCGCCGTTTGTTCCGGTGTAATGAAGTGATCCTATTGGTGAGAAGTATTTGGTTAACAGGATTTGAACCATTTGAGTGTTGCTAGTAAGAAGTCGCGCTCCATTGGCATCGATCCATGCGAGTGCTGCCGACGGGACCATCTGGTAAGGGCTAACAAGAATTTTCGCAACGCTGGAGCATCTGACCACGATTGTTTTTGTTTGACCTGAAGCGTCACTTACAGTGATCACGGCCTCCCCATTTCCTTCGCTTCGGATGCATCCGTCATTGTCGACGGAAGCGATATGAGGCGCGCTTGTAAGAAATGAATAAGGTGGGACGCCCCCAACTACAGTTCTTTTTTCCGAAGTGCCCGCCGGATCGTTACCGGTTCTCAGCCAACCAGCAGCTGTTACGTCTATTGAATAGTTCAGCTGGTTCAAATTCAAAGGGGAAGTGTCTACGAGGAGTTCGCTTGCTATTATCAAAGTACGAACATTTGAATATAGTTGGTCTAAGACATAAAGGGCTTTAGCGTAAAGCCTGCGAGCGCCCAGCGGTAAAGAGGTGGTGTATTCCCAATCCCCTGTCACTAAATCAGCTACCGCTTTTCCTTTCGATTCCGCATCCGGAGCGGTGCCATCAAAAATCTCTACTTTCTGCCCCTTACTCGCTTTACCACTAACCGTAAGCGAAGTGCTGACTGTGTACTCACCCTCAGGAACTTCGACTTCATCACTGTCCTTGACAGAGGTGAGCGTGGGCGTGACGAGTTCAGTCACCGTCAGCGTTCTTTCCTCTGATCGCTCCTCCGAACCAATCCGCGCGACGGTGAATTTGTGCAGCGTCAGTGCCAAACCTGTTACCGGCAAAGTCCACTCGCCAGCACCGTCAACCAAAGGCGTATCCACGGATTTTCCATTGTTGAACACTTCGACTTTCTGCCCCTTGGCGCCTGTACCGCTCAATGTCACGGCGGTTTTAACTGTGGTGGCGCCTTCGGCGATTTCCTCACCGTTATCGGTGGCCACAATCAAGTCAATCGTCGGCGCCACATCCTCCACCGTACTCACCGTATAAGTGCGCTCCGTAAACCGCTTCGCCAACGCCAGAACCTGGCTTTTCCCAAACGCGATAAACATCTCGATCGTGAGATTGCTGCCATCCAGCAACCCAATCAAATCCTCATAAGGCGCAACCGCCTCAAAGAGCCCATCCTTGACCCACTGCGCATTCACGAACGCAAACGGCGCTGCCCAGATGTATTTTTCATAAGGCGTACCATCGGCATTTCTGCCCTTGAACAACAGCCATACAAACTGGCCCTCGGCGATAAGCGGGAAGCCCGGGCACCACATTTTGCCTTCGGGTGTGAGCTTGGCTAGGTTGAGTTCAGGGCCTGTGCCGTCGGCGTCGGCCTCTTTCAGCCGTGGGGAGGTGAGGGCTGATTGCGGAGGGTCTTGTACGGTGAGTGTCAGTATTTCGGAGGGGAGCTCTTCTCCACCGCGAGTGATGATGTAACTGACGGTCACGGTGTCGCCCAGGCAGAACGCCATCAGTCCAGGCGGTACATTGATGTTGAGGCCGATTTCGCTGATTGGTTTTGGCTCGGTGATGATCGAGCCTTCAGCGTGGGTACCGGGTTTGGCGGTCCAGCAGATGCTAAGCAGGTCGGTGGGAAGCGTGTTGCCTTGTGGCACGACGACGGTGAGCCTGGTGAGGCCGGCCATCGGGTCCAGCGTCGCGCCACTGGCTTGCAGAACGCTCGGTGGTTTCAGCTCGAGGTAAGTGCCGACAACTTGCGCTTTGGCCGTTTGAGACTTGCCTATGGGTACGCCGTTTCTTTTCACTTCATAGGTCACCGTAACGCTGCTGCCCAAGATGACTTTGTGGTTGGGTACTTTAAGAATGCAAGTTTTCTTGGGCTCGAAATCGCCTTTTTCCACGGTGCCATTCAGTGGTTCGACAACATCGGGGTAGCCGGTACGTGTCGCGGTGTAGATGCCTTCGATTTCATCGCCCACTTCAATGCGGGCATCTGCGGTCAGGATCGCAACGGTCAAATCATTTTTGGCGAGCTTCTTCAGATCGATGATTTCCGGTTCATCCGTTGTATCGCCTTCAATCTCCCGCAGAATTGCTTTGAGAAACAGCAGGCCATCCAGATCTTCGACCACCGTCTGTGGAGGAGACCGCGGAGCGTCTGGGTCTGGGAAGTTGAGAAGCTGGTCGTGGACGGTGAACAAGAAGTCCAGTTCGTTATTTTCGCGTTTGGCTTTCATTAGAAAAGCCTTGTCCACGGTGAATTCAACAGTGCTTGGCGTTTCAGACCCGTGACTGGGTGGTGCGGGGGCATTATTCGAATCAGGACTTACCATAAAGTCCATCATCTCGCCGTTGCAGATCAGACTGATCACGTCATATGCCCGGCAGTAAGGATATTGGAATCTAATCTGCGCGCTGACGAAGTCAGGGCCTACACCGTTTTTGATGCTGTCGGGTAGCAGCAATTTAAGCTCGGAGTGTCCGCCCGGTACCGTATAACGATCCTTCAGCCCCGGCCGGATCAGATTGTAGATAAAGGTGAGGGGTTGCGATTCACCGATATTGTCGCTACCACGTCTAATGATGTAATAGAGGCGAGTGACCACGCCGTAGTAGAACTGACCCTCCGAAATAAACAACGCGACTGCGGCGTTCACGTCTTTTATCGTCGTAGTGTCCAGGAGTATTGGCGCTTTGGCTGAGGGGGGAAGGTTGGTATTCCAGTTGCCCTTGCCGGGTAGAGCTTCATAAATTGCCCAGAGCTCTACTTCATCTCCCTCATCAACCGAGCCAGCGAAAAATGGATCTAGCGTGACCTCAGCCATTCTGAAAATAGCACCCGGATAAGGAACCAGTGCATGTAACGGCACGCCGATGTCTGCGCCTTGGATCGGCTTGGTCTGGTGCTTGATTTTTGGTGGAAACAATTGAGAAGTCCCAATCTTGGAAGCTTTCATGGCGCAAATTCCTGACGGTGGGAGACTCCACTATCAGAGCGCTAATCTGGAAATCGCGCACCTGTCAGATCTGACAGGTGCGGGCGGTTTTCGGACGAATGGTGATCAAGCTAAGAGCGTGGACAGCCTTGTACACAGCGCCCTGCAGGAGCGAGCCTGCTCGCGAATGCATCCGCCAGTCGAAGCTACAGTGACTGACAAACCGCCTTCGCGAGCAAGCTCGCTCCCACAAATCCAGCGGTGTAACCGCAGCCGAGTGAGCGACAAAAATCCCTGTGGGAGCGGGCTTGCCCGCGAAGGCGTCGGCACTGCCGGCGCCTTATTCAGAGCCTGTCGCGAGACCCGCTACTGCGGCAACTCCAGATTATCCAGCACCCGATTCACCGCCATTTCCCCAAGCATGATCAACTGCGCAATCCCCATC
>NZ_CAMPPP010000035.1:0-5758 GCF_946901175.1 Pseudomonas sp. Marseille-Q5117 | reverse complement strand
CACCTCCTTCCGCTGTGTCTGGCTTCGCCAGACGGTCGCTGCGCTCCCACGCCCGGATCAATCCCTCCACTCAGCCTTCCGACGTCGCCGGTGGATCAAGATCAAGAGCAGGCGAGCTGACACTCGGCCTATAGGTGAACGTGGAACTGTAGGAGCTGCCGAAGGCTGCGATCTTTTGCTTTTGCTTTTGCTTTTGCTCTTGCTCTTGCTCTTGCTCTTGTAGGAGCGAGCCTGCTCGCTATGGCTATCTCAAAGACACCGATGATTAACAGCTTAACCCCAATCCCTGTGGGAGTTGGCTTGCCAGCGATGGCGTCAGCAAGGTCGCCACTAATCAAACCGCTCGGAACTCTCCCTTCGCCAATAGGCTCTACCCAGAAACCCGCCATTTTCGGACTCACTCATGAGCGACGACGTGCAACTCCCGGACCTCAACACCTGGCAACGCCTGTTCGACGATCAGACCCTATGGCAGCAATCGCCCGACGCTCACTATTTCGATCTGCAGCGCATCGCCGATGACCTGCTCGGCCAAGGCGCGATTGATCTTGAGCAATGGCAGTTGTTGCGCGCCAAAGCCGATGATCTGCACAAGCAGTCACCCGAGGTCAACGTCGCCCGCGAACTCGACGATCCCGAAGCCTGAGGACTCCTGCCATGAATACCACCAGCAACCATAACGACAATCCCGACGAACCACGCCCGGCCGGCGAAACCGAGCGTGACAACGACGCCCTGCGCCCGACCGATCCCAAGCAGCGGCAGGACAGCGGCAAGGGCACGCCGAGTGGCGAATCCACCGCGCAAGAGACCGCCAAGCCACACACCCGAGGGCCACAAACCCAAGTCAAGCCCTGAACAGCGTCTATGCTCACTGGCACGCCCGCCGCTGAAGTCGTTTCGGTGGCGGGCGTCGCCATTTCATCACAGGGAAAGTAATGCATATGAAGCTCGACGCTCTGGCCAAGTCCATTACCCTCGCAACGCTGCTTTCTGTCACGAGTTTCGGCGCTCTGGCTGCCGACATTCCGTTATCCGCCGTCGTTGAGGCCGATTCCGTTACCACCAAAGTGCTCGCCGTCGACCCGGCCAATCACCAGGTCGTGCTGGAAGGCCCCGAGGGACGTCAGGTCCACGTTCAGCTCAGCGACAAAGCGAAAAACCTCGCCAAACTTAAAGTTGGCGATTCGGTGACGATCGAGGTGCAGCGATCTGTCGCCGCTTATCTCGATACGGATGTGGATAAAGGTCTCCCAGGCACCACCGAACGTACCGGCGAACTGCGCAAGGCTCCGGGCAGCGATAACCCTGGCGGCGAGGCTTATCGTCAGGTTCAGGTGCAGCTGAAAATCAGCAAAATCGATTTGAAGACCAATCAGGTCACTCTCCAGAATCCGTCCGGTCAATCGAAGACGCTCGATGTGAAGAAGCCGGAGATTCAGGCCAAGTTGAAGGATCTGAAAGTAGGGCAGAGCGTTATTGTCACTTATACCGATATCCTGAAAGTGACCAGTCAGCACGATAGTTGAGTATTAGCTCTACAAGTTTATTGCTCTTGTACAACTTTATGTATGAGAGCAATCATATAAAGTTTTTTGTAAGACAATTCCCGGGGAAAATCGGTAAAACACAGTTTTTAACTTTTCAGTTCAAAAATTTCATGTTTCCCCATGACGACATGTCCACTTGTTTGAATTAAAATCCTCGGCGTTCGCCCAGTGTCAGGGCTCTTTACCGGTGCATGGATTGCCAGGCCATTACACTGGGCGAACTCCACTACTTGCAAAAGTTGTATACAGAATCTGCAAACAAAAAGGGCGACTTTGCAGTCGCCCTTTTTTATTGTTTTCGATCAAGTCGAAGCTTGCATGCCGGCTTTGCCGTGCTGCCCCTGCAAGCGTTTGAGGGTCTGCTGGTACATTTTTGTCCGGCGATGATCCTTGCCATACGTGCCCGCAGCCGCGACGGTACCGGCCTGGATGTGATCAAGGTAGCGGAAGATCTTCCGCGGCGAGAGGAATCTGACGCCATAGCCCAACCCGACCATTCGATCCTGAAGCGTGTAACCCGGCACCTCCTCATCCATGCAGAAGTGCAAACCCAGCGACTTCATCAAACGCGCATTCCACAGCGTGCAGAAACTTTTCAGATGCGTTTCTTTATACGGGCGTGGCGGTTTCGAACGCAGGCCGAAATGAACTTTTAGCCGACGAACATGATGTTTGCAGAACCGCGAAGTTAAACGCCAGGTATCACGCAGTAACCCACGATCAAGTTGCTCAACACAACCGACCGCCGCCATGTCCGCACTTTTCGTGCATTCGCGCATCATCATCGCGAACACTTCCATGTCGTAGACAAAGGTGTCGGTGTGCAGCAGAAACAAGTAATCGGTCTCAACTTTCGCCAAGGCCAGATCCAACGCCTTGCCATGGGCAATATGCCCCATTTCCTTGCCCGGCGACGGCCGCTCGATCAGATTGATCCAGTCCAGCGAACGCAAATAATCGAGGCTGGCATCCGCCGAATCGTTGTCCACCACCCACACTGCAATGCCCTGCGCCTGAACATGCTCGCGCAACAGCTCCAGACACATGCGGGTAATGTCCGGGGTTTTGTAATTTACCAGGACGAGGCTGAAGTTGGATTGCGGCTGGGAGGGTAGATTGAAGGCTTTCATGTCGGAGGGACTCATCCACGGCTCAAGACGACAGGTTGATGAGCCGGGATGCTAGCGGGGGAAGCTTAGGTGAAGCTTAATTTGGCAGGGTCGGACACTGGAGAAGTGTGAGGACGTAAAACGGTTGGGATGCGTACCGGATGTAGCCATGCGTTCATCAGGTTGCGAAGTAAAGCTCATCCAGTTGGCGCTTGCGGATTGCCAAGTATTCCTCCCACAAATTGGGAAAATCCTCATCTCTGGTTAGCGGAAAGGTCAGATAGATGTGTTTTCCGACAACACTGATGTACTGGCGCGCACGTTTGAAGGCGGGCTGCTCGTACAGCGCAAGGGTCTCGTCGTAAGCGTCGTGATGGTGGCGAATCGTTACTCGATGAGGAGCAATCATCCCTCGCTCAAAATCGATCACCCAGTCGCCGTCTACGGCCGTATGCAAACAGCCGTAAACACCATCGACCGAGAGCAGGATGCAGGTGTTGGCCTGGTTGCCGTCCTCGTCGTTCGCTAGAACAATCTGGTCTGCGAAGTATTTGATCGTCCGGTTATCCGGACCCTGTAGAAGCAAGCCCCAGCCCTCGACGCCCATGCGAAACTCGCCGATGTTATGAAAGGTTGCGGTCCATCGATTGGCAAGCGTTATCTGACGGGTATTCATTTGGGTCCTCAGTCTCAAATTCCCTGGTTTATTTTTTTCTAGCGATGCTAGCGAGTTCGCTGAGTACAGCGTCGCGAGATTATTGTAGGCCGGGTACTTCACGACCACATGATCTTGCCGGTGTAGCAGATGAGTCCTTGAGGGACACCGACGTGCTTGAGTTGGTAGTAGACGAGCCGGCTTTCCACGGGCCTTCGCCGTCGAGCAGCGCCAACGGGCGGAAGGTGCCCGGTTCGTAAATGTAGCTGCGGTAGCGGTTCTCGGCGCTTTCGGCGATCAGGCGTTCGCCTTGCCAAGGGAACTCGGTGGTGCGGCCGTCGACTGTTTTCTCGATGCGACGGCCGAAAGCGTCATATTTATAAATTTCGATGCTGCCTCCCGGCAGGCTGACGCCGATCAAGCGGTGTTGGCAGTCGTAGCGGTATTCGGTGACGAGCCTTTGGCCGGTGCCGCGACGTTCGCGGATCAGGTTGCCGTAGGCGTGGTAGTCGTAGTGGCGGTCGCCTTGCATCAGCAGGCGATTACCTTATACGTCGGCGAGGTTGGCTGCGGGCAGGTCATTCTGGCCGAGGAGGTTGCCTGCCGGGTCCTGGGCGAAGCTCTCCGGCATAGCGCCGCGTACGCTGATCAGCCGATCCAGTGGATCGTAGTGAAAGCTGCGGCTGCCTTTGCGGCTGTCGTTAATACCGGCGAGGTTGCCGTTGGCGTCGTAGTTGTAGCGACGCTGGAACAGGTATTTGTCCCGCTGACTGACGCTGTGAACATGCAGTTGTCCTTGTTCATCGTATTGGCATTGGCTGAGCAGCAAGCCTTGTTGGCGTTGTTGCTCGCGACCGGCGCTGAACTGTTGGCTGGTCAGGCGCGAGCCGTTGAGGTCGCCGCTGCTGAGTTGCCCGCGATAGGCAGTCACCGATCAAAATCCAAAAGCAGTCTAGATTTAATTCAATGCCGCCCATCGATCATTATTAAAGCGGGTATTCGCACCGCCATGGAGGTGTGAATGATTCTGAGTCTATTCCTAGTTTTCCTAGGGTTGTATAGATCTCCTCTTCAGAATTCATTGTGTGTAGGTCGGAAATGTTGATGTCGCGATCGTCAATGCCATCGTTTGTATCGATTATCTCGCTAGGTATAGTGAATATTATTAATGCATATTTTGAATTTTTTGATTTGTGAATAAATTCATAATATTGATATGGGTCGTTCGAAAATTTGTACTTGTAAATTGCATATATTGAGGCCCATCTTCGTAGCAATGGGTCTTCTGAGGGGAGTTCCTGTGCAATGTTGTCGTAGCTCGCTCCGTCGAGTCCATGCCATACACTCCGAGGAATTTTCTTTTGTTCTGTCATTTTTGACCTGCAAATGAGTTTGGCCAGTAGATTCGAATTACTTTTCCGTCTTTAGGGTGCAGTTGTAAATGTGGCATGGCAGCATGTGGGTCGGTAGGGCTGTGATTGGCCATGTAAACCTTCCGAGTTTCAATATCAGACACTGGAGTGTCATCCCAGTGGTAATAGGATTCTTTTCCTTGAGGTGTTTGGAAGTAATCCTTGGCTGTTACGGAGTTAAATTCTTCAGCATTTCTATATCCTTGCCCTACATATTTTCCTCTAAACAATTCTTCAGCTTCCGCTCGACTGTTTACCGTAACGTCCTTAGCGCCTTGGTCAAGTTGTGCAGAGGCTCTTTTGACGCTAGGACTTGACCAGTCCACATCCGGTGGAAGCGGTTCTTTGGTATCGACCTTTGCATTTCCAGTCGTTGTCGTTGGACTTCCTTTTCCATCTCCATCTGGCGGGCACCCGTTCAGCCCCAACGGATCCACCCACCCCGTAGGGTTCGTCACGTACTGGTAGCTATTCAACCCACCCGCAAGCTTGATCGGATCGGGCGTCAAAAACCGTCCAGTTCCCGGATTGTAGTAGCGGTGACGGTTGTAATGTAAGCCTGTCTCCGCGTCGAAATACTGACCTTGGAAGCGCAGCGGATTATCGATTTCGCTGACATCCAGCGCAGCGAGGTTGCCGTACGCTCGGTACCTCGCGGACCACATGATTTCGCCGCTGTAGTCGGTGAGCTCTTGCGGAGTGCCGAGGTGGTCGAGTTGGTAGTAGAAGGGAGCCGCTTTTAATGGGCCTTCGCCGTCGAGCATGGCCAACGGGCGGAAGCTGCCCGGTTCGTAGATGTAGCTGCGATAGCGATTTTCTGCGCTTTCGGCGATCAATCGCTCGCCTTGCCAGAGAAATTCAGTGGTGTGGCCGTCGACGGTTTTCTCGATGCGGCGGCCGAAGGCGTCGTATTTGTAGGATGCGGTGCTGCCACCCGGCAGGCTGACGCCGATCAGGCGGTGCTGGCAGTCGTAGCGGTACTCGGTGACGAGCTTCTGGCCGGTGCCGCGACGCTCTCGGATCAGGTTGCCG
>NZ_CAMPPP010000034.1:0-14515 GCF_946901175.1 Pseudomonas sp. Marseille-Q5117 | reverse complement strand
GGCGTGGGTCGTGGTGGAGATTTCGGTCCAGACCGAATTCCATTTGTGGGAGCGGGCCTGCTCGCGAATGCGGTGTGTCATTCAGATGCATCAGTGCCTGGCAGGACCCCTTCGCGAGCAAGCTCGCTCCCACATGGGCATTGGTCGTGCCGAAAATTTCGGTCCAAACCGAATTCCATTTGTGGGAGCGAGCTTGCTCGCGAATGCGGGGTGTCATTCAGATGCATCAGTGCCTGACAGGACCTCTTCGCGAGCAAGCTCGCTCCCACATCGGGCCTTGGTCGTGGCGGAGATTTCGGTCCAGACCGAATTCCATTTGTGGGAGCGAGCTTGCTTGCGAATGCGGGGTGTCATCCAGATGCATCAGTGCCTGACAGGACCCCTTCGCGAGCAGGCTCGCTCCCACATGGGTCTTGTTCGTGGTGGAGATTTCTGTCCAAACCGAATTCCATTTGTGGGAGCGAGCTTGCTCGCGAATGCGGTGTGTCATTCAGATGCATCAGTGCCTGACAAGGCCTCTTCGCGAGCAGGCTCGCTCCCACATCGGGCCTTGGTCGTGGCGGAGATTTCTGTCCAGACCGAATTCCATTTGTGGGAGCGAGCCTGCTCGCGAATACGGTGTGTCATTCAGATGCATCAGTGCCTGACAGGACCTCTTCGCGAGCAAGCTCGCTCCCACATGGGCATTGGTTGTGCGGAAAATTTCGGTCCAAACCGAATTCCATTTGTGGGAGCGAGCTTGCTCGCGAATGCGGTGTGTCATTCAGGTGCATCAGTGCCTGACAAGGCCTCTTCGCGAGCAAGCTCGCTCCCACATGGGCATTGGTCGTGCCGAAAATTTCGGTCCAGACCGAATTCCATTTGTGGGAGCGAGCTTGCTCGCGAATGCGGTGTCATTCAGATGCTCAGTGCCTGACAGGACCTCTTCGCGACAAGCTCGCTCCAATGCCTTGATCGTGCCGGAATTTCGGTCCAGACCGAATTCCATTTGTGGGACGAGCTTGCTCGCGAATGCTATGTCATTCAGGTGCATCAGTGCCTGACAGGACCTCTTCGCGAGCAAGCTCGCTCCCACATCGGGCCTTGATCGTGCCGGAGATTTCGGTCCAAACCGAATTCCATTTGGGGGAGCGAGCCTGCTCGCGAATGCGGTGTGTCATTCACCGCATCAGCGCCTGACAAGGCCTCTTCGCGAGCAAGCTCGCTCCCACATGGGGCCTTGGTCGTGGCGGAGATTTCGGTCCAGACCGAATTCCATTTGTGGGAGCGAGCTTGCTCGCGAATGCGGTGTGTCATTCAGATGCATCAGTGCCTGACAGGACCCCTTCGCGAGCAAGCTCGCTCCCACATCGGGCCTTGCTCGTGGCGGAGATTTCCGTCCAGACCGAATTCCATTTGTGGGAGCGAGCTTGCTCGCGAATGCGGAGTTTCATCCAGATGCATCAGTGCCTGACAGGGCCTCTTCGCGAGCAAGCTCGCTCCCACATGGGTCTTGTTCGTGGCGGAGATTTCGGTCCAAACCGAATGCCATTTGTGGGAGCGAGCTTGCTCGCGAATGCGGTGTGTCATTCAGATGCATCAGTGCCTGACAAGGCCTCTTCGCGAGCAGGCTCACTCCCACATGAGGCCTTGGTCGTGGCGGAGATTTCGGTCCAAACCGAATTCCATTTGTGGGAGCGAGCTTGCTCGCGATGGCGTCAGTCCATTCGACGCATCTCTGTCAGATCGCCTCCCAGCCGCCCCCCAACGCTTTGTACAAGGCAATGCTCGCCTGCAACCGCGACAGGCGCAGTTGCACGTTGAGGTCTTGCGCCGCATACAGCGTGCGCTGGGTTTGCAGGACGGTGAGCAGGTCTTCGGCGCCGGCCTGGTAGCGGCTTTGGGCGATGTCGAAGGCGGTTTGTGCCTGGTTCAGTTCTTCGCTTTGCCATTGCCGTTGTTCGTCGAGGCCACGAATGCTGCTGAGGGCTTTTTCGACGTCGGCGAAGCCGTTGATGATTGCCCCGCGATAGGTCTCCAGCAGCTCATCCTGCCGCGCCTTGGCCTTGTCGCGTTCGGCGCTGAGGCGGCCGTTGTTGAAGATCGGCGCGGTCAGCCCCGAGGACAGGTTGTAGAACGTCGTGCGCAGCAGGTCGGCGGCAAGGTCGGCGCCGCTGCCGAGGCTCGCCGTCAGGGTGATTTTCGGCAGCATCGCGGCGCGGGCGACGGTGACATCAGCCTGGGCTGCCGCAAGCTTGGCCTCGGCGCTGGCAATGTCCGGACGCCGACTGAGCAAGTCGCTCGGCACGCCGCTGGCGATGTCCGGCCAGTACAATTGGGCGAAGGATTGCTCGGGCAATGGCAACGTTTGCACCGGTTGGCCGAGCAGGGCGGCGAGGCTGATCAGTGCTTCGCGGGCCTGTTGTTGCACCAGCGGCAGGCGACGCTGTTGTTCGGCCACCAGGCTTTTCTGCTGGGCCAGTTCCAGCGCGGTGGCGCTGCCGGCGTCGAAGCGGGTCCGCACCAGATGCAGCACGTTTTGCGCATTGGCCAGATTGAGTTCGGCAATGCGCGCCTGCTCACGCAAGGCCAGGGCCTGGGTGTAACTGTTGGCGACGCCGCTGAGCAAGGTCAGCTCGACGGTGGCGCGGTCGAACTCGCTGGCCTGCACGCCGAACACGGCACTGTCGCGGGCGGCACGCTTGCCGCCCCAGAAATCGATTTCGTAACTGGCGCTGAGCTCGGCATCGTAATAGTCCAGCGAACGATTCTCCGGGCTGACATCCAATTGGCTGTAGCCCTTGCCGTGAATCAGTTTCTGCCGGTTGGCATTCAGCCCGGCCTTGAGCTCGGGCAGCAGCGGGGCGCCGGCGATGGTTGCGCTGGCCTCGGCCTGTCTGACTCGCGCCACGGCGGCGGCGAGGTCGTAGCTGCCCAGCCGCGCCTGTTCCACCAGCCGCTCCAGTTCGGGGCTGCCGAATTGCGTCCACCATTGCCGATTGCTCTGCAGCGCGCCGGGGGTGTCGGCGGACTGCCACGCGCTCGGTGGCTGCACGCCGCTGTCCAGGCGCGGCGCCGGGCTGCTGCAGGCCGCCAGCAACAGGCTGGCGGCGAGGAAGGTCAGTCGCACTTTCATAGGTCGATCATTCACTGGTAAGGGCCGTGACCGGGTCAAGCCGGGCAGCTTTGCGGGCCGGCATAAAGCCGAAGATGACGCCGGTGACCAGCGCACAGGCAAACGCACCGATCACCGCCAGCCCTTGAAAGGCGATCGCCACGCCGCTGAGCAACAACACGCCGCCGACCAGCAGCGCCAGGCCGATTCCGGCGATTCCGCCGACCACCGAGAGCATCAGCGCTTCGGTGAGAAACTGACGGAGGATGTCGCGCTGACGGGCGCCGGTGGCCATGCGAATACCGATCTCGCGGGTGCGTTCGCGTACGGTCATGAGCATGATGTTCATCACGCCGATACCGCCGACCAGCAGGGAAATCGCCGCAATTGCCCCCAGCATTAGCGACAGTGTGCCTTGCGTGCGCGCTTCGGCCTGGATCATCGCGGCATTGTTGGTCAGCTCGAAATCCTTCTTGCCGTGGTGCCGGCGCAACATCGCCTGCTCGATGGCCTGTTCGGCGTCCTTGACCTTGCGCGCGTCCTTGGCGGCAATCACCACGTATTGCGGATTGCGGCTGCCGAACAGTCGCGTGCTCGCCGCCGAATAGGGCACGGCAATGCGGTTGTCGCTATCAGAGTCGCCGGAGCTGGCGCCTTTTTCGGCGAGCACGCCGAGGATCTGGAACGGCACGTTCTCGATGAGGATGTATTGACCGATGGGGTCGGCGACATCCTTGAGCAATTTGTCGCGGACCTTGGTGCCGATCACCGCGACGGCGGCGGCGCTGTCCTCGTCGGCCTGGGTGAAGTAGCTGCCCTGGATCACCGGCCAGTTGAAAATCTGCGGAAAGTTGGTGTCATTGCCGCCGACGTAGCTGCTGTGGTCGGCGTTGCCAAAGCGCACCCCAGCGGTCGAGCCGTTGACCGGCATGATTCGTTCCACCTGGGGCAGGGTGGACAGTTCGGCGACGTCGTCGAGGGTAATGATGCCCTCCGGCGTGCGCGGGTTCGGCGCCGAGCCGCTGAGGTAAATGATGTTGGAACCGAACGCGCCCATTTGCGCCATGACCTGACGCTTGCTGCCTTCGCCGACGGCGAGCATGACCACCACCGAGGCCACGCCAATGACGATGCCCAGCAGGGTCAGCGCCGTGCGAAAGCGGTTGATCCACATCACCCGCCACGCCGCTTGTACAGCGTCGAGCAGTTCACCTTTCCAGGCGCCGGTCTGGCTGCTGCCGTTGCTCAGGCGCTGGCGCAGGTCGACCGCTTGCAACGCGCCGGGATTGGCCACAGGCGGCGCGCACGCGTGCTCGGCGCTGTCACTGATGATCAGGCCGTCACGGATTTCGATGATGCGTTTGGCCCGTTGCGCCACTTCGCGGTCGTGGGTGATGAGGATGACGACGTGGCCTTGATCGGCGAGTTCGTCGAGCAGGGTCATGACCTCGGCGCCGCTGTGGCTGTCGAGGGCGCCGGTCGGCTCGTCGGCGAGGATGATATGGCCGCCGTTCATGAGCGCACGGGCAATCGACACCCGCTGTTGCTGGCCGCCGGAAAGCTGATGCGGACGATTGCCTGTGCGAGTGCCGAGGCCGAGCCGCTCCAGCAGCGCGTGAGCTCGGGCATGCCGCTCGGCGGCCGGGGTGCCGGCATAGATCGCTGGCATCTCGACGTTTTCCTGGGCCGAGCCGGACGGGATCAGGTGATAGCCCTGAAAGACAAAACCGAAGGCTTCGCGGCGCAGCCAGGCCAGTTCATCGCTGTCCAGATGAGCGACGTTTTCCCCGGCGAAGCGGTATTCGCCGCTGGTCGGTCGATCGAGGCAGCCGAGGATGTTCATCAACGTCGATTTGCCCGAACCGGAGGCGCCTACAATCGCAACGAACTCGCCGGCGTGGATCGACAGATCGATCCCGCGCAGCACCTCCACCAGTGGGCTGTCATCGCCGCCGTAGGCTTTGCGGATCTGCCGCAGGTCGATCAGGGGCGTGTGCATTCAGCCTCCATGACCAGCGGCCGGCGCGCTGAGAACATGCTCGCCCTCGGCCAGACCTTCCAGCACCTGGGTGCGCAGGCGATCGCTGATGCCGGTGCGTACTTCGCGCGCCTGAATATCACCGTTGGCAGCGACGATCTGCGCTCGCTGCCACTGCGGACGCGAGCCCGGTTGCAGGGCGGCAGTCGGCACGGTCAGGGTGTCTTGCGCCTGTTCGGCGACGAAGAACACCTGGGCGGTCATGTCGGTCATCAGGCTGTGATCGGCGTTGTCGACGTCGAGCAGCACGGTATAAAGAACCACGCGTTCGCTGCCGCTGCGGCCGCTGGTGGGGCTGCCGCCCTGGTTCTGTTCGAGCGGACGCGGCGGCACCGGCAGAATCTGCCGCACGGTGCTGCTCCAGCGCCGAGTGCCACCGCTGAGGGTGGTGAAGTAAGCGGTCATGCCGGGTTTGACGTGGCCGATGTCGGCCTCTGAAACCTCGGCCCACACCGTCATCGGCGACAGTCGGGCGATGCGCAGGATCAGCGGGGTCTGTTGTTGCGCGTTGAGGGTCTGGCCTTCGCGCGCACCGACGGCGACCACGGTGCCGCTCATCGGCGCATAGATGCGCGTGTAACCGAGTTCCGCCTCGTCGCTGCGCAGGCTGGCCTGGGCCTGGCGGATCTGCGCCTGGAACATGTCGATGCGCGCCTGGGTTGCGCGGACCTCGGCGCGCGCGGTCTGCACGTCTTCTTCGCGGGTGGCGCCTCCGGCGGCGAGTTTCTGCTGGCGCTGGTATTTCTGCTGCGCCAGATCGTGCTGGGCACGTTGCTCCTGCAACTGCGCCTTGAGGTTTTCGATGGAAAAGCGCCCGGCATCGAGCTTGGCTTTCTGTGTCGACGGGTCGATTTCCACCAGCAACTGGCCTTCCTTGACCGTATCGCCGGCCTCGACGTGAATCTTCTGAATCTGCCCCGAAGCCTGCGCGCCGACATCCACATAGCGGCGTGGCTGCAAGGTGCCGAGCGCTGTCACGCTGTTTTCGATATCGCCGCGGCTGACCTGCACAGTGGCAACGGCGTCGCGACCGGGTGGCAAGACTTGCCAGGCAGCGACGGCGATAACGGGAATCAGACAGAGGGCGGCAAACAGCGCGCGACGGGCGGGGCGGGGACGATTCATGCGGGGTTCCGGCCAGTGGTTGCGGCCCGTCGCAAGGCACGACAGACACAGGGGCTGTCCTGTAAACGAGGCATGGGCGACGGAATTTAGCCGCAGACACATCGAGTTACCGCACGCCGGGCCACGACTATTTGTCCGGGATATGGAATCAACTCTTTAAATCTATATGAGAATTACTATAAATTACGCACTTCAAGTTGCCACTATCTTGCTACTGCGTGATTTGCAGGTCTGATCAGTGCGCTCAAGGACAGAAACGGCATCGATGCGGTCGGGAGTCATGTTGGAAAACTACTATCGTGAGCTGGTGTGTTTCCTCAACGCCAGACTGGGCAACCGTCAGGTCGCCGAGGATGTGGTGCATGACGCCTATGTACGCGTGCTGGAGCGCTCCAGCGAGGTGCCGATCGAACAACCACGGGCCTTCCTTTATCGCACCGCGCTGAACCTGGTTATCGATGATCACCGCCGCAACGCGCTGCGCCAAGTCGAATCGCTGGACGTGCTCGATAACGAAGAGCGCTATTTCACCCCGTCCCCCCACGGCACCCTCGATCACGGCCAGCGTCTGGAAATGCTCCAGCGCGCACTGGCCGAATTGCCGCCGCTGTGCCGCGACAGTTTTCTGCTGCGCAAGATCGAAGGAATGTCCCATCCGGAAATCGCCCAGACCCTCGGCATCTCCCGGGCGCTGGTGGAAAAACACATCGTCAACGCCATGAAGCATTGCCGCTTGCGCATCCAGCAATGGGATGGCCAGTGATCCGCACCGGTTAAATTTCCTTTCATCGTCCTCGTTCCTACTCAACAGACGACCTGCTGACCTGATTCAGGCCGGTCAGGCCACCCAGGCTTTTTTCCCCGCGTTGAGGGGTTCATCCAGAGGACACTGGAAATGACACAGGCAATTGCATCGCCCATCGTTCACGACCTGATCGGCGTCGGTTTCGGCCCTTCGAACCTGGCACTGGCCATCGCTCTGCAGGAGCGCGGCGTGACCCAGGGCGAACTGGATGTGCTGTTCCTCGACAAGCAGGCCACTTACAGCTGGCACGGCAACACCTTGTCGACGCAGAGCGAGTTGCAGATTTCCTTCCTCAAGGACCTGGTGACCCTGCGCAATCCGACCAGCCCTTACTCGTTCGTCAACTACCTCAAGCACCACGGGCGTCTGGTCGATTTCATCAACCTCGGCACCTTTTATCCATGCCGCATGGAGTACAACGACTACCTGCGCTGGGTGGCCGGTCAGTTCACCGCGCAGAGCCGTTATGGCGAAGAAGTGCAGTTCATCGAACCGGTGTTGCACAACCAGCAGGTCGAAGCCTTGCGGGTGATTTCCCGGGGCAGCGACGGCCAGCAGTTCGTGCGCACCACGCGTTCGGTGGTGGTCAGCGCTGGCGGCACGCCGCGTATTCCAAAAGCGTTCAAGGCACTGAAGGGCGATCATCGGGTGTTTCACCATTCGCAATACCTGTCGCAAATGGCCAGGCAGCCGTGCGTGAACAATCAACCGATGAGCATCGCCATTATCGGCGGCGGGCAGAGCGCGGCGGAAGCCTTTATCGACCTGAATGATTCATTCCCGTCGGTGCAGGTCGACATGATCCTGCGTGGCTCGGCGTTGAAGCCTGCGGACGACAGCCCGTTCGTCAACGAAGTGTTCTCGCCGGAGTTCACCGATCTGGTGTTCCAGCAGAACAGCGTCGAGCGCGAGCGTCTGGTCAACGAGTACCACAACACCAACTATTCGGTGGTCGACATCGACCTGATCGAACGCATCTACGGCATCTTCTACCGGCAGAAGGTTTCCGGGATTGCCCGCCATGCGTTCCGCACCCTGACCACCGTCGAGAGCGCCACTGCCACGGCAAACGGCATCGAACTGGCCGTGCGCAACAACGCCACCGGCGAAGTCACGGTGCGAATCTATGACGCCGTGGTACTGGCCACCGGTTACGAGCGGCAGATGCACCGCAAGTTGCTCGCGCCGCTGGAGGAATACCTCGGCGAATTCGAAGTCGATCGCAACTACAAACTGATCACCGACGAGCGCTGCAAGGCCGGCATATATATGCAGGGCTTCTGCCAGGCCAGCCATGGCCTGAGCGATACGCTGCTGTCGGTGCTGCCGATTCGCGCCGACGAAATCGCCGGCTCGCTGTATGAGCATGGCAAACAGCGCGGGCACAGTCGCTCGGTGGCGGAGCTGTTGCTGGCGACTGCCAGCTGAATCTGCATTGCCTGACATATCGCCTTCGCGAGCAGGCTCGCTCCCACAATGGTTCTGTGAACGCAGGCCAGAATGTGGGAGCGAGCCTGCTCGCGAAGGGGCCATGGAAAGCCCCACAGATCCTGAATCTGAACCCTTCCTGAACACCCCCCACATTCCCCGAAAACACCCCTTCCAGCCGTTTCGCTGCGGGCGTAAGCTGCGCGCGTTTTCATCAATTGCGGAGACCCACAGTGGGTACTTGTTCGAGTGACAGTTGTCGGCCGGTCTCGATCACCGGCAGATTCTCGGCAAGATAACGCGCAGCCTTTCCCTGCCGTTGTCTCGCCGTAACAGCGAGCAGCGGCATCCCGTGCACGACCCGTTCTGGGTCGTGTCTCGACGTCCTTCTCATCGACGCTGAACCAGGCGTGATGGCGACCTCAGTCGTCATCGCTGCCTATCGACACGCCTGTCATTCCCGACGGGCGCGCCACGCCTTGCCGCGCCGGTTTTCCCGGTGCCAGGGCGCGGTGGTACCTGCTCGACGGTTTCCCGGCTGACCACAGGGGACACAGCCATGAAACTCACGCTCAAGGAATTTTTCGCAGGCTTTCTGCGCAGCCGCCACATCGCCCGGCACTTCCGTCGTCTGGCGCTGCTGGATTCGATCAATGACACCACGGTCAGCCGTGAAGTACCGCCGACGCTGGCCAGTACGCTAGTCGCTGCCGCCCATGAAGACAGCGCTGCGTTACTGTCATCGCTGGGCACGCACGGCGAGGGGCTCACCGAGGTCGAGGCCGATGCACTGCGCGCGCAACACGGCCTCAACGAAGTCGAACACGAGCAGCCGCTGCCGTGGAGGACCCATCTTTGGCACTGCTACAAAAACCCCTTCAACCTGCTGTTGACTCTGCTCGCGGTGATCTCCTGGCTGACCGAAGACCTCAAGGCGGCCGTGGTGATTTTTTCCATGGTGGTGCTGTCGACGCTGCTGCGCTTCTGGCAGGAGAGCAAATCCAACCAGGCAGCCGATGCGCTCAAAGCCATGGTCAGCAACACCGCCACGGTGCTGCGCCGGGATGCGTCACGGCAGGAACTGCCGATCAAGCAACTGGTGCCCGGCGATCTCATCGTGCTCTCGGCCGGCGACATGATTCCCGCCGATTGCCGCGTGCTCAGCGCCAAGGACCTGTTCGTCAGCCAGGCAGCGATGACCGGTGAATCGATGCCGGTGGAGAAATTCACCCGGCAGACCGATCGCGACACGCGTAACCCGCTGGAGCTGGACAATATTCTGTTCATGGGCACCAACGTCGTCTCCGGCAGCGCGATTGCACTGATTCTCACCACCGGCAACAGCACCTACTTCGGTGCGCTGGCGCAACGCGTCGGCGCGACGGACCGGGCGGTGACCTCGTTTCAGCAGGGCGTCAACAAGGTCAGCTGGCTGCTGATCCGCTTCATGTTCGTCATGGCCCCGCTGGTGCTGTTCATCAACGGTTTCACCAAGGGCGACTGGAGTGAAGCGCTACTGTTCGCGCTGTCGATTGCCGTGGGCCTGACCCCGGAAATGCTGCCGATGATCGTCACCTCGACCCTGGCCAAAGGCGCCGTGTTTCTGTCGCGCAAAAAGGTCATCGTCAAACGCCTGGACGCCATCCAGAACTTCGGCGCCATGGATGTGCTGTGCACCGACAAGACCGGCACCCTGACTCAGGACAAGATCTTTCTCGCGCGTAATGTCGACGTCTGGGGTGAGGATTCTGACGCTGTGCTGGAACTGGCCTACCTCAACAGCTACTACCAGACCGGCCTGAAAAACCTGCTGGATGTCGCCGTGCTCGAACACGTGGAAGTCCATCGCGAACTGAAAGTCGGCAGCGTGTTTCGCAAGGTCGATGAGATCCCGTTCGACTTCAATCGCCGGCGCATGTCGGTGGTGGTGGAGGGCCGCGGTCAGCCCCATCAACTGATCTGCAAAGGCGCGGTGGAAGAAGTGCTGGCGGTGTGCAGTCGGGTGCGTCACGGCGAGGTCGATGAAGTCTTGAGCGATGAATTGCTGGTGCGGATTCGCCAAGTCACCGGCGCCTTCAACGCCGAAGGTCTGCGCGTGGTGGCGGTCGCGGCTCGCTCAATGCCAGCAGGCCGCGAGATTTACAGCCTGGCCGATGAACAGGAACTGACGCTGATCGGTTACGTGGCGTTCCTCGATCCACCGAAGGAAAGCACCGCGCCAGCGCTCAAGGCCTTGGCCGAGCATGGCGTAGCGGTCAAGGTGCTGACCGGTGACAACGAACTGGTGACGGCGAAAATCTGCCGTGAGGTCGGCCTCGCGCAACAGGGTTTGCTGCTGGGCAATGACATTGAGCGCATGAGCGATGCTGAGCTGGCCATGGCGGTCGAGACGACCAACGTCTTCGCCAGACTCACGCCGTCGCACAAAGAGCGTATCGTCGGCATTCTCAAGGGCAACGGCCATGTGGTCGGGTTCATGGGCGACGGTATCAACGACGCGCCGGCGCTGCGCAGCGCCGACATCGGCATTTCCGTGGACAGCGCGGTGGACATCGCCAAGGAAGCGGCGGACATCATCCTGTTGGAAAAAAGCCTCATGGTGCTGGAGGAGGGCGTGCTCGAAGGGCGGCGCACCTTCGCCAACATGCTCAAGTACATCAAGATGACTGCCAGTTCCAACTTCGGCAATGTGTTCTCGGTGCTGGTTGCCAGCGCGTTCATCCCGTTCCTGCCGATGCTGCCGATGCACCTGCTGGTGCAGAACCTGCTCTACGATATTTCGCAGATCGCCATTCCGTTCGATAACGTCGACGACGAGATGCTGAAACAGCCGCAGCGCTGGCAGCCGGCTGACGTCGGGCGCTTCATGCTGTTTTTCGGCCCGATCAGTTCGATCTTCGATATCACGACGTTCGCCTTGATGTGGTACGTGTTCGACGCCAACACCCCGGATCACCAGACGCTGTTCCAGTCCGGCTGGTTCGTGGTCGGGTTGCTGACCCAGACGCTGATCGTGCACATGATCCGCACGCCGAAGATTCCGTTTCTGCAAAGCCGCGCCGCCATGCCGCTGATGGTCATGACCGGGGTCATCATGGCGGTCGGCATTTTCCTGCCGATGGGGCCGCTGGCGCATTACTTCAAATTGCAGGCGCTGCCGTCGCTGTATTTCGTGTTTCTGCCGGTGATTCTGCTGGCGTACATGGCGCTGACCCAAGCCGTTAAAGGCTTCTACATCCGCCGGTTCGGCTGGCAATAACCGCCATGGAATGCTTTCCCCTGTGGGAGCGAGCCTGCTCGCGAAGGCGTCGTGTCAGTCAGTACATCTCTGACTGGTATAGGCACTTCACGAGCAGGCTCGCTCCCGCAGGGGATATTGGTGCGTCAGGGCCGCCGGATGAATGACCTGTTTTTTAGGAAAAGTCCTACAGAGCTATCGCCGACGCTTGCGTAGTCTTGCCCTCCCCAAACCTCACCGGGAGAATGACCATGAGCAACAAAGCGTTGCGCATCCTGATCGCCGACCCGCAACATTTTCATCGCATGAAAATCGAGCGCCTGTTCAATGCGCTCGGCTACTACCGCGTCGCCCCGGTGCAGACTCTCGGCGAATTGTTGACCTTGGTCGACTACGGCTGCGAGCCGTTCGATGTACTGGTGATCAATGCCGAACTGGCGGCGGGCTCACTGAATCTGCTGGGCTTTCTGCTCGATAACCCACAGGTTCGCCATGCTCTGATCTACAACGAACAATCAGCACCGTTGCAAGCGTTTGCAGGGTTTGCTCAGGAAAACGCGCAGATCAGCCCGACGCCATTGCCCAATTCACAGCTCATCGGGCAGGTGATGGCGAGAGTCGAAGCTTGCGACGAACGCCAGGCAGCGCCTGACGCCCACGCATCGTTGCGCCATGCCAATGCATAAAAAAACAATCTGCACAACTGTCAGACCTGACAGGTGATTCTCTTGCTCATCCATGTAACAGTGCCGGCGCAGCTACCGACTCCGGGACAGACTGTTGCGGTGTCTTCGATTTTGCAGGAGTACCAATGAAGTCAGCGCTGATCGTCGATGATCACCCAGTCGTGCGCGCGGCCATTCGAATCGTCCTGCAGGCTCAAGGCTTCACGCAGATTCATGAAGCGTCCAATGGCAATGAAGTCGTGCCGTTGATCTGCGCGCATGATCCGAAACTGGTTGTGCTCGATCTGGGGCTGGGATCGATGGACGGGCTGGAAGTGCTGACGCGAATCCAGATCAAGGCGCCGACGGCGCGCTGCCGGGTTCTGGTATTCAGCATGCATGAGCCCACGCATTACCAGGAGCGCTGTCTGCGCGCCGGCGCACGGGGCTACGTGACCAAGAGCAATCAACTGACTCTGCTGCACGAAGCCATCAAGGCATTGATGTCCGGCCACACTTATTTCTCCGCATTGCCCAATACCAGCGGTCTGTACAACGCCGTGCAACGCACGGAAAAGGAGCTGATCGCGCAGCTGTCCGATCGAGAGTTATGCATTTTCGTGAATCTGGCGCTGGGCAAACCGAACAAGGCCATCGCTCTGGAAATGCACCTGAGTCACAAAACCGTCAGCACCTACAAGACCCGCATGATGGCGAAACTTGGCCTGGGTTCGCTGGTGCTTCTGCGTGAGTTCGCCAAGCGCAATCACTTGATCTGAGTACCCCGACATGACGCAGGGACTGCGGGTTTTATTGCTGTGGCTGGGGCTTGTTGCCTCGGTTGGGGCGAATGACCAGCCGCAGACGCTGGAGGTGCTGGCGCGCCTCGAACCGGGAAGTATCCAGGTGCGCCTCGATGATCGGGAGCGCCAGTGGCTGCGTGAGCATCCAGTCTTGCGCATGGGCATCTCCGGCCCGGACTACCCGCCTTTCGAAATCACCCGCCATCAGCATGAGCTGGAGGGACTGACGGCGGATTACGCCGACCTGTTGGCACAACTGCTTGGCATCAGGATCGAAGTGCGGCGTTTCGTCGATCGTCCCGCACTGATGGCGGCACTCAAGCGCGCTGACGTCGAACTCCTGGGCACCTCGAACAGTTTCGAAGCGGCGGATCCGGCCTTTGTTCTGTCGCGGCCGTACGCTGAAGATCAGCCAATGCTGGTGACGCGTCATGACGAGAAACTGCCTGCTGACCTTGCAGGCAGACGCATCGCCATGGTCGAGGATTACCTGCCACTGGCCCATGTTCAGGCGTTCTACCCCGGCGCCCACGTGCAGCTTTATGCTTCGGCCATGGATGCACTCGGCGCGGTCGCCTTCGGTGCCGACGATGTGTACCTGGGCGACTTCATCAGCGCCAACTACCTGATCAACACCAATTATCGCAACGACCTGCAATTGGCCGGGCCGTCGGGGCTTGATGCCAATCCGTTCGCCTTTGCGTTGTTGCGCAGCGATGTGGTGCTCAAACGCATCGTCGACAAGGCCTTGCTGGCCGTGCCCATGGAGCGTCGCCATCTGATCGAACAGCGCTGGAGCGTCGGCCTCGCCGAGATGGCCGAACAGTCGCGGGTACAGCTCAGCGCCGCCGAGCAGCAGTGGCTGGATCAGCACCCGGTGGTGCGGGTCGGCGCTGTCGAAGACTTCGCGCCGTTGGCGTTTTTCGATGCCGACGGACGCTTCAACGGGCTGGCAGCGCAGTTGCTGAGCCTGATTGCACAGCGCAGCGGGCTGAATTTCGAGATCGTGCGTGGCACCTCGCTGAACGACCAGTTCGAACAACTTCAGGCCGGCGCACTCGATGTTCTGCCGGTGGTGACGCCGAGCACCGAGCGGGAAGCGCAGCTGCAATTCACCCGCGCCTATCTGAACAATCCGTTCGTGCTGGTCAGCGCAGCGAACGGACCGCATCCATTGCCGCTCGACGAACTGGCGGGCAAACGCCTGGCGATCTATCGAGGGCACCCGTTGCGCGATTATTTGCTGCAACGGGTCCCCGGTCTGCGTCTGGTCGAGGTCAAAAGCCCCGCCGAAGGCATGGCGCTGATTGCCCGAGGAC
>NZ_CAMPPP010000033.1:0-15072 GCF_946901175.1 Pseudomonas sp. Marseille-Q5117 | reverse complement strand
AGGTCATTTTGTCCGAGGAGGTTGCCTGCCGGGTCGTGAGCGAAGCTCTCTGGCATGGCGCCGCGTACGCTGATCAGTCGGTCGAGTGGATCGTAGTGATAGCTGCGGTTGCCTTTGCGGCTGTCGTTAATACCGGCGAGGTTGCCGTTGGCATCGTAGTTGTAGCGACGCTGGAACAGGTGCTTGTCCCGTTGGCTGACGCTGTGGGCCTGTAGTCGGCCCTGTTCATCGTATTGGTATTGGCTAAGCAGCAAGCCTTGTTGGCGTTGTTGCTCGCGACCGGCGTTGAACTGGTGGCTGGTCAGGCGAGAGCCGTTGAGGTCGATGCTGCTCAGGCGTCCACCGGACAAATGACGGTAATCGAGCGTGCAGCCATCCGGCAGACGGCAGTGGCTGAGCTGGCCGACGTTGTCGTATTCGTAGCGCAAGGTGCCCCAGACTTGGTGTTCCTCGATGAGTTGGTCTGCAAGTCATGTTTATAGGCGAAAGGCTAACGACCGTCGTCGACGCTGGCTAGTCAACGCGAGCTCGTCGATCCATTAAATTTTTACTTTATTCAATGTATGATCTAACGCTTTTTCAAGATCGGCCCAGGTTTTGGCCGTTTCGGTGTATATAGGCGATGCCCAATTTTGATTTGCGATTAATGAGATTCTGAAGGCGCCGTGTTCACTGAATTCGGGATACCAGCCAATGTCTATTATTTGCTCGTGCGGGAGTAGCGCTTGCAAAAGATCCTCCCTTAATTCATTTGTAATGAGCGCAATATCCGATCCGGCTAGGCTGGATATTTCGTCAAAAGTTATCTTGCCGCCAAATTTCTTTATGTTTTCAAGATTCATAAATCATTTCTTCTTTTTCGTTAGTTTTCTAAACGATTCTTCTGATATTGGATGTCCATGTATTGTGTTTGCACTTAACTCCACTCTCATGTACTGAGTTTCTTTTCCGTCATTGGCGCCTATGGTTTTTCCCATGTCAATTACTTTCCATGGTTTTCCGTTGTTAACATCTTGACCATTTGCAAACGCGTGCCGCTCTAACGCTTCAATGTCCGTGCCGGGTAGATATTTAGCTGCACCTCCATTAGCGGTCGATTTTACAACCGATGGCCAGGGAGCCTTAGGCGCCACATGTTTATTGCCATGATTTGTCCATTGAACGTCGGGAGGAGGCGGGGCTCCATCGCTTACCCTGGCTTTTCCTTCAGGTATTTCAGCGCTTTGCCCCGGAACGCATTTATCTCCGCCTGGACAAGTATTCAACCCTAGGGGATCCACCCACCCCGTAGGGTTAGGCACGTACTGGTAGCTATTCAACCCGCCCGCAAGCTTGATCGGATCCGGCGTCAAGAACCGGCCAGTCCCCGGATTGTAGTAGCGGTGGCGGTTGTAATGTAACCCTGTCTCGGCGTCGAAATACTGCCCTTGAAAACGCAGCGGATTATCGATTTCGCTGACGTCCAGCGCCGCGAGGTTACCGTAGGCGCGGTGCTTCGCTGACCACATGATCTCGCCGCTGTAATCGGTGAGTTCCTGCGGTGTGCCGAGGTGGTCGAGTTGGTAATAGAACGGTGCTGCTTTTAGTGGGCCTTCGCCGTCGAGCATTGCCAACGGGCGGAAGGTGCCCGGTTCGTAGATGTAGCTGCGATAACGATTTTGTGCGCTTTCGGCGATGAATCGTTCGCCTTGCCAGAGGAATTCAGTGGTATGGCCGTCGACGGTTTTCTCGATGCGGCGGCCAAAGGCGTCGTATTTGTAGGTGGCGGTGCTGCCGCCTGGGAGGCTGACGCCGATCAAGCGGTGTTGGCAATCGTAGCGGTATTCGGTGACGAGTTTTTGTCCGGTGCCGCGACTTTCACGGGTCAGGTTGCCATAGGCGTCGTAATCGTAGTGGCGGTCGCCTTGCATGAGCAGGCGATTGCCTTTGACGTTGGCGAGATTCGCAACGGGCAGGTCATTTTGTCCGAGGAGGTTGCCTGCCGGGTCATGGGCGAAGCTCTCTGGCATGGCGCCGCGCACGCTGATCAGGCGATCCAGCGGGTCGTAGTGATAGCTGCGGTTGCCTTTGCGGCTGTCGTCGATTCCGGCGAGGTTGCCGTTGGAGTCGTAGTTGTAGCGACGCTGGAACAGGTGCTTGTCCCGTTGGCTAACGCTGTGCGCTTGCAGACGTCCCTGTTCATCGTATTGGTATTGGCTAAGCAGCAGACCTTGTTGGCGCTGTTGCTCTCGACCGGCGTTGAACTGATGAGAGGTCAGGCGAGAACCGTTGAGGTCGATGCTGGTGAGTTGCCCGCCAGGCTGGTGGCGGTAATCGAGTTTGCTGCCATCGGGCAAGCGGCAGTGCTTGAGCTGACCGACGCTGTCGTATTCGTAGCGCAGAGTGCCCCAGCCTTGGTGCTCCTCGATGAGTCGGTCTTGGAGATCGTATTTGTAGGCGAGCGGCCAATGGCCGTCGTCAACGTTAACGAGGCGACCAAGCGCGTCGTAGCTGTAATGAATCTCTTCGCCATCGGGCAGCGTCTTGACCAGCAAACGGCCAGCGGCATCCCGCTGATATTCGGTGGTCAGTTCGCTACCGTCATCGCCGAACTCGGTTTTCTTAAGCAGTTGGCCGTTCAGGTCGTACTCGTACGCGGTGCGTCGGCCGTCGAAGCCGGTTTCCTGCTGGATCAGGCCGTTGGCGTAGTATTCGAGGTGGTAGTGCTCGCCACGCTCGTTTTCAATTTCAGTGAGCAGCAGGCGCGAGTTGTCGTAGCGATAGCGCAGTTGGCTGCCGTCGGGATTGATGCGGCGGCTGACGAGGTGCAGATTATCGGCGTATTCGTAGCGGGTGATGCGGCCGAGCTCGTCGCGTTCGGCGGTGACTCGACCGTATGCGTTGTATGTAAATGCCCGTGTTGCTCCACCGGGCAAAGTAATTTGTGCCAGGCGATTCGCGGCATCCCATTGGAAGTGCGTGATGGCGCCGTTTTCGTCCTGACGTATGATCTGCCGGCCGAGTGCGTCGTAACGGTATTTGCGCTGACTACCATCAGGCAGGCGCTCTTCCAGTAGCTGGCCGAGACTATTCCAGCCCAACCGGTGCCGGCTGCCATCGGGCAGGCCGATTTCCTGCAAACGCCCCCGACGGTCATAGCTGTAGTAGGTGGTGTTGCCGTCCGGATCTGTCTGCTGGGTGATATCGCCTTGATTATTGCGCTGATATTTCCAGACTGCTTTACCGCGAACGACCTTACTTACGAACCCACGGCTATATTCGTAGCCCGTTGGTTCGTCTTCTGGAGGTATGACCGCGACCAGATGCCCTGATTCGTTGTATCGGTATTCGGTGATAGCTCCGAGCGGATTTTGCTCTGCAACCAAGCGTCCCTTATCGTCATATGCTTTGAGATTTTCGGCTCCGTCCGGATCAATTTGAGCAACCAGTCGGGCCTGGTCGTCGTGGGTGTATATCTCTTCGCTACCGTCTGCGTTCGTGACAGTAACGCTTCCTTTATCATCCCAAACATAGCGAGTATCCATCTGCGAGAAGTTCGCCCAGTGATGAATACAGCGTGCAGATTTGCCCTCTTTTTCCCATTCCCAATAGAAACTGGCACCTCCGGCTAAACGGCGCTCGAGAATGACGTTTTGATCGTTATAGGCGTAACGCTCGGCTTCTCCGGCGGCGTTTTTCGCTTCAATCAAGCGATGTTGCGAATCGTAGGCATAACTGATGATCGTCTGGACAGTGGTCCATACATCTTCCAGATTGTCTGCGGGTGTGAACTGTTGATAGTCGACTGCCACAATGTGTTTACGGTCGTAGCGCAACAGCAGGGCACGACCGGCACCATTGTCGATACGTTTGATCCGACCGTGAATATCGCGCGTGACATGAAGGCGGTTGTCGTATTTGTCACTGATGGCTATCAGTGTTGCGCCTTTGCGATCGTAGCGGAAGTGATAGAACTGAGCATGCTCGCCAGCCTGAGTGAGAATAAGTTCTGAAGGATCGTCCCCGATGAAGATGGCTGCTTCCGAGAGGCTATTGGTTATCGCCGGGCGTTGAATGCTTGGAAGTGGGAAGGTGATCACCCGGTTTTCATGATCAGTCCATACCACTTCATCGGCGTTGATTTCTATCCGTTGGGCTAACGCGTGGCTCCAGCCAAAACCCAGCCCACAATCGATTTCCGCTGCGCTGGTCCGATAGAGACGAGTCCAGCTAAATGGTGCAGGCCCTCCGAGCTCTCCATCGGTCAGCGTCAGCAGCTCTTCGCCAGTGACCATGGAGACCGGGCAGCCGTTAGTGCAAGTGTTCTTTGCGCAAGTTGCGCTTTTTTCATCTGGGGTCTTGGATTGTGCAGGGGCATCGTGCCGGGTTTTCGGGGTTTCGACGGTGGTCACACGCTTCCCATCAAAACGCAACTCGGAAATCCCGTTCCTGACCTTCGCCGTCACCCCTCGGGCCGCCACTGCGGTGTACTTGGCGACATACTCCATAAAGCCGTTGATGATCTTGAACACCGACTTCACGAAGCCGATCACAGCCTTGATGACAAGCTCTCCGTACTTCTTGAGTCGGGCCGCAAGGTAGATGACGCCGGTACCTTCTGCCGCGATGGTCAATACCACGCCGATCACGATGTCGATCGCAATGCCAACGACAATGGCCGTGGTCATCTTCGCTACATCGCCCGCCATCTTCATCGGCGGCAAGCCCGCCAGCCAGATCACCGCACTGCGCACCAGCAAAAACAAAGCCGCTTCGTCACTGGCCAGCAACATGGCCTTTTTCATGATGTCCGGCGAGCTTTTGGCGACTTTGATCAGCTCGTCTGCGCCAGCGCCGAGATCTTTCGCAAACTTTCCTGGGTCCTGGAGGATGTCGAGCACGAGACTGATGCCGTCCCACACGCCCTTGATCGCTTCCCAGCCACCTTCAAGAATGCCGTTGCCGATGGCCATGGCTGTGCCGGAGGTCGAAAGATTCGACCATTGCGGTTTGAAGCCGGCCCATTCCTTGCGCAGGAAACCTTCAAGGTCCGCAGTCACGCCGCTGTAAGAACTGAAGAGGGCGTCGATCTGCGCCGGGGTCACTTCGTTATGGACGCGAATCGTGTAGAACTTGCCGGGCACACCGCCGGTCCATTCGGCTTTGCCTTGGGCGTCGAGTTTGACCTTGCTGACTGCGCCACCGTCCACAGCAACGATTTCGACTTCGATATCACCAACCGGAATGTCGTAAACCGATTCGAATTTGCTCTCGATCAGCAACGGACCTTTGAGCGGACATTGAGCTACGTTCGAGGTGAAGTTACCGTCGGTCATGCTCACCGCTTTACTGGTGTTGCCCACCTTGATGACACGCTCCATACCCAACAAAGACGGCATGTCAGCGGCACGGCTACCCTTGTCGAGGGCCTGTGCATACCAGGTTTTGGTTTGTTCCTGATACAGCTTCAGACTGTCCTTGAAGGTGTTCAGTTGGTTGTCAACAAAGGCAACGCGATCCATCAGCCTTGCTCCAGAATCAGGTGGTTTATCAATGCTTCTTTAAGATTTTGCGGCGCATCCGGGCGGCGCACGAAGCGGGTGATTTTCAGCTTCAGATTGTTCTCGGGCCACGCGGTGTAGAGGTCCGGGCGGTCTTCTTCCAGCCATTGCATCAGGTTGCTGACCAGCGTCGCCGGATTGTCCTTGCTCAACCCTTCCAACAACCCCTTCGGCACCTCCCACCACGGCCAGTCCCGCACCTTCGGCACCACCCGCGTGCCCACTTCCAGCGCCTGCCCATTGATCAGATACCGCTCAAACACCGGCAGCACTTCTCCAGCCTTCTCCCCAAGCCCCCGCAGAATCGGATAAATATGCCGCCCATCCCAAAACCGGAAAAACACCTCTGTGCCATCCGGCATTTTTACCTGCGTCAGGCTGCGCAGATGCTCGAACACTTCGTTCGGTTCTGAACGCGATACCGCCAGCCAGCCCCAGTCGAGGGCGTCGGTTTCGGCGATCCATGGCAGGAAGGCGGAGTTGGCTTTGAGTTCGGTGAGGTAGGGCATCACCGGTTGCCAGGTGGAGTAGGGCGTGCCGCCCCAGATCGGAATGAGCTGGGCGGTGGGTTCGGTGAGGTACAGGGTTTTCAGGGCGTCGGCATCGCTGGCCGCGCTGACGATCAGGTACAGGCGCTCGCCGCTTTGCAGCGGCTGTTGCGCCAGCCAGTCCTTGGGGGTGATTGGTTCAGATGGCACAGGCACCTGCCTTGCATTTTTCGCATTCTTCACAGAACGGCGCGTTACGTTTGAGGGTGTTGATCTGCGCCGGGGTCAGGACTTGGCCGGCCTTGTCGGCATCCGCTTGTTTCAACACGCCGGGCATCAAGGGCGCAGCACCAGTCCCACTGCCAGGGCTGCCACCGGAATTCATGTTGATCACCGGCCCGCTCATGGTCACGCCGCCAGCATCGATCTTGATGAAGCTGCCGCCGCCGACCAGGGTCAGCTCCGCACCGGCTTCCATCACCACTTTCATGCCGCTGCTCAGGTGGATTTCTTGCCCGGCGTCGATGAACTGTCCGGTGCCGATCTTGATGTGCTGGTTGACGCCGACGGTGAGGTGGTCGTTGGCGCGGGTTTCGACTTTGCGGTCGGCGTAGACGGTGTGGTGTTCTTCGGCTTTGAACTCCGTGTAGCTGTTTTGCTCGACGGTGTCGTGGCGTTCGTTGCCGACGCGGATTTTCTGGTCGTGCTCGATGTTTTCGTCCCAGTCGCGCTGGGCGTGCAGGTAGATCTGTTCCTGACCTTTTTTGTCTTCGATGCGCAGTTCGTTGTAGCCACCACCGCCCATGGAGCTCAGGGTCTTGAAGGTGCTGCGGGTCTTGTTCGCCGGCAGTGGATAGGGGACGGTGTTTTCCTTGTGGTACAGGCAGCCGCTGATCAGTGGCTGATCGGGGTCGCCTTCAAGGAAGGTGACCAGCACTTCCATGCCGATGCGCGGGATGGCGATGCCGCCGTACTGGGCGCCGGCCCAGGCGCTGGAGACGCGCAGCCAGCAGCTGGTCTTGTCGTCGGCCTGGCCTTCGCGGTCCCAATGGAACTGGACTTTGACCCGGCCGTATTCGTCACAGTGGATTTCTTCGCCTTTCGGGCCGGTGACCACCGCGCTTTGGCTGCCGAGGATGCGCGGTTTCGGGTGGCGTAGCGGTGGACGGTTGGGCACGTCCCACGGCGTGGCCTGGAAGCGGTTGCGGTAGCCCTGATGGAAATCGTCTTTCAGCGCGGTGGTGTCGCTGGTCACCGACTCCTCGAGCACTTGCGGCTGCTTGCCTTCGTGCAGGACTTCGGTGAGCAGCCAGAGGTCGTTCCACTTGGCTTTCGGGTGTTCGGTCAGAGCGAGAAAGTGGCCGCTGACCAGCAGTGGCTGATCACTCTTGCCTTCGGCGAGCTGGAAGTCGCTGCGATGGCGTTCGAGGGCGCGTTTGGCCAAATGCTTGCCGCGCTCGCGGTCGATGAAGCGGCCCGGGTAATCGTAGTCTTCGAGGTCTGGCAGGGCGTCGCCACGGTTTTCGCTTTCCAGGGTCAGGCGCGGTTTTTCGAAGTCGTAGTCGCGGCGGGTGGTGCGGCTGGTGCGGGTTTCCAGGCGCAGGTCGAAGCGCTTGATCACCGGGTTGCTGGCGACCATGCCGGAGTCTTGCTGATAGGGCACAGGGGCCAGTTTCGGGAACACCGTCTGGTCGTCGCCGAACACCAACTTGTGCGCGGTGGCGCTGTGCTGGAAGTGGAAATGAATGCCTTCCTCTTCGCACAGGCGCTGGATGAAATGCAGATCTGACTCATCGTATTGCACGCAGTAGATGCGTTCAGGATAGATCGAACCGGTCTTGAATTCGTAGGCGTTGCCTTGAATGCCATGCTCTTCCAGCACCATGCCGATGATCTTCGGCACGCTGAGGTTCTGGAATATGCGCTGGTTGATGCGGTGCGCCAGATACGCCAGTTGTGGGCGCAGCGTTACAGAATAACGGGTCAGGCGCTTGCCGGAATCGCCTTGCGCGGCGCGGTAGATCTGCCCGTGAATGCCGCTACCGTCAGGCGACAGCTGCAGAAAGGCCGGTTTGTGCAGCAGGGTTTCGAGGTCCAGCGACGGCTGCTCACTGACCAGCTCCACCTCAAAGACAAAAGGCTGGCTGATGGCTTCCCGGCCGGTGAGGGTAAACACCTGAAAGTCGGCGGAAAGCCCTTCGATGGTCAGGGCAAAGTGGGTTTCATTGGCCGGCGCGAACATCCCTTGTTCCTCGTGCTGTACAGCGGCGCTCGTCGACGACCGCAAAAAAGCGGCTCAACGTACGCGAAATTCTGGAGGGGCGTAAACAACATCGACCAGCAGAGCTGGCCGATGCGTGTAACGGTCAGCCGTAATTAAACGACTGGAGCACGCCAGTCATCGGAACCCGAAGTACCGGATACTTCGTGGGTCCAGGTGATTTTGCGGTAGGTGAACTGCACTTCTTCCAGGTGGGTGAAGTGCGCGTTGCCTGGATCCTGGCAGTTGTGCATTTTGTTGTTGATGGCGACGATGATCGCGTCTTCCAGTTTGGTGGTGTAGTAGTGCTCTTGGGTGCCTTGGGCCGAAGTGCGGTACCACTGGATAACGATTTCGCTCATGCGCTCGCCGGAAGTCAGAGCTGCTTGCAGCAGTGGCGAAGCCTTGTCGTAGACCTTGGTGATCACAACTGGCTTGTGTACGCGCTGACCGGTTGGCTGACCGGATTGCGGGTCACGCGGGATGATCACGTCGTGGGTGAAAGCCTGAACCATGACCTGGTCTTCGTGGCCTTCCTGGTAAGTGTTGCCAACGGAGTCGGCGGTGAAAGCGCCGGCAGTGATCAGGCCTTGTTTTTCGCCGGTAACCGACATGTACGCTGGTGTTGCCATGGGGTGCTCTCCTTGCGGATAAAGTTAGGGTGCCCGGAGGCGAAATCGCCCGGTGGGTGGCTGAGGGTTATCAAGGAGCGTGCCAGGTTTTGTGAGGTGCCCGGATGGCGGGGGCGCCACGGTAGTCGGTGATCATTCGGGGCGATTTTCAGCGGGCAAGTCGGGAGAAAGTGCGCAAGAAGTTGCGCAGTACTGCGCAACTTCTTGCGCACTTGGCTGCAGGCCTTGCACCGCTTGGGCTACAGGGGATTCAGGCCCTGAAATATTACGGGCTACTGCGCAACTTCTTGCGCAGTTGGCGATTTGCCGGGACCGAGGTGACTGCTTCGCGAGCAGGCTCGCTCCCACAGGGACAGTGCTGCCAGCGAAAGCGTCTTATAAATGAAACACCGCGCTCGGCTATACTCCCCGCATTTCGATCAGGCACGAGGATTCACTGTGAAGAACTGGACGTTGCGCCAACGCATTTTGGCGAGCTTTGCGGTGATTATCGCCATCATGCTGTTGATGGTGGTGCTGTCCTACTCGCGGTTGCTGAAGATCGAGGCCAGTGAAAACAGCGTGCGCGACGATGCCATCCCCGGCGTCTATTACAGCTCGATGATTCGCGGCGCTTGGGTCGACAGTTATTTGCAGACCCAAAAACTGCTCGGCCTCAAGGAAGGCCAGGGCGTTTCCAGTGAAGACGCTGCCGACTACAAGGCGTTCGAGGCGCGTCTGCAAGAACATATGGCCAGCTATCGCAAGACCATGGCCACCGATGAAGACCGTTCCGAATTCGCCCTGTTCGAGAAGTACCACGATACCTACATGCAGATTCAGGATGCCGTGCTGGACCTGCACAAGCGCAATCTGGAAGCCGATGCCATCAAGCTGTTCAACGAGAAGCTGACCCCGGCGTGGTACACCGGACGCATGAAGCTCAACGACATCATTGGCGAGAACAAAGTTGTTGCCGATACCGCCATGGCCAACATCGACGACGCGGTGGCAACGGCCAAAGTCAGCATGGTCATTTCCCTGCTGGTCGCGGTGCTGGCCGCCGGCCTATGTGGTCTGCTGCTGATGCGCGCGATCATGGCGCCGATGAACCGCATCGTGACCATCCTCGACATCATGCGCACCGGTGATCTGAGTTCGCGCCTGAACCTTGATCGCAAGGACGAGTTCGGCGCAGTCGAAACCGGCTTCAACGACATGATGACCGAGCTGACGTCGCTGGTATCCCAAGCCCAGCGCTCCTCGGTGCAGGTGACCACCTCGGTGACCGAAATCGCTGCCACGTCCAAGCAGCAACAAGCCACCGCCACCGAAACCGCAGCGACCACCACCGAAATCGGCGCAACCTCTCGCGAAATCGCCGCGACCTCGCGGGATCTGGTGCGCACCATGACCGAAGTGTCCACCGCTGCCGATCAGGCCTCGGTGCTCGCCGGCTCCGGCCAGCAAGGCCTGGCACGCATGGAAGACACCATGCACTCGGTCATGGGTGCGGCGGATCTGGTCAACGCCAAACTGGCGATCCTCAACGAGAAGGCCGGCAACATCAATCAGGTGGTGGTGACCATCGTCAAAGTGGCTGACCAGACCAACCTGCTGTCGCTCAACGCGGCGATCGAAGCCGAGAAGGCCGGCGAGTACGGTCGCGGTTTTGCCGTGGTCGCCACCGAAGTCCGGCGTCTGGCCGATCAGACCGCCGTGGCCACCTACGACATTGAACAGATGGTCCGCGAGATCCAGTCGGCGGTGTCGGCCGGGGTGATGGGCATGGACAAGTTTTCCGAAGAAGTACGCCGGGGCATGTCGGAAGTGCAGCAGGTCGGCGAGCAGCTGTCGCAGATCATCCATCAGGTGCAGGCACTGGCGCCGCGCGTGCTGATGGTCAACGAAGGGATGCAGGCCCAGGCCACTGGCGCCGAGCAGATCAACCATGCGCTGGTGCAGCTGGGCGATGCCAGCAGCCAGACCGTCGAGTCGCTGCGTCAGGCCAGTTTCGCTATCGACGAACTGAGCCAGGTGGCCGTCGGCCTGCGCAGCGGCGTTTCGCGATTCAAAGTCTGATGAGCGAAATCATCGCCAAACGTGGCGCTGCGCCAGTGGCGAAGCAGGCGCTGTTTCTGCTGTTTCGCATCGGCAGCGAGCGCTATGCCTTGCGCGCCACCGAAGTGGCCGAAGTGCTGCCGCGCCTGCCGCTGAAACCGATTGCCCGGGCGCCGCACTGGGTAGCCGGGGTGTTCGCCTACCGCGGGGCGGTGGTGCCGGTGATCGATCTCAGCGCGCTGACTTTCGGCCGACCCGCCGAGGCGCGCACCAGCACGCGGCTGGTGCTGGTCAATTATCAGCCGGATCAAGCGCAAGCAGTGCAATGGCTCGGGCTGATTCTCGAGCAGGCCACCGACACGCTGCGCTGTCATCCGCAAGATTTCCAGCCCTACGGCCTCGATAACCGCGAGGCGCCGTACCTCGGCCCGGTGCGCGAAGATGCGCAGGGATTGCTGCAATGGGTGCGGGTCAATGACTTGCTCGATGACGCCGTGTGCAGCTTGCTGTTCCCCGATCCGCCGCGTGATCCGCCGCGTGATCCGGCGCAGCTTGAGGCGCAGCCATGAGCAGTGAGCAGCGCTTTTTCGATTTCCTCAAGGAACGCATCGGCCTTGATGTCGCGTCGGTGGGCGCGGCGATCATCGAGCGTGCCGTGCGCCAGCGCACCACGCTGTCCCAGGCCGCCCACGCCGACGAATACTGGCAGCTGTTGCAAGGCTCGCGGGATGAACAGCAGGCGCTGATCGAAGCGGTGATCGTTCCGGAAACGTGGTTTTTCCGGTATCCGGAATCCTTCGCGACGCTGGGCAAACTGGCGCGAGGTCGGCTTAAAGAACTCAACAATATGCGCGCGTTGCGAATTCTGAGCCTGCCGTGCTCGACCGGCGAAGAACCCTACTCGATTGCCATGGCCTTGCTTGATGCCGGATTGCAGCCGCATCAGTTCAAGGTCGACGGCATGGACATCAGCCCGCTCTCGGTGGAAAAGGCGCGGCGTGCGGTGTATGGCAAGAACTCCTTTCGCGGTCAGGATCTGGAATACCGCGAGCGACATTTTTTTGCCGAGCAGGACGGCCACCGGGTCAACGAATACGTTCGCGAACAAGTGCGCTGGCAGGTCGGCAATGTCCTCGATCCGACGCTGTTTGCGAGCGAGCCAGCCTTCGATTTCGTGTTCTGCCGCAACCTGCTGATCTACTTCGACCAGCCGACGCAAAAGCAGGTGTTCGAAGTGCTCAAGCGCCTGACCCATGTTGACGGCGTGCTGTTTATCGGCCCGGCGGAGGGCAGTCTGCTCGGGCGTTTGGGCATGCGCTCGATCGGCATCCCGCAGTCGTTCGCTTTCAGCCGTCATAGCGAGCCGCACCCCGAACCACTGCCGACACCCAAACTGGTCGCCGTGCCGGTCAGCCAGCCATTGCGCAGCGCGCCGCCAGCGCCAGTGCGCAATCGGCCGTTCGCTGCCGTGACGCCTTTGCCGGTAACGAAAAAAACTGCCAACCCCGACGCCGCGACATTGCTGGCGCAAATCGCTGCACTGGCCAACGAAGGCAAAAGCGCCGAGGCCCGTGCCGCGTGCGAACACTATCTGCGCAGCCATGAGCCGGTGGCGCAGGTGTTCTACTGGCTCGGCCTGCTCAGCGATGTCGCCGGCCTGAGCCTCGAGGCCCAGGGTTTTTATCGCAAGGCCTTGTACCTCGAACCGCAACATCCCGAAGCGCTGATGCACCTGGCGGCGTTGCTGCAGGCCCAGGGCGACACGGCGGGTGCCCGACGATTGCAGGAGCGCGCCGCCCGCAGCGGGCGCACCGCCGACAGTGAGCGTAAACGATGAACGCGTCCGACACCTTGAACGTTACCCACGAAGACGCCCGCGCCATCGACGATTGCTGGAACCGCATCGGCATCCATGGCAACAAATCCTGCCCACTGCTGGAAGAACACATTCATTGCCGCAACTGCTCGGTGTATTCCGCCGCCGCCACACGCCTGCTCGACCGTTATTCGTTGCAGCAGGACCAGCGCGAAGCAGTGGTCAGCAAAGTCGAAATCGACGTCAAGACCCGCTCGCTGCTGATGTTTCGCCTCGGCGAGGAATGGCTCGGACTGGCCACGCGCACGCTTGTCGAAGTTGCGCCGTTGCAGGCGATACATTCGCTGCCGCACCAGCGCTCACGGGCCTTGCTCGGCGTGGCCAATGTGCGCGGCGCGCTGGTGGCGTGCCTGTCGCTGGTGGAACTGCTCGACCTCGACGGCAGCGTTGCGCCGGCCAGCGGCGGGCGAGTCATGCCGCGCATGCTGATCATCGCTGCCCATGGCGGGCCGGTGGTGGTGCCGGTAGACGAGGTCGACGGCATTCATGCCATCGACGAACGCATCCTCGACGCGGCGTCGCAGTCCGGTGCGCAGGCCAGTGCCAAATACACCCGAGGCGTTCTGCAATATCGCGGTCGCAGCCTGCGCTGGCTGGACGAAGAACAGCTGTTGTCCGCCGTGACCCGGAGCCTGACATGACCCCCGAGCAAATGCGCGATGCCTCCCTGCTCGAGCTGTTCAGCCTCGAAGCCGAGGCCCAGACCCAAGTGCTCAGCGCCGGGCTGCTGGCGCTGGAGCGCAATCCGACCCAGGCCGATCAGTTGGAGTCGTGCATGCGCGCGGCGCACTCGCTCAAAGGTGCGGCGCGCATTGTTGGTATCGACAGCGGCGTCAGCGTCGCCCACGTCATGGAAGATTGCCTGGTCAGCGCTCAGGAAGGGCGTTTGTTGCTGCGTCCCGAACACATCGACGCGTTGTTGCAGGGCACCGATCTGCTGATGCGCATCGCCACGCCGGCCAACGCGCCGCAACCTGCGGACATTGAAGCCTACGTGACGCTGATGGGGCGTTTGCTCGATCCGTCGGCGCCAGCCGCTGTGGTTGCCACGCCGCCGATGGCCGAGTTGCAGATCGAGCCCGCGCCAACAGCGACAGCGCCGATCATGGACGAGCCCGCCGAGCCGACCCCGGGCAAAAACAAACGCACCACCGAAGGCGGCGAGCGCGTCTTGCGCGTCACCGCCGAACGCCTGAACAGCCTGCTCGATCTGTCGAGCAAATCGCTGGTGGAAACCCAGCGTCTCAAGCCGCATCTGGCGACCATGCAGCGCCTCAAACGCATGCAGAACAACGGTCTGCGCGCGCTGGAAAGTCTCAATGTGCACCTGAAGGAGCATGCGCTGAGCCTGGAAGCGCTCGAGTCGCTGGAAGATGCGCGACGTTTGCTCGCTGAGTCGCAGCAACTGCTCAGCGAGAAAAACGCCGAACTCGACGAATTCGCCTGGCAGGCCAGCCAGCGTGCACAAGTGCTCTATGACACCGCGCTGGCCTGTCGCATGCGCCCGTTCGCCGATGTGTTGAGCGGGCAGGCGCGCATGGTTCGCGACCTCGGGCGCAGCCTTGGCAAACAAGTGCGCCTGGAGATCGAAGGCGAGAAAACCCAGGTCGACCGCGATGTGCTGGAAAAGCTCGAAGCACCGCTGACTCATCTGCTGCGCAACGCCGTTGATCACGGCATCGAAACCCCGGAACAACGCCTGCTCAAGGGCAAGCCGGAAGAGGGCCTGATCCGCCTGCGCGCCTCCCATCAAGCCGGTTTGCTGGTGCTTGAATTGAGCGATGACGGCAATGGCGTCGATCTGGAAAAAGTCCGCCGCAGCATCGTCGAACGGCAGTTATCCCCAGCCGAAACCGCAGCGCAATTGAGCGAAGAAGAACTGCTGACCTTCCTGTTTCTGCCGGGCTTCAGCCTGCGCGACAAGGTTACCGAAGTGTCCGGGCGTGGCGTCGGCCTGGACGCTGTTCAGCACATGGTCCGCCAATTGCGTGGGGCTGTGGTGCTGGAGCAGACGGCGGGCGAGGGCAGTCGTTTCCATTTGGAGGTGCCGTTGACGCTTTCGGTGGTGCGCAGTCTGGTGGTGGAAGTCGGTGAAGAGGCTTACGCGTTCCCGCTGGCGCACATCGAACGCATGTGCGATCTGGCTCCCGAAGACATCGTGCAGGTCGAGGGGCGTCAGCATTTCTGGCATGAAGGCCAGCACGTCGGGCTGGTCGCGGCCAGCCAGTTGCTCAAT
>NZ_CAMPPP010000032.1:0-16433 GCF_946901175.1 Pseudomonas sp. Marseille-Q5117 | reverse complement strand
GGGTTGGGAGTGGGTTTGATCATGGTGAAGCCTCTAGAGTGGTGAAGCTGCCACCGTTCGCTGCTAACGAAGGAGGTGGCGGCTGTACGCGGGTTAGCAGACCAGGACTCTAGAACCCGGCGCACCGAAGTGCCCCACGCAAAGCCGCCATAACGGCAAGACCTTGTGCGTCTAGAGATAACCCGGGCTGCTAAACCCGATCACTGAACATTCAGCGACCGGACCACAATAGAACCCGCCCCCAAGGCGCACAAGCCGGCGGATTCTGGCTTGGCTGTAGGCAATGGCGCAAGAATTTGTAGCCTTGAGAACGTGTCTGGAGGTGTCTTTTAAACAGGGGCGTTTAAAAGGCAAAAATTGGCGACAGCACGGTAGACGTTTTTGCCGGGAAGCAGGTGTTGGCTGTGAGGTCGCTTTCGCGAGCAGGCTCGCTCCCACAATTTCATCTCGCCAGATTCCAGATCAGCGGTTTAGAGTGGCCAGCCACACGCTGATCACGGACCGATCCCATGTCAGAGCCAACCCCCACGATCCATCTCGAACGCTCCAACGAATTCCACCTCGAAGGCATCACTGCGCTTTACAACGACCCCGCCGTTGCGCGGCAGGTGCTGCAGATGCCGTTCCAGTCCAACGAAGTCTGGCGCCAGCGACTTCAGGCCGACAACGAGCGCGCGCTGAAACTGGTTGCTCTGCACCAAGGCGTGGTGATCGGAAATCTTGGGCTTGAGGCCTATTCAAGGATGCGTCGCGCCCACGCCGGCAGTTTTGGCATGGCGGTCGCGGTAGCCTGGCAGGGCAAAGGCGTGGGATCGATGTTGTTGGCAGCGGCGCTGGACGTTGCCGACAACTGGATGAACCTGCACCGCGTCGAACTCACGGTCTATGCCGATAACGAAGCGGCCATCGGCCTCTACCGCAAATTCGGTTTCGAGGATGAAGGCCTGTTTCGCGATTATGCGGTGCGCGACGGGCAATGGGTCAACACGTTGAGCATGGCCCGACTGCGCGGTTCGTCGAAACCCTGAGTCAGTCGCCCAGGGCGAAGGCCACCGCCGACTGCGCATGCAGCTCGGTGGTGTCGAGCAGGGGCAGGGCGCTGTGTTCGGGTTTGATCAGCAGGCCGATTTCGGTGCAGCCGAGGATGATCGCCTGGGCGCCACGGGCGGTGAGGGATTCGATCACCCGCTGGTAGGTCTGGCGCGAGGTTTCGCTGATGACGCCGACGCAGAGTTCGTCGTAGATGATCCGGTGCACTTCCTTGCGCTCGCCTTCGTCGGGCACCAGCACGGTCAGACCCTGGGCGACCAGTCGCTGCTTGAGGAAGTCCTGCTCCATGGTGAACGCGGTGCCGAGCAGCCCGACCGTGCGCGCGTTGATCTCCAGCGCAGAATGGGCGGCGGGTTCGGCAATGTGCAGGAACGGAATGCTGATCGCCGCCTGAATCTGCTCGGCGACCTTGTGCATGGTATTGGTGCATAGCACCACGCACTCGGCGCCGCCGGCTTCAAGCCTGCGCGCGGCGTCCACCAGAATCGCCGCCGCATCGTCCCAGCGCCCGGCGTGCTGGGCCTGCTCGACCGGGCCGAAATCGACGCTGAACATCAATAACTGCGCCGAGCGCAACGGGCCGAGACGCTCGCGAACCTGTTGGTTGATCAGGCGATAGTATTCGGCGCTGGATTCCCAGCTCATGCCGCCGATAAGGCCGATGGTGCGCATTGGATTTCCTCAGGCAAATGTCAGTGTCGAGCATTCAGGGCTGCCTGAAGTTTCCTTCTGTTCGAGACTCGACGCCAGTACCGACTGACTGTACCGCCGATCTTTCCCGCAACTGTGCATCTGCAAGAACTAAACGTACGCCGCGCCGGGGATCTGCCACTATCACCCTTCGCAGGTCCTTTCCGAGGAACACCGCAATGAACGACGTACAGCAACTGGGCGAGATGCTTCGCCAATATGCCGAGAGCGAAGCGCACAAGAAGCAACTGTTCACTACGCAATCAGCTGAATGGGCAACACGGATTGGCGCGCTGTTCGACCAGATCGAGCAATGGCTTGAACCGGTCAAGGCGCCGAATCTGCTGGAGGTCAGTCGCGAGGCGTATGTCGCGTCCGGGCCGAGCGTGCCGGTGGAAACCTCGACATTCAAGACGGAAAAATTGAGCATTGTGATTGCCGGCAAACCGGTGGAGTTTGTGCCGGATGTGATGGGCAGCGGCGGGCAGATTTCCCTGGCAGTGATGGGGCTGACGGCGGCGCGGTACGGGAGTATTTCGCTGGTTGGCCTGGCGGATGGTGCGTGGCAGTGGCGCAAGACCAATGGTTTGAAGGATCCGGATACGTTTGCGTTTGATGCGAATTTTCTCGCGCAGCAGTTGCAGGGGTTGATACCTCGGGATCGCGGTTAAGATCAAGAGCTTTACCCCCTCACCCCAGCCCTCTCCCCCAGGGGGGCGAGGGGGAAAGGGAGCCGATCTCCGCCGCTGTCGAGATCGCATTCAAATCCGGTATTTCAGGCCGGTATATTTCGAATAAACAACGCGGTCAGTCCCCTCCCCCCCGGGGAGAGGGCTAGGGTGAGGGTAGGCCACTGACACACCTCACATATCCAGATTCAACCACCCCGGCTTCACTTCCTCCGGCGCCGCTATCGCGAGCAGGCTCACTCCTACACGGGGTGAGGCGCATACCGGGGAAACCCTTAGGTTCGGCGCCAATCCGGCATTTTCCCTTGGGTCACTGATGGCCTTTTGGTAGAGTCGCCGTCGCCAGCGGGCTTTCGGCTGGACGATGGAACCGAAGAAGGGAGTCTGATCAGTGAGTCCGGGTAAAAAAATCCTCGGTCTTACAGCGTCGCTTTTGCTGCTGACGCTGTGGGCCAGTTACTTTTATGTATTCAAGGAAAATCGCGACGGCCAGCTCGGCGGTGTCGGCGAAAGCACCGCGTGGTGCGGCACGCCGCCGACCACGGAAGCTGCGTTGCTGGGCAAGGATCAACTGACCTTGCGCGTCACCAACAACCTGCGCGGCGAGTTCATGGTCGGCGGTTCGCTGGTGGTTTCCGAACGCACCTTCAACCGCTACGACCTGGGCCGCAACGAACTGCGCCTGCGTCTGGAACCGTTGCAGTGGTCGTTCGGCGTGACGCCGATCTTCCTTGAGCAGGTCAAGGTGCAGCCGCTGAGCCGCAACCTCTCGTCGACCAATAAAAGCGCCTTCGCCGAACTTGAGCCTCGCGCAATCGGTGTGCACGCTCGGACCGCGGCGTTCCCGTTCGATACTTATCGCTACGGCTACAAACCGGTGCTGTATTACCTCAAGGGCAGCGAGCGCATCGACTTGCGCTTCAAGAACATCACCACGCGGATGGAGATGTCCAACACCTTCACGCCGATCCAGAAGTACAACCGCGCCGACTACATCAACGAGAAAAACTCGATGATCCGCGACGAGGACTACAAGCCGTACGGCGCGCATGAATGTGCGTTCAGCGTCGAGCGCAAAGGCTCGTTCAAGGTGGTGGTGCTGTTGCTTCTGCTGGTGCTGTGCCTGCCACTGATGCTGGTGTTTTACCGCGATGAACCGGGGATCGACTTTCTCGCGACGCTGGTGGGGATTGCGGTGGTGCGCACATTGCTGATCGGGCCAGTGGAAGATTTCCAGCTGTACAACATCGACTTTTTGTTTGGTGCGGCGATTCTGCTGGTGGGAACGGTGTCGCTGATCAAGGCGATGCGCGCCAATAGCCGGCGGGAGATGGCTTTGCGCAGTGGAGAGACGTCTTCGTGGTGATTGTTCGATTCTGAAAACCAAGATCAAAAGCCCCTCACCCTAACCCTCTCCCGGAGGGAGAGGGGACTGACCGGGGTGTCTTGGGTGATACATCGAAGTGACAGACCGAGTCGATTACGGATTCAAAGCCGATCGCTCAAGTCGGTGCAATCCTTGAATATTCCCCAATCGGTCCCCTCTCCCTTGGGAGAGGGCTAGGGTGAGGGGCCACCGATCTCCAGCCGATCACTTGAGCGCCGGATCTCCCATGTTCATTTTCTTCCAGCCCTGCAACAGCACCTGCGCCTTCGGTTCCTGGCCGCTATCGAGGTAGTACTGAATCAGCGACAGCCGCGCATTGCGGTTGGCCGGTTGTACCTTGAGCAAACTTTCCAGAATCGCGCACGCCTCATCAACCTTGCCGCTCTCATGCAGCGCCACCGCCAGTACATAGCCGTATTGCGCATTCTCCGGTTCCAGTTGTGCGGCTTTGCGCAAGTAGGACATGGCGTCGGCGGACTGGCCGGCACGGATCAGCGACAACCCCCGCGTGTGCTGTAACAGCGCCGCATCCGGATGCTGCTTGAGGCTGTCATCCAACAGCTTCTGCGCTTCGGTGGCGCGACCATTCGCTTCCAGCCACTGTGCCAGCGTGACCAGCGCCGGGTAGAAGTCCGGGTCACGTTGCAGGGCGCTGCGCAGCAACGGTTCGACCTCGACACTGCGCCCGCTGGCCTGGTACAGCATGGCTAGATTGAGATTGGCCTCGGCACGCTCCAGCAGGCTCTTCTGCACGGCCTCATACTCGCCGATCGCCGCGTTCCAGCTGGCTTGCGCCGCACCCAGGCCATTGTTGCGCGAGGCACCTAGCAGATCCCGCGCGGCGACGATGCGCACGGCTTTCACTGGATCATTGAGCAACGGCGCCAATAATGGCGCACGCTCAGGCGGTGGCAGGAATGCGCTGATTGCCCGCACCGCACTGTCACGCACCTGTGGCTCTGGATGTTTCAGATCCTGAGTGGCCAGTTTCAGCGCCTGTTCGCTCGGGTACAGCGGCAATTCCGCCAGCAACGTCGCGCGCTGGATCGCCGGCAGGTTGCTGCGCTGCAATTGCTGGTACAGCGCGTCGGCGGCGCCGGGCTGGCCATTGCGGATCAGCCACAGGCTTTCGTCATAGCGTGGCGCCTGCTGAGCCGGGGAGGCGGTGGCGTTCCACAATTTGAACTGCGCGGTAACCTTGTCGCCGGCCTTGCCCTGGTGACAGGTCAGGCAGGCGTCTGGCGTGCCGAGTTTCTGCGCACGCTCCGGGTTGGGAATACTGAAACTGTGGTCATGCCGAAAGTCGTTGCCCATGTAGAACTTGCCAGGCATGTGGCAATCGACGCACTGCGAGCCGGGCTGGCCCATGGCGTGGCGGGTGTGTTCGATGGAGTCGTAATTCTTCGCTTGCAGACCCGTGCCGTCGACGCCAGCGACCGAGGTCTTGCCCGCCGTGTTGTGGCATTGCAGACACACGGCGTTGCCCGGTGCCTTCAGCTCGTTGCTGTGCGGGTTATGGCAATTGCTGCAGCGCACGCCCTTGTCGAACATCTTGCTTTGGAGGAACGAGCCGTGTTCGAACACTTCGTCCTTGATTTTGCCGTCCAGCGCATAGAGTTCGCGGGTCAGGGCGCTGGGCAGGTAATCGTCCATCAGCCGCTTGCCGACGGTAAAGCCATCGCCCAGCGGCGCGCGGCGGGAATGGCAGCGCGCGCAGGTTTCGATTTCTACCGTGGCGTTCTTGTCCTTGAGATCGACGTCGAAGCCCTTATGGATCAAATCGTCTTTTTTCTGCGCCCACTCCAGGTGATTCGACGCCGGGCCATGACAGGCCTGACAGCCGACTCCGAGGCTGTTCCACTGACTGTTGAAGCTGTTGCTGGCCGCATCGAAATTGCGCTTGAAACCGGTGGTGTGGCATTCGACGCACATGAAATTGGCGTTCTGGCTCGGTTTGCTCCAGTGCAGCGGATTCTTGAAGTTCACGCCCTGGCCGGCGTACAGATGAAACCAGCGATTTTTCTCGGTATCCCACGCCACGCCGAGGGCTTGCAGACGCCCCTGACCCACCTCGATCAGATATTGCTGGAGCGGCGCGATGCCGAAGGTGTAGGCCACTTTGAAGTCGGCATTCTTGCCGTCGACGCCGGGCGCATTGACCCAGAATTCATCGCCCTTGCGGGTGAACCGTGTGGTCTCGTTCTCGGCCTTGAAGGTCACGTTGTTGAAGTCGCCGAGGGTGGTTTCGGCGGTCGCCGGCTGCATGGCCAATTGGTGATGCGAGCCTTGCCAGTCCTTGACCTGTTCGCTGTGGCAGCCCTGGCATTGCTGCTCATCGACCATGCTGGCCGGTTTGTTTGCCACAGTCGGTTGCGGCTTGGCTGGCGGTGCTACAGGCGTGCTGATCGCCGCGGGTTTGACGGGGGCGGGCGCCGGGCTGAACAGGAACCAGCCAATGCCCGCCACGGCCGCGAGCAGCACGCCGATGGTGATTGGAAACAGGTAACGTGAAAAAGAGGAGGGTGACGCGTCAGGCTCAGGTTGCACCGCTTTGTTTTTGTGCTTGGGCATTGCGACTTCCGTAGTCCGGTGCGTTGGCCTTCTGGCGTGCATACATCTGGATGCAGCTTTGCCGCATGCAGCGCGTCTGTCAAATAAGCGCTGTGACTTGCTGCGTAGCGCCGTGTGAATTTTGTAATTTGCAATCGCAATTGCTGCGGTTTTAGCTATACCTGTAACTCCCCCTATGCAAACGATTTGGCCTTCTGACAGGAGTTACAGCATGAAGCTAGCCGTAATGATGGGCACGCTGTGCATCGCCACCCTGGGTGTGGTGGGTTGTTCCAGCAAAACCGTCGAGCCAGACCAGTACTCCGGTTTTCTCAAGGATTACAGTCAACTGAAGGAGACCAAATCACCGTCCGGTGCCGAGGTGATGCGCTGGATGGACCCGAAACTCGACATCAACAAATTCAGCAGCGTCTACGTCGAGCCGAGTCAGCTGTATCCGAAGCCGCAAGCGACGGAAAAAATTCCCCAGCAGACGCTCAATGGCATCACAAGTTATTACGATCAGGCGCTCAAGCGTGAGCTGAGCAAGTCGTTGCCGCTGGCCACCGGCCCGGGACCAGGTGTGATTGTGGTGCGTCCGGCGATTACTGCAGTGAGCAGCAAGACCGAGGGCCTGCATGTCTATGAGGTGATTCCGATTGCGCTGGTTGCTGCTGCGGTGAGTACGGCCACCGGTATTCGCGATCAGGAAACCACGTTGGCCACCGAGGCGGTTTTCCTTGATGGCAGCAGTAACAGGGTGGTGGCTCAGGTGGTGCGCAAGGGCACCGGTCAGCCGCTGGACAATTCATCGCAGGTGTTGAAATCCAATGATTTCAAAGCGGTGATCGATGGTTGGGCGAGTGACATGCATCAGACGTATCTGAAGCTGAAGTCCGAGGCCAAGTGATGGGGTGAGGCTCAGGCCTTTTCGTAAGCAGACTCGCTCCCATGGATTTCAGTTTGGTTTGGGGGCTTGTCTGCTTGGGGTTTTGGGGTACATATCCGTTGCTGCGGTAACGGCGGCTTAGGGTTTCGCCCTTACGGCGAGTCACCTTTTCCAAACGCCGAAAAGGTAACCGAAAAGGCTTGCTCCTACGTTCGGCCCTCGCAGGCTCGGGTTCCTTCGCTCCGGGATCGATCCGGGCGCAGCGGCTCCGGTTTGCTTCGCTGCACCTCCTTCCGCTGTGTCTGGCTGCGCCAGACGGTCGCTACGCTCCCACCCCCGGATCAATCCCTCCACTCAGCCTTCCGACGTCGCCGGTGGATCAAAAGCACTCGAGCTTGCGCTCATTGTTGAGTGGTGCGGCTTCGCCGCGGGCAGCTGCGCTGCTTTGATGTTGCTGTTGCTTTTGTGGGAGCGAGCCTGCTCGCGAAAGCGGCCTGCCAGCCGACCTGTTTCTCGCTGATGTACTCGATTCAAACTGTGGGAGCGAGCCTGCTCGCGAAGGCGGCCTGCCAGCCGACCAATTTCTTCCTGATGTACATCAATCCTGTGGAAGCTGGCTTGCCAGCGAAGGCGGCCTGACAGCCGACCTGTTTCTCGCTGATGCACTCGATTCAAACTGTGGGAGCGAGCCTGCTCGCGAAGGCGGCCTGCCAGCCGACCCATTTCTTCCCGATGTACATCAATCCTGTGGGAGCTGGCTTGCCAGCGAAGGCGGCCTGCCAGCCAACCCATTCCTGCCTGATGTACATCAATCCTGTGGGAGCTGGCTTGCCAGCGAAGGCGGCCAGTCAGCCAACAACGCTCTGCCTGACTCACCACCTGCGCAATCAACCTCTTGCTCTTGTCACTCCGGCACAAGCCTGTCCAGTACGCGGTTGACCGCCAGTTCGCCCAGCATGATCACCTGTTGTATTCCCAACAGGGAGCTGCGCTGCGGTCCATCGATAAATCCGGCGAGGTCGCTGGCCATGATGCTTGCCGAGGCCAGTGATTCGCAGGCATGGACCAACAGGGTTTCGTTGTCCGCAGCCGGGTCGACGATGAACAGGGTGCTGGGTTTGCGCGGTGCGGCGGGGTCTTTGATGAGGCGGGGGTTGAGGTAGTAATCGATGGCGCGGTCGGCGGCTTCCTTGAGCTTTTGCGCTTCGACGAGCGGGTCGGCGAAGGTTGGGTCGGCAAGGGGTGGATCGGGCGTTATCTTTTTCACGGGCTCAGTCTCCTTGTGGAGTAAGGGCCGCAACCTCTCGCTGCTAAACGATAAGGGTGGCAGCTGGACGCAGGTTAGCAGACCGATGAGCCACGAAATCGGCGCGCCCGAGGGCGCCCTGCGCACAGCCGCCATCAAGCACAGGAATGTATTCCAGACTGATGGAACTGGTGCAACGTGGTATCGGCGAGCTGCTAAACCCGACCACTGATGAGCAGTGGCAGGCAAACGATAGAACCCGCGCCCCAGGCGCACAAGCCGGCGGATTCTGGCGTAGCTGTAGGCAACGGCGCAAGGATTTGTGGGCTGTTGCGAGGTAACGGGGCGTGAGTTTAAACGGCTGGTTTAAGCGCTGCGATAAATCGGTTGAATAGCCGAACGCTTTCGCGAGCAGGCTCGCTCCCACAGGGCCGGCGGTTGTACTGAGGAACCGTGAACACCGCCGAATCTGTGGGAGCGAGCCTGCTCGCGAAGGCGGTGCGTCAGTCAAAAAAATCCTGACTGACACACCGCTCGGCCCTTACAACTGGTAACTGAAACTGATGCTGTACCGAGGCTTGCGATTGAACGTGTCCAGCGCTTCATCGGACATGGCCTTCGCCACTTCCAGGGCGACGTTGTAGTACTTGGCATCGCCGAACCTCAGCCCGACGGCGGTGGATGACAGGTTGTTGGCCTGCACCGGCAGTTGGTTGAACCAGCTGCGCGAGCGGTCGACGACGACGTAGGGTTGCAGGATGCGCACCCAGTTGCCGTCGCGGTTGAAGCTGTAGTTGACCTCGTAGGCCACGCCCCAACCCTTGTCGCCCGAGGCCTGGTCGTCGGGGTAGCCACGGCCGAAATTCTGCCCGCCGAATACGGCGCGTTCACTGTCGGGCAAGGTGTCGTCGCTCCAGTACAGCGCCGCCGAGAGCACGCCTTGCCAGTTGTCGAGAAACTTGTCGCTCTGCACGCCGGATAGCCTGACGCGGAAGAAATCCAGGTCGATGTCGTCGTAGTTGGTGTGCGCGCCGAGGCTGTCGAAGCCCTGGTAGACGCCGGCACTGAGGATGCGCAGTTGGCGGGCGTCGGCCTTGCGCCAGTCGCCTTCGAAAGCCAGGGCGCGGACGTCGGTGCGCAGTTCGGTGCTGAAGGGAAAGTTGATGCCGTCGTAGCGCGTCTTGTCATCGACCGCATACAGGCGTGAGCCGGCGGTCAGCAGTTCGTTGGCGGAGGCGATCAGGGGCGTGCTGAAGCCGATCGAGTAGCGATCGTTCTCGCGGTGGGTACTCAGGCGTCCGCCACCGCCCACCAGCACTTCGGTGTCCGGGTCGGCGCGGTAACGCGAGGCCGAGACGTTGAGTTGCGTGCCTTCGGTATCGAGGAACTGGCTGTAGTCGAGACGGTAGTAATGCTCTTTATCGTCGCCCGGTGGAAACAGGCCGCTGAGGCTCAACTGTTCGCCCATCGACGTCTGCGAATTGCTGCTGACACCGAGCAACGCCTGCGGGCCGTTACGGTTGTCTTCGGTGGTGCTCAGAGTGCTGGTGAACGGTTTGCGACTGGCCTGGGCGACCAGAGTGGTCGCGCCATCGGTGGTGCCCGGTGGCGGCACTTGCGCTTGAATGGTGACGCCGGGAATGCGGCTCATCAGCGTGGTGTAACGCTCGAAGGTCTTGCGCGTCAGCGGGCGTTCGGCCTGGATTTTCGCGGCGAGTTTGTCGAGCAGACTTTTGACCCGGCCGATGTCGCCCTGCATCTGGATATCGCGCACGTAGCCCTCGACCAGCACCACGCGGGCCACGCCATCATCGAAGTTCTGTTGCGGCAGGAACGCGTAGGACAACAGGTAGCCGTCCTGCTGATAGCGACGGGTGATGTTGCGCGTGGCTTCGATCAGTTCGGCAAGGCTGGCCTGGCGGCCGATCAGGGGCTTGTAGATTTCCGCGAGTTCGTTGAGCGGGTAGATCGTGCCGCCTTCGATCTGCACGGTCTTGAGGTTGACCTTGGTTTCCATCAGCAATGGCTGTGCGGCGGTCGCACCCGGGTCCGGCACTTGCAGCGGCGCCGCGCTCGGCCGATAGGCGTCGGCGGGCAGGTTGGGTACGGGGAGGTTGCGGATGGTTTCGTTGCTGTTGAGAAAGCTGGGCAAGGTGTCGGCGAGGGCAGCGGAACTGAGGCTCAGGCACAGCAGGGATGCCAGTACGCGCATAGGACACTCCATGGTCAGAACACAGCACAGGGCAAGTTTTTCCTTAGAAAAAAGGCGGAAGACTCGTGGGAATCTTCCGCCCTCAACCAAGCGTAGGCGCTGTAGGTAAGGCCGTCGAATCGGCCAGGTGCAATTTAGCGTTGAGTGCCGCTCAACGCGCCGGTCAGGCCACCGAGTACCCCGCCCAGACCGCCAGTTGTGCCGCCGGTGGCAGTGCCGCTGTTGACCAGACCACCGACTGCTGCCACGGTGCCGCCGACGTTGGTAACCAGACCGCCGACAGCAGTGGTGACCGGGTTGTTGGTGGCGGCAATCGCTCCGCCGAGATTGCCGACGGCGGCGCCCACCTGATTTGTAAGACCAGCGACCGGAGTGCCGAGACCGGTAGCGGCGCCGACTTGTTGAGTGACAGTGGTGACCGCGCTGGTGACCGGATTGAGGCCCGCACCGACTGCGGCGCCGACACTGGCCAGCGGCGACGTGGTTGCAGTGATCGGTGTGCCCGAGCCGCCAAGTACGGTGTTGATCGACGCAATCGTGGTGCCCAGCCCGCCAGCGGTGACGCCGCCGGCACTGACCACTCCGCTGGTGCTGCCGGCATTCAGGCCGCTGCCAACGTTGACCACCGCACCACCCACGGTTTGCAGCAGGCCGGTACCGCCCAGCCCGCCACCGATGCCACCGATGCCGCCAGTACCCGAGCCAGTGCCATTGGACACCAGGCCGCCCGCTTTGCCGACCGCCGTGCCGGTGTTGCTCAGGGCGCCGCCGAGGGTGTTGGTCAGGGCATTGCCGCTGCCTGCGTCGGTGACTTTGCCGCCAAGGCTGTTCACCGTGCCGCCCACTTTCGAGATCACCCCTTTGAGCGGATCACCCAGGCCGGTGGCATCGCCGAGCTTGTCAGTGGTGCTTTCGACCATGGCGATCACCGGCACTAGGCCGCTGCCGACCTTGTTGGTCAACTGGCTGGTCGGGCCGCTGGTCAGTGAGGTGTTGAGGGTGTCGCCAAGCATGGTGACTTTTTCACCGATGCCATCAACCAGCGGCGCCACCCGGGTGACTACACCGCCAACGACGGGAACGCTACGGGTCGTTGTGTTCAGTTTGACGCTGAGGTCCGACACGCCGTCGCCGACATCGGAAACCACGCCGCCGAGCGAGGCGACGGTGGTGGTCAGGCCGTTGGGATCGGTGGCCAGTTTGCCGATGCCATCAGTGACGCCATCGCCCAGGGTGCTGACCACGTTGCCGGTGGTGTTGGCCACGCTTTGGACGATGCCGCCAGCGACCGGAACAGTACTCAGTGAATCGCCGATCTGGCCAACGCCATCGCCGACACCGCTGACGGTTTTGCCGACATCCTGAACAAGTGTTGTGGTCACCAGCGAAGGTGCAGCGGGATTGGTCGGGTTGGTGGGATCGGTCGGGTCTGTCGGATTGGTTGGGTTGGTCGGATCGGTGCCACCGCCGGTACCGCCAGTGCCGCCAGTGCCACCAGTGCCTGCGGGATCGCCGCCGGTTCCGCCCCCCCGCCACCGCTGCCATGGGTGCCCGCCGTGCCGTCCGCCGTCGAGCTGCCCGAACTGCTGCGATGACCGCCACCGCCGCTGCTGCAGCCGACGAGGCCGACCGAAAGAATCAGTGCCAGCGCGATTGCCGATTTGGACCACATCACTTGAGTTTTCATGATTGAGATTCCTGCACCTGTCACAACGTTACGTTGCCTTCGATGGCCCGCCGATCTGTCGTCGGCGATGCCTCGTCCGTGGCTGTAATCTCAGTCGACGGCAGGTTTTTCACCATTCTCAAGTTGGTATTAAACCCTTTATATAGAGGGCTCGGCGCTATGCTGAAGGACTAATACCCAGGTAATAAACGGGCAAAAAAAAGCCTTGAAATTCAAGGCTCGGTTTTTTCCAAAGCGGCGGGCAGGGCGCGGAATAACTTAAGTGATATATACACAATTAACGGGTTTTTCCGCCCCGCCAGATCAGGCGATCGGTTGCCACTGACCGATCATATGTTCCAGGTCGCCGGCACCGACCAGGCGCAACTCACCGCTGGAGCCCGCGGCACTGGCTAGTAACGTCACCTCGCTGGGCAGACGCACCGGTTTGTGAAAGTGCACGGCGATTTCCAGGTTGGCTTTGGGCAGGTGATCGGAGAGTGCCGCCAGTGTCCGCGCCTTGTTCCACAGTCCATGGGCAATCGCGGTGGGAAAACCGAACAGTTTGGCGCTCGCCGCACTGAGGTGAATCGGGTTGTAGTCGCCGGAGACTTTCGCATACTGGCGACCGATATCGGCCGGTGCAGTCCAGCGCGCCACCTCGAGCAAATCCTGCGACGGCTGCCAGTCGTGAGCCAGCGCCTCGCCCTCGAGTTTCACCCCGCGACAGAGCATCCGGCTTTCGGCTTCCCACAGCGGCCCGAGCTGATCGTCGAGGGTGGTCAACAGATCGAACGTCGCGCCCTTGGCATGTGGTTGCAGGTTGTGCACGCGCACGCTGACTTGCGCGCGACTGATCGCGCCCATCGGCCGCAGCACGCGGATGCGGTTGCTCAGGTGAATCAGCCCCAGCAGCGGGAACGGAAAGTCCCTGGCCGTGAGCAATTGCATCTGCAAGGCGAAGGCGAGGATGTGTGGATAGGTCGGCGGCAGCAGGCCGTCATCGACGAAACCGCAGACCTTGCGATAGGCCTCCAGCCGTTTGCTGTCGATATCGACCCAGCAGCGCAGGCCGCTGTCGGGCAGTTGCGTACCGGTGATTTTGCGTCGCGTCGCTGCGCGCGAATACAGCGCGGGCAGACTCGGTTCGCGATCCAGCGTGTGCCATTCGATGCTCATGTTCAAGCCCCCAGAACGCTTTGCCCACAGACCCGCAACGCCTGCCCGGTGAACGCGCCCGTGCCCGGTTGCGCCAGCCACGCCACGGCTTCGGCGACGTCTTGCGGCAAGCCACCCTGGCCCAGCGAACTCATGCGCCGCCCGGCTTCGCGCAGGCCGAACGGAATGTGCGCGGTCATTTGCGTTTCGATGAAACCGGGGGCCACGGCGTTAATGCTGATGCCGCGTTCCAGCAGCGTCGGCGCCCAGGCCTGGGCCAGACCGATCAGGCCAGCCTTGCTCGCCGCGTAATTGGTCTGCCCGCGATTGCCGGCGATGCCGCTGATCGAGGCGAGCAGGACCACCCGTGCGTTGTCGCGCAGGGTGCCGCTGTCGAGCAGCGCCTTGGTCAGCACTTGCGGCGCGTTGAGGTTGACGGCCAGCACCGCGTCCCAGAATTCCGGGGTCATATTGGCCAGGGTTTTGTCACGGGTGATGCCGGCGTTGTGCACGAGGATGTCGAGGCCGTCGGGCAGCTGTTCGATCAAGTGCGCGGCGGCGTCATCGGCGCAGATATCGAGTGTGATCGCCCGGCCACCGAGGCGCGCGGCGAGGGCCTCGAGGTCGGTCTTGGCCGGCGGTACATCGAGCAGAATCACCTCTGCGCCATCGCGGGCGAGGGTTTCGGCAATCGACGCGCCAATGCCGCGCGCGGCACCGGTGACCAGCGCCTTGCGCCCGGCCAGCGGGCGGGTCCAGTCAGTGACTGGCGTGGCGCACGCGGTCAGGCGAATTACCTGACCGGACACGAATGCACTTTTCGGCGAGAGGAAGAATCGCAGCGGGCCTTCCAGTTGATCTTCGGCACCTTCGCCAACGTAGATCAACTGCAACGTACCACCGCCGCGCAGCTCCTTGGCCAGCGAACGCGAAAAACCTTCAAGTGCTCGCTGCGCGCTGGAGGCGAACGGATCACCCAGGCTTTCCGGTCCGCGGCCGAGGATGACCAGATGCGCGCTATGGTCGAGGTTCTTCATCAATGGCTGAAAGAATTCGCGCAGTTGCTTGAGCTGGTCGGTGTGTTGCAGAGCGCTGGCGTCGAACACCACCGCTTTGATTTTCGGCCCGTGGCCGGGGATCCACGCGGTGGCCAGCGAGGGCTCGGTGCCGTAGCTGTAGATTGCATCGGTCAAGCGATTGGCAAACCCGCTGATCCGTTCGGCCAGCGGCCCGCCACCGAGCAACAGGGCGCCCTCGATCGGCCGCAGACGCCCCGCCTGCCAGCGTTCCAGCCGCACCGGCGACGGCAGGCCCAAGGCCCCGACCAGACGATGGCCGAAGGATGAGTTGGCGAAGTCGATATAGCGGTCAGACATGGAACGCTCTCCAGAAGTTGGGGTTCAAAGTGTGGACTGTCTACGGCAATCAATCGTTCGATCGGCGCAATAAGGCCTACGCTTGAACATTCAGGTTTAGCAGGTCTTGCAGATAAATGCGGTTCATGTGGGAGCGAGCCTGCTCGCGAAGGCGCTGTATCAGGCGCTGAAGAGGCTGAATGTGCCGGCCTCTTCGCGAGCAGGCTCGCTTCCACAGGGATTGGGCAAATTTCGACCATTTGGAACAGGAGCTTTTCATGACCCAGCTGCGCCGCGTCGCGATCATTGGCGGTAACCGCATCCCTTTCGCCCGCTCCAACGGGCCGTACGCCACCGCAAGCAATCAGGCGATGCTCACCGCCGCGCTGGAAGGCCTGATCGAACGCTACAACCTGCATGGCCAGCGCATCGGCGAAGTGGTGGCGGGCGCGGTGCTTAAATTGTCACGGGATATGAACCTGACCCGCGAATGCGTGCTCGGCTCGCGCTTGTCTCCGATGACGCCGGCCTATGACATCCAGCAAGCCTGCGGCACCGGTCTGGAAGCGGCGCTGCTGGTGGCGAATAAAATCGCCCTCGGCCAGATCGACTGCGGCATTGCCGGCGGCGTCGACACCACTTCCGATGCGCCGATCAGCGTCAGCGAAGGCCTGCGCAGGATTCTTCTGCAGGCCAACCGCGCCAAGAGCACCGGCGACAAACTGAAAACCCTTTTGCAGTTACGGCCCCAGCATCTTATTCCCGAATTCCCGCGCAACGGCGAGCCGCGCACCGGCCTGTCGATGGGCGAGCACTGTGAGCTGATGGCGCAGACTTGGAATATCCCCCGCGAAGAACAGGATCAACTGGCCCTCGAAAGCCATCACAAACTCGCCGCTTCCTACAGCGAAGGCTGGCACAACGATCTGATGACGCCGTTTCTTGGCCTGACCCGCGACAACAATCTGCGCCCGGACCTGACCCTGGAAAAACTCGCCACGCTGAAACCGGCCTTCGAGAAAAGCGCCAAGGGCACGCTGACGGCCGGCAATTCCACGCCGCTCACCGATGGCGCTTCGGTGGTGTTGCTGGGAAGTGAGGAATGGGCCAAAGCGCGCGGCTTGCCGATCCTCGCTTATCTGCGCGACGGCGAGGCGGCGGCGGTGGATTTCGTCAACGGTGCCGAGGGCCTGCTGATGGCGCCGGTGTACGCCGTGCCACGCTTGCTGGCGCGCAACGGCCTGACCTTGCAGGATTTTGATTACTACGAAATCCACGAAGCCTTCGCCGCGCAGGTCTTGTGCACGCTCAAGGCCTGGGAAGATCCGGAATATTGCAAAACCCGCTTGGGGCTCGACGCGCCCCTGGGTTCGATTGATCGCAGTCGGCTTAACGTGAAGGGCAGTTCGCTGGCGGCGGGGCATCCGTTTGCCGCGACGGGCGGACGGATTGTCGCGAATCTGGCCAAGCTGCTGGATGCGGCGGGCAAGGGGCGAGGGGTGATTTCGATCTGTGCGGCGGGCGGGCAGGGGGTCACCGCG
>NZ_CAMPPP010000031.1:0-16962 GCF_946901175.1 Pseudomonas sp. Marseille-Q5117 | reverse complement strand
CTGGAGTAGACATCGTGTCGCTCGAATCGACTTGAACTTGCAGATCGTGACGGCAGGTAAGAAGATCTAAAACCGTCCACCATGTCTCCGAAAATGTGTCCACCATGTCTCCGGTACATACACTCCCAGAGGGAGAGGGAGCCGACCGAGGTGTCTGGAGCCATACACCGACCTGAAACAAACAGTCGATTATGGATTCGGTGAAGCCCGCCAAATCGATTCTGGATTCGGCAGGATTCACTCAGGTCGATGCATCTCCTGAGCATCCCCCAATCAGTCCCCTCTCCCTCCGGGAGAGGGCTAGGGTGAGAGGCTTTTAAGCCTGGACAAACAAAAACGCCCCCGGTCTCGCGACCGGGGGCGTTTTCTATTCCAGGGCTGGATTACGCCTTGGCTTTCTTGGCAGCGCGGGTACGCTCGCTTTCGTCGAGGATCTTCTTGCGAAGACGGATCGACTTAGGCGTAACTTCGCACAGCTCGTCTTCCTGGATGTATTCCAGAGCCTGTTCCAGGGTGAAGCGAACAGGTGGGACCAGAGCGATGGTTTCGTCTTTACCCGAAGCACGCATGTTGTCGAGCTTCTTGCCTTTGGTTGGGTTGACACCCAGGTCGTTGTCGCGGCTGTTCTGACCAACGATCTGACCGTTGTAGATCTCCTGGCCGTGTTCTACGAACAGCTTGCCACGAGCCTGCAGGGTTTCCAGCGAGTAGGTCAGAGCCTTGCCGGTTTCAACCGAAACCAGAACGCCGTTCTGACGGCCGGACATGTGGCCCGACTTCACTGGAGCGTAACGGTCGAAGATCGAGGTCAGGATGCCAGCACCGTTGGTCAGGGTCAGGAACTGGTTACGGAAGCCGATCAGACCGCGAGCAGGGATGTTGTATTCCAGACGAACACGGCCCTTGCCATCCGGCACCATGTTGCTCAGGTCGCCCTTACGCAGACCCATCTCTTCCATGACCTTGCCCTGGGATTCTTCAGGAATGTCGATGGTGACGTTTTCGAACGGTTCCTGCCTCACGCCGTCAACTTCACGGATGATCACTTCAGGACGGCCCAGGGCCAGCTCGAAGCCTTCGCGACGCATGGTTTCGATCAGTACCGAGAGGTGCAGCTCACCACGGCCGGAAACCTTGAACTTGTCAGCCGAGTCGCCTTCTTCAACGCGCAGTGCAACGTTGTACAGCAGCTCTTTGTCCAGACGATCCTTGATGTTACGGGAGGTCACGAACTTGCCTTCTTTACCGCAGAATGGCGAGTCGTTTACCTGGAAGGTCATGGAAACGGTTGGCTCGTCAACGGTCAGCGGCTTCATCGCCTCGACGGTGTTGACGTCGCACAGAGTGTCGGAGATGAACAGCTCGTCGAAGCCGCTGATGCAGACGATGTCGCCGGCTGCTGCTTCGTCAACGTCGATGCGGTGCAGACCGTGGTGACCCATCAGCTTCAGGATACGACCGTTGCGACGCTTGCCGTCGGCGCTGATAGCGACAACCGGGGTGTTCGGCTTGACGCGACCACGGGCGATACGGCCAACACCGATAACACCCAGGAAGCTGTTGTAGTCCAGAGCGGAGATCTGCATCTGGAACGGACCGTCACGGTCAACGGCCGGAGGCGGAACGTGGTCGACTACCGCCTGGTACAGCGGAGTCATGTCTTCCGCCATGGCGGTGTGGTCCAGACCGGCAATACCGTTCAGGGCCGAAGCGTAAACAACCTGGAAGTCCAGTTGTTCTTCGGTCGCACCGAGGTTGTCGAACAGGTCGAAGATCTGGTCCAGAACCCAGTCCGGACGTGCGCCTGGACGGTCAACCTTGTTGATCACCACGATTGGACGCAGGCCGGCTTCGAAAGCCTTCTTGGTCACGAAGCGGGTTTGCGGCATAGGGCCGTCTTGAGCGTCAACCAGCAGCAGAACGGAGTCGACCATCGACATTACGCGTTCAACTTCGCCGCCGAAGTCGGCGTGGCCCGGGGTGTCCACGATGTTGATGTGGTAGCCGTTCCAGTTGATGGCGGTGTTCTTCGCCAGAATGGTAATACCGCGCTCTTTTTCCTGGTCGTTGGAGTCCATCACGCGCTCGTCGTTGAGCTCGTTGCGCTCCAGGGTGCCGGATTGACGCAGGAGTTTGTCTACCAGGGTGGTTTTACCGTGGTCAACGTGGGCAATGATGGCGATGTTGCGTAGATTTTCGATCACTTGTGTATCTCGATCAGAGGATTCGGTTTGCTGACAAGTCATGGCAGCGATTAGCAGTAGTGTCCGGCATGGCCGTTACAGCTTGACGGCGGTGTCGGGGGGCCGGTGACGCAGGCCACAGGCAAACAGCCCCGGGCACTTAGCTCGGTCGATAAACGCGCACATTGGCATGCCCCTCACTGAGCAAATGGTGGGCATGCAGGCGACTCATCACGCCTTTGTCGCAATACAGCAGGTACTGGCGAGTAGGGTCCAGTTCCTTGAAACGTGCGTTCACTGCATAGAACGGCATCGTCTGTACCTCTATGCCGGCGAGCTCCAGCGGATCATCCTCGGCGGCATCCGGGTGGCGGATGTCGATCACGATCTGACCGGCCAGCGCTTCGCTGACTTCTTCAATTTGCAAATCCTGGCCCAACTCGTCGATTACCCGATCGATCGGCACCAGTTTGGCGTTGGCGAGCGCGCGCTCGAGTACCGCCATGTCGAATTCTTTCTCTTCGTGCTCAACCCGGCCACGCTTGGCGGCGGTCTTGGGGTTGACCGAAATCACGCCGCAATATTCCGGCATGTGCCGGGCGAAATCGGCGGTGCCGATCTCGTTGGCGGTGTCGATGATGTCCTGCTTGTGCGCGACGATCAGCGGCCGCAGCACCAGTTTATCGGTCACGCAGTCGATCACCGACAGGTTCGGCAGCGTCTGGCTCGACACCTGGGAGATCGCTTCACCGGGCGCCAGTGCATCGATGTGCAGGCGTTCGGCGATCTCGGACGAGGCGCGCAACATCATACGCTTCAAAACCACGCCCATATGACTGTTATCGACTTTGCCGAGAATTTCGCCCAACACTTCCTCGAACGGCACACTGACAAATAGCACGCGTTGCGAGCTGCCGTACTTCTTCCAGATGAAGTGCGCGACTTCCATCACGCCCAATTCGTGGGCGCGCCCGCCGAGATTGAAGAAGCAGAAGTGCGCCATCAGGCCGCGACGCATGATCTGATAAGCCGCCACGGTCGAATCGAAGCCGCCGGACATCAATACCAGCGTCTGCTCCAACGCACCCAGCGGGTAGCCGCCGATGCCGTTGTGCTGGCTGTGAATCACGAACAACCGTTTGTCGCGAACTTCGATACGGACTTCGATTTCCGGTGCTTTGAGGTCGATTCCGGCTGCACCGCACTCGCGACGCAGCTTGCTGCCGACGTATTTTTCCACGTCCATCGAGCTGAACGCATGCTTGCCTGCGCGCTTGCAGCGCACCGAGAAAATCTTCCCGGCCAGCGCATCGCCGTAGTGCTGTTTGCACTTCTCGGTGATGTCGTCGAAGTCGCCCAGCGGGTACTCGTCGATCTGCAGAAAGTGCGCGATCCCCGGCATGCAGGTCAGGCGCTCGCCCATCTCTTTCAAGGCTTTGGGGTCGGTAACGCGGGTTTCCAGCTCGAGATTGTCCCACACGCCGTTCACCACCACGGCCGGGTCCAGGTCACGGAGCACGGTGCGGATGTTCTTGGCCAACTGGCGGATGAATTTCGTCCGGACAGGTCGGCTTTTGATGGTGATCTCGGGGAAGACTTTTACGATAAGTTTCATGAAAACAGCGCGCGAACGGCCAGCCGAAAAAGGGGGGCGCGGATTATAGCGGAAATTGCTCAAGGTTTAACCAGTTAATGTGCAGAAGGTTTTGCGCGCACCAAAACAGGTCATTTATGGAATTAAACGCAACATTACGGGGCGATATTTGTCGATTCAGTTGCCTGCGCACCTTAATAAGCGTGAATTTGGGGCAAAAAACCCATGCTGGGGCACTGGCATGCAATTTGCTCCCTTGTGAGGCAGGTTGCCTTGGCAGAGTATTCGCGCCGGCATCACCATTATTAAGGGCATCCACTACCCGCCCTAATTCACCCGGAGGACACTATGTCGAAGTCGGTTCAACTCATCAAAGATCATGACGTCAAGTGGATTGATCTGCGCTTCACGGACACCAAAGGCACTCAGCACCACGTGACCATGCCGGCTCGCGATGCGCTGGATGACGACTTCTTCGAAGTCGGCAAGATGTTCGACGGTTCCTCCATCTCCGGTTGGAAAGGTATCGAAGCCTCCGACATGATCCTGATGCCGGTCGACGAAACTGCCGTGCTCGATCCGTTCACCGAAGACCCAACCCTGATTCTGGTGTGCGACATCATCGAGCCTTCGAGCATGCAGGGCTACGATCGCGACCCACGTGCGATCGCCAAGCGCGCCGAAGAGCACCTGAAAGCCACCGGTATCGGCGACACCGTATTCGCCGGTCCAGAGCCAGAATTCTTCATCTTCGACTCGGTGAAGTTCAAGTCGGACATCTCCGGTTCGATGTTCAAGATCTACTCCGAGCAAGGCTCGTGGATGTCCGACCAGGACATCGAAGGCGGCAACAAGGGTCACCGTCCAGGCGTGAAAGGCGGCTACTTCCCGGTTCCACCGTTCGACCACGACCACGAAATCCGTACCGCCATGTGCAACGCACTGGAAGAAATGGGTCAGTCGGTTGAAGTTCACCACCACGAAGTGGCAACTGCCGGCCAGAACGAAATCGGCGTCAAGTTCAACACCCTCGTGAAGAAGGCTGACGAAGTTCAGACCCTGAAATACGTTGTGCACAACGTTGCCGACGCTTACGGCCGCACCGCGACCTTCATGCCGAAGCCACTGTACGGCGACAACGGTTCGGGCATGCACGTACACATGTCGATCTGGAAAGACGGCAAGAACACCTTCGCAGGTGAAGGCTATGCCGGCCTGTCCGATACCGCTCTGTACTTCATCGGCGGCATCATCAAACACGGTAAGGCCCTGAACGGCTTCACCAACCCGGCGACCAACTCCTACAAGCGTCTGGTGCCAGGCTTCGAAGCTCCGGTAATGCTGGCCTACTCGGCGCGCAACCGTTCCGCTTCGATCCGTATTCCTTACGTGTCGAGCCCGAAAGCCCGCCGTATCGAAGCACGCTTCCCGGATCCGGCTGCCAACCCGTACCTGGCCTTCGCAGCACTGCTGATGGCCGGTCTGGACGGTATCCAAAACAAGATCCACCCAGGCGATGCTGCTGACAAAAACCTGTACGACCTGCCGCCTGAAGAGGCGAAAGAGATTCCACAGGTTTGCGGCAGCCTGAAAGAAGCCCTGGAAGAGCTGGACAAGGGCCGCGCGTTCCTGACCAAGGGCGGCGTGTTCTCCGACGACTTCATCGACGCTTACATCGCGCTGAAATCGGAAGAAGAAATCAAGGTTCGCACCTTCGTACACCCACTGGAATATGAGCTGTACTACAGCTGCTGATCCGGTAGCTCTGCGTAAAGTGGCGTGACAAAAGAGGCCTCCTTCGGGAGGCCTTTTTTATTGCCCGGCACAGTTCATTTACCCTGTGGGAACGAGCCCGCTCGCGAAAGCGGTGTGTCATTGAAGATGATGGTGACTGACGCGACGCCTTCGCGAGCAGGCTCGCTCCCACAGGCGATCTGTGGTGTCTGAATGATCTTTGAATGTGTCGCCAGTTGGGCCAACCGCGCCACCTGTCCTATGCTGCTACCCATCGCTTCCAACCCCGGTCGATTTCATGGGTCGCACGTTTCCCTACATTCTGCTGCTGATCGCCCTGCCCGCCGCCGCGCAGATCTACAAGTACACCGACGCCAACGGCAACACGGCGTACAGCAATCAGCCGCCGGACGGCGTGCAGGCGCAACCGGTCGAGCTGCCGCCACTCAATCGGGTCGAGCCGCAAGCACCGAGTGCGCCGCAGGCACCCACCGCAGAACAACCGCAACCACCGCGCAACGCCTATGAAATCCTCGAACTCGCCGGTCTGCCCACTGACGAGGCGCTGCGCGCCAATAACGGCACCTTTACGGTCAATGTTCTGATCAAGCCGCGCCTGCAACCGCCGCATCAATTAAGGCTGCTGCTCGACGACCAGCCCTATGGCCAGCCGAGCAACGTGCCGGTTCTGCAACTGGTCAACATCGATCGCGGCGAGCATCGCCTGGCCGTGCAAGTGATCGACGGCCAACGCGTCGTTCAGCAGAGCCCGCCAGCCGTCTTCACCGTGCAACGGGTGCATACGCCGTGATTCGCGCGGGGCTGGTACTCGTCCTGGCATTGATGTCGATGTGCACCTCGGCGGAGGTCTTCACCTATCTCGACGCACAGGGCAACCGCGTCTACACCGACCAGCCACGCGCCAACGCCAAGCGAGTGCCGATCGCGACGAGCAATCGCATGGCTGTCCCTGCCAACACCGCAGCGCCGATCACCACAGCGAAAAAATCCGCCGAACCACCGCCCTTTCACTACGACATGCTGCGCATTCTGATCCCGGAGCCCGATGCCACTTTGCGCAGCAGCGCCGGCGAGCTGATCGTCAGCGTCACCAGCGAGCCCGGCCTGCAAAGCGGCCATCGTTATCGCTTGCTGCTGGATGGCAAGGCCACTGGCGAGCCCGGCGCCAGCCCGGTGTTTGCGCTGAGCAACATCGATCGCGGCAGCCACAACCTTTCGATCGAAATCCTCGACGCCGCCGGGCGTACCGTGGAACGCACCGCCAATCAGCCGTTCCACATGCTGCGCATTTCCCTGGCGCAGAAACGTCAGGTCAAACCCTGTGTCGCCGACGATTACGGCGTGCGCCCGGAATGCCCGCTCAAGGACAAACCGGAAGAGCCGAAAAATCCATTCCTGCGCTTCTTTTAACGTCCGCCGGGCATGCGCACCCTATTGGTGCACTAAACTGCATCTCGCCCACAACCCAACCCATTTTGGTTCGAAACTTCCCGTTTGAGCCGGCTTCGTGCCATACAAACGCGCGTCAAACGCCTGTTTCAGGGGTTAAACGCTTCTTTTCGGAGCCTTGGTTTGGTTTTTGCATTTTCCCTACATCAGCGCTTTGTTCTCGCGCACGCCTTGCTCCAAGAGGGGTCCAGATGACCATAAGCGACGCTATTCACCGTTTGCTGCTCGACAACCTGACCACGGCGACCATCCTGCTCGACGCCGAGTTGCGCCTGGAGTATATGAACCCGGCGGCGGAAATGCTGTTGGCGGTCAGCGGCCAGCGCAGCCACGGCCAGTTCATCAGCGAGCTGTTCACCGAATCCCCCGAGGCGCTCAATTCCCTGCGTCAGGCGGTGGAGCAGGCGCACCCGTTCACCAAGCGTGAAGCGATGCTCACCGCCCTCACCGGCCAGACGCTGACCGTGGATTACGCGGTGACGCCGATTCTCAGTAACGGCGAGACTTTGCTTTTGCTCGAAGTGCATCCGCGTGATCGCCTGTTGCGCATCACCAAGGAAGAGGCGCAGCTGTCCAAACAGGAAACCAGCAAGATGCTGGTGCGCGGCCTCGCCCACGAGATCAAGAATCCCCTCGGTGGCATCCGTGGTGCGGCGCAATTGCTCGCCCGCGAGCTTCCGGAAGAGAGCCTGCGCGATTACACAAATGTGATCATCGAAGAGGCCGACCGCCTGCGCAATCTGGTCGATCGCATGCTCGGCTCGAATAAGTTGCCGTCACTGGCCATGTGCAACGTCCACGAAGTGCTCGAACGCGTCTGCCATCTGGTCGAGGCCGAAAGCCAGGGCTGCATCACCCTGGTGCGTGATTACGACCCGAGCATTCCCGATGTATTGATCGACCGCGAGCAAATGATTCAGGCGGTGTTGAACATCGTGCGCAACGCGATGCAGGCTATCAGCAGCCAGAACGAGCTGCGCCTGGGCCGCATCAGCCTGCGCACCCGCGCCATGCGCCAGTTCACCATCGGCCACATCCGCCATCGTCTGGTGACCAAGATCGAGATCATCGACAACGGCCCGGGCATCCCGGCGGAACTGCAGGAAACCATTTTCTTTCCGATGGTCAGCGGCCGCCCGGACGGTACCGGGCTGGGCCTGGCCATTACCCAGAACATCATCAGTCAGCACCAGGGCCTGGTCGAGTGTGAGAGCCATCCAGGCCACACCACCTTCTCGATCTTCCTGCCACTGGAACAAGGAGCCACATCGACATGAGCCGTAGTGAAACCGTGTGGATCGTCGATGACGACCGTTCTATCCGTTGGGTCCTGGAAAAGGCCTTGCAGCAGGAAGGCATGACCACCCAGAGCTTTGACAGCGCCGACGGCGTGATGAGTCGTCTGGCCCGGCAGCAGCCGGACGTGATCATTTCCGATATCCGCATGCCGGGCGCCAGTGGCCTGGATCTGCTGGCGCGGATTCGCGAACAGCACCCACGGCTGCCGGTCATCATCATGACCGCTCACTCCGATCTGGACAGCGCTGTCGCCTCCTATCAGGGCGGTGCTTTCGAGTACCTGCCCAAGCCTTTCGACGTCGACGAAGCCGTTTCGCTGGTCAAACGCGCCAATCAACATGCGCAGGAACAGCAAGGCCTGGAAGTTGTGCCAGCCTTGACCCGCACCCCGGAAATCATCGGCGAAGCGCCGGCGATGCAGGAAGTCTTTCGCGCCATCGGGCGCCTGAGCCACTCCAACATCACCGTGCTGATCAACGGCGAATCCGGTACCGGTAAAGAACTGGTCGCCCACGCCCTGCACCGCCACAGCCCACGCGCGGCTTCGCCGTTCATTGCCCTGAACATGGCGGCGATTCCCAAGGATCTGATGGAATCGGAACTGTTCGGCCACGAGAAAGGCGCGTTCACCGGCGCGGCGAATTTGCGTCGCGGTCGTTTTGAACAGGCGGACGGCGGCACGCTGTTTCTCGATGAAATCGGCGACATGCCGGCGGACACCCAGACGCGTCTGTTGCGCGTGTTGGCCGATGGCGAGTTCTACCGCGTCGGCGGCCATGTGCCGGTGAAAGTCGATGTACGCATCATCGCCGCAACCCACCAGAATCTGGAAACGCTCGTCCACGCCGGCAAATTCCGCGAGGACTTGTTCCACCGCCTCAACGTTATCCGCATCCACATCCCGCGCCTGTCGGATCGTCGCGAAGACATCCCGACCCTGGCCCGGCACTTCCTCAGCCGCGCCGCGCAGGAACTGGCGGTCGAGCCGAAGCTGCTGAAAAGCGAAACCGAGGAATACCTGAAAAACCTGCCGTGGCCGGGCAACGTGCGCCAGCTGGAGAACACCTGCCGCTGGATCACCGTCATGGCCTCCGGCCGTGAAGTGCACATCAGTGACTTGCCACCGGAACTGCTCAACCTGCCGCAGGATTCGGCGCCAGTGACCAACTGGGAACAGGCCCTGCGCCAGTGGGCCGATCAGGCCTTGGCCCGTGGCCAGTCGAGCCTGCTCGACAGCGCAGTGCCAGCGTTCGAGCGGATCATGATCGAGACTGCTTTGAAGCACACCGCAGGACGTCGGCGTGATGCGGCGGTGCTGCTGGGTTGGGGGCGCAATACCCTGACGCGCAAGATCAAGGAACTGGGGATGAAGGTTGATGGTGGGGATGATGACGAGGGGAAGAGGGTTAACGCTTAAGGATTGTCGTCTACTCAGGATCGATCCCCCTCACCCCAGCCCTCTCCCCCAAGGGGAGAGGGGAAGGAGCAATCTCGGGTGGTTTCGAGGCCTGAGTTCGGCTCGGTATCTCAGGTCGGCGTAACTTGACCGGGCAACTCGGTCAGTCCCCTCTCCCTCTGGGAGAGGGTTAGGGTGAGGGCCACCGTGCACCGCATCAATGCACAATGACCCGCGATCGCGCACAGCCGTATCGCCACAATCACTCCTGAAAAAACTGAAAAACCCTTTATTCAAAAACGCGAAAGCCCCGAGCCCCGGGGCTTTCGCGTTCCCAAAGCGTTTTTTGTTTCAGCAGATTAAAACCTGGCACGCCCCCTGCAATACCTGTCTCAGGTGATTCGCTTCACCACCCGTTTCGGGGACCTTGGTACAGGCAGGCCGGGGATTCCCCTCTTTACATCGGGCTCACAGCGCAAAGCGCCGAGCCACCCTTTTGGGATCCTTGGTACAGGCAGGCCGGGGGTTCCCTCTTTATACCGGGCTGACGCCACAAGCGAAGCCCACGCTTTTGGGAACCCTGATACAGGCAGGTCAGGGATTCCCGCTTTTACACTGCAGCGCCCCGCCCCTATTCGAACCTGGGCCGTTTGGGCAGAGGGTGCAGCGCTTGATTCTGTCGCCCTCCGTCATAGCTGCGGATTTCATTCTCCAGCCGGTCCAGCATCTTCCCGGGACTCGTTTCCGTATGAAGAATGGCGTCGAGCCTGGCCCGTTCGGTGACGTCGGCCCTGTCATACATTTCCAGAAACCACCACACGCGCCGCTGCAGCAGCGGGCGTTCAACGTGAAATTCGGGCGTTCGACTCAGCCGACGAAGAATGCCGGTCACTGCCAGTGGCATTGCGGCGTTATGCCTGTCCCACAGCGCTTGTTTTTCCGCTATCTGGTCCTGTGGCACATTGCGTAGCCAGAGATCGGCAGACCCATCGCTGCTTTCCTGTCCGAGCCAGATATCGGTGCCTGTGTCGACACGTGCTCGTATCAACCGCCGTAGCGAGGCCGGGTCCGTAATTGGATTGCCGATGAGATTGAAGCCCGCTCTGAGCTCCACGGATTCGGGAATCGACCTGATGTGATTGTCAGCAAGATTCAACTCTTTTACGGGAATCCTATCGGTAATGCCCTCGGGAAATCGTTGCAATCGTGTATTGGAAAGATCCAGCTCCTGCAGTGCGGTCATGTTTTCGAGTGAAAGGCTGTTCGCAAGCGGATTGCCCCCCAGTCTTAACACTTCCAGCTTCGACGCCACGTCGATGGCCTCCAGACCAGAAGGCAGCAGGTGTATTCCGGTGCGGCTCAGATCCAGCACCCGCAGCTCAGTCATCCCTCTGAGGTCAGCTGCCACTTGCAAAAAGGTGACTTGCTCCTGATGCCGCATTTGCATGTCGAGGCTATTCACCGGGGCCTCGACTGTGTTGCAAAGCCATAATTCACGAAGTCTGGTAAGGCCTCGCAGCGAAAAGTCAGCCGTTAATTCACAGTCCTGCAGATGCAGCCTCTGCAAACGCGGGAATCTTTTCAATTGCTCGGCGAAGCGCGAATCCATACTGAATTTTGAATGAACGCTTTCTATTATGTCCCACCCTTGGAACCGGCCTTTTACTCTGATCTCCTGACTGGTAATCGTCAGACTTTCAAGGTTGGGAAATTGCGCGCAAAACACGTCCGGGGTCACCGGACCACCACCTCTTAGCGTGAGAGAAACGACTGAGTTGAATTTCAACGAAAGCGGCTTTTCAGCTGGCCATGTCGTCAGATTGATATCCAGCTTGAAGCCCACAAGCCGCCCACCACTGTAGACCCGCTGATCAGGATGGCCTTGCCATTGGTACAACTGGCGTAGCGTCGTCCACATCTTTGACGCGTCAAGGAACTCCTGGTCCGATGTAATGCGAGCTGGACTGAATGGCATGCTGAAACGCGTCGAGTCCAGTTGCGCAAGCCCAGGCTGAATGTGCTTGAGTTCAAGCTCTGCCACATCCTTGTCATCAAACCGGGCGATGAAGGCATCCGCGTTCTCATCGCTCATGTCCGGCAGATACTTGCGGATCTGCTCACGGGTAGTTGGCTCCACGACATCGCGCGCATACCAAAGCCCGCTGGCCGCATCGCGCAGCATCACCGGGCCTGGCAGTAATTCGCTTGGCCGTCGGGCTCGATGCAGACCTGTCTGCGGATCTACGGCGACAAGAACAAGATCGCCACCGGCCACGTCAGCGTAGGTGCGCCGATTAAGAACCCGCAATCCTTCGCTGTTGATTTCTGGAAGTATTGCGCGGGCGTTGATTGCGTAATGGTCCAGCGTCGGTTGTGATACCGGCGGACTGGCTTGTGCAGGGGCCGCATGAACCACAACTGCCGCAGTCGCGAGCGTGGCGTCTGCGTCGATAGCGCTGGACAAGCCGGCCCGTAACGGCAAATTATCGGTGGAAAACGCTGAGCCAGAACCACCTCGGTTTGACGGGCCGGGAAGCGGAATATCCATGTGGTCCGGTCGGGTCGGACTGGTGGAAGCATCCACTTTCGTGTGGGCAGCGCCACCTTTGGCTGGTTTTACTGGCATGTTTCTCATCCTTGAAAAGACGCCCCTGCATTCATGCGAGGGGGCGACGGGTTTCGGCATCCTGCCGTTTGAAGGGGCGAACGATAGCGTGGACGAGCAATCGTCGGAGATGGGAAAGGGATACGGTCACGGTAGGAAAGGACGTCAAACAGTGTCGGGCGAACATCCAGAATGGGACCTTTCCGCTAGCGCTCGCTCAAGCGGATCTCCAGCCGCCAACGATCATCGACCTCGCTGCCGACCCAGTCGCCCCGCAACGGGCGCGCTGCCAGCACCGTCAGCAACAATCCGCCATCACTCTTGCGCGTGCGCCAGTTGACATCCTTGCCGTTGAGCCTGAGCTGGCCTTTCTGCGGTCGACCTTCGGCCTGAAACAGCAGCGCGACGGTGCCGTCGATGATCTCGCCGTGCAGCTTCGGCTCATTGTTGAACCACACCACCAGGCCGCCATCGGCAACCTCGACCTGCTCCAGCACGCTCGGATCCGGCGTAGTCAGCCGGCCGATCATCAAGCCGATCATCAAGCCGACAATCGCCAGCGAGCCGATGACGCGCGGGAATAGTTTCGAACGGTTGTCCACAGGCGGCGTAGAATGCCGCTCATCTTTACCTTCGGAGCCGTGCATGTTTCACGTCATCCTTTTTCAACCAGAAATTCCGCCGAACACCGGCAACGTTATCAGGCTGTGCGCCAACAGCGGCTGCCACCTGCATTTGATCGAACCACTGGGTTTCGAGATGGACGACAAGCGCCTGCGCCGTGCCGGTCTCGACTACCACGAATATGCCACGTTGCAGCGTCACGCTGATCTGGCCAGTTGTCTGGAAAGTCTGGGCAACCCGCGCGTGTTCGCCTTCACCACCAAAGGTTCGCGGCCGTTCCATGATGCCGCGTTCGTGCCCGGCGATGCGTTTCTGTTCGGCCCGGAAAGCCGCGGCCTGCCAGCGGACGTGCTCGACGCCCTGTCTGCCGAACAGCGCCTGCGCCTGCCGATGCGCGAAGGCTGCCGCAGCCTGAACCTGTCCAACACCGTGGCGATCGCCGTGTACGAAGCGTGGCGGCAGAACGACTTCAAGTAACGCCGCAAAACAAATGTGGGAGCGAGCCTGCTCGCGAATGCGGAGTGTCAGTCAACATTGATTTGTCTGACAGACCGCTTTCGCGAGCAGGCTCGCTCCCACATGGGGTATTGCTGAACCGTCTTACTGAACGGTCGGGGTCTCGCCGCTTTCCTGCATGCGCTGCAGCTCTTGCGCGTACAGGGCATCGAAGTTCACCGGCGCCAGCATCAGCGCCGGGAACGAACCGCGGGTAACCAGGCTGTCCAGGGTTTCGCGGGCGTATGGGAACAGGATGTTCGGGCAGAACGCACCCAGGGTGTGGCTCATCGAAGCCGCGTCCAGATTCTTGATCAGGAAGATACCGGCCTGTTGCACTTCAGCAATGAAGGCCACTTCTTCACCGTTTTTCACGGTGACGGAAAGGGTCAGCACCACTTCGTAGAAGTCGCCTTCCAGCGCTTTCTGGCGAGTGTTCAGATCCAGACCGACCGCCGGATCCCACTGCTGGCGGAAGATCGCCGGGCTTTTCGGGGCTTCGAAGGACAGGTCGCGTACGTAGATGCGCTGCAAGGAAAATTGCGGTGCGGTTTCTTCTTCGCTGGCTGCAGTGTTCTGTTGGTCAGTCATCTCAGATCCTTATCGATCTTGGGTCTTTTAGGGAGTGCTGTACGTGGGTGCAGCCGTTCAGCCCTTGAGCAGCGCGTCGAGTTTGCCGGCGCGTTCCAGGGCGTATAAATCATCGCAACCGCCGATGTGCTTTGCGCCGATCCAGATCTGCGGCACGGACGTGCGCCCGGCCTTTTTGGTCATTTCGGCACGCAGCTGCGGCTTGCCATCGACCTTGATCTCTTCGAAGGCCACGCCTTTGCTGGCGAGCAGATGCTTGGCGCGCGAGCAGTAAGGGCAGTAATCGCTGGAGTAGACGATGACTTCGCTCATGTCATTTCACCAGCGGCAGGTTGTCGCCTTTCCAGCTGGAAATCCCGCCGGACAGCTTGGCGGCGGTGAAGCCGGACTTCATCAGCTCGCGGGCGTGGGTGCCGGCGGTCTGACCGAGGGCATCGACCAGAATGATGGTCTTGGCCTTGTGTTTTTCCAGCTCGCCGACGCGGGCAGCCAGTTTGTCTTGCGGGATGTACACCGCGCTGACGATGTGGCCAGCGGCATAATCCTTGGCCGGACGGATATCCACCACCACGCCTGCGTCTTTATTGACCAGTGCGGTCAGCTCGCCGGTGCTCAGGCTCTTGCCGCCGCCCTGCATCGTGTGCGCCAGCAACAGAGCCAGAAGTACGACGAAGATACCGACAAGAATGTAGTGGTTAGTGGCAAATTCAATCAGGTGAGCAACCATCGAAGGAGGTTCCAGGGCGTTAAAATGTCGGCCAGTATACACAGCCACTATGGTCGGCCAAACCCCGTCCGGCGGTGACGCGGTCGGAACTTCGCTTTAAACTCCAACTCCGTTTTCCATCGCCCTCTTCTTTATCAGCCACGAGTGGATTCCATGACGACTACGCCCAAACCTTTGGTCCTGATGATTCTCGACGGCTTCGGTCACAGCGACAGCCCCGAATCCAATGCCGTGTTCGCGGCGAAGAAACCCGTGCTGGACCGTCTATGGGCCACCGTGCCGAATGGCTTGATTTCGGGCAGCGGCATGGACGTCGGCCTGCCGGACGGCCAGATGGGCAACTCGGAAGTCGGCCACATGAACCTCGGCGCCGGGCGCGTGGTGTATCAGGACTTCACCCGCGTGACCAAAGCGATCCGCGACGGCGAATTCTTCGAAAACCCGACCATCTGCGCCGCTGTCGATCAAGCCGTGGCCGCCGGCAAAGCCGTGCACTTCATGGGCCTGCTGTCCGATGGCGGCGTGCACAGCCACCAGGATCACCTGATCGCCATGGCCGAACTGGCCTTCAAGCGCGGCGCCGAAAAAATCTACCTGCACGCCTTCCTCGATGGCCGCGACACGCCGCCGAAAAGCGCCGCTTCGTCGATCGAACTGCTCGACGCGACTTTCCAGGCCTTGGGCAAAGGCCGGATCGCCAGCATCATTGGCCGCTACTTCGCCATGGACCGTGACAACCGTTGGGATCGCGTCGCCCAGGCCTATAACCTGATCGTCGACGGCAATGGCGAATTCAACGCCGCCACCGCGCAGGAAGGTCTTGAAGCTGCCTACGCCCGTGGCGAAAGCGACGAATTCGTCAAAGCCACCTCCATCGGTGAGCCGGTGAAAGTTGAAGACGGCGATGCCGTGGTGTTCATGAACTTCCGCGCCGACCGCGCCCGCGAGCTGACCCGCGTGTTCGTCGAAGACGATTTCAAGGAGTTCGCGCGCGCCCGTCAGCCGAAACTGGCCGGTTTCGTCATGCTTACCCAGTACGCCGCTAGCATTCCAGCACCGTCGGCCTTCGCCGCCGGCAGCCTGGAAAACGTTCTCGGTGATTACCTGGCGAAAAACGGCAAGACCCAGCTGCGCATCGCTGAAACCGAAAAATACGCCCACGTGACCTTCTTCTTTTCCGGCGGTCGTGAAGAACCGTTCCCGGGCGAAGAGCGCATCCTGATCCCGTCGCCAAAAGTCGCGACTTATGACTTGCAGCCGGAAATGAGCGCCCCGGAAGTCACCGACCGTATCGTCGACGCCATCGAAAACCAGCGTTACGACGTGATCGTGGTCAACTACGCCAACGGCGACATGGTCGGCCACAGCGGCGTGTTCGACGCGGCGGTAAAAGCGGTCGAGTGCCTCGACACCTGCGTCGGTCGCATCGTCGAGGCGCTGGAAAAGGTCGGCGGCGAAGCACTGATCACCGCTGACCACGGCAACGTCGAGCAAATGGCCGATGAATCCACCGGTCAGGCGCACACCGCGCACACCACCGAGCCGGTGCCGTTCATCTACGTCGGCAAGCGCGACCTGAAAGTGCGCGAAGGCGGCGTGCTGGCGGACGTAGCGCCGACCATGCTGATGCTGCTGGGTCTGGAAAAACCGGCGGAGATGACAGGTACTTCGATCCTCGTATAAACACCGCCAATCCCTGTGGGAGCGAGCCTGCTCGCGAATACGGTGGATCAGTCGACAGCGATGTCGCCTGACGCACCGCTTTCGCGAGCAAGCTCGCTCCCACATTGGTTTTGCGGTGTTTTTCTGTCCAGTTATCACACAGCCCCAATTGGGCGTTTTTTTTGCAGCCTCGGGCGGGCATACTAGGCCGTCCCTTACCCTGGTGCCGCCCGCCCCTATGCTTCGCGTCCTGATCGCCCTTGCTCTGACCTGTCTGCTCCAGCCGGCCTTCGCCGACGAGCGCGCGCAAACCCAACAGCAGTTGGACGCCACGCGTCAGGATATCGCTGAGCTGAAAAAACTCCTGGGCAAGCTGCAGGAAGAAAAGTCCGGCGTGCAGAAAGAGCTCAAGGGCACTGAAACCGAGATGGGCAAGCTGCAGAAGCAGGTCGACGCGCTGCAGAAAGAACTGCAGAAAAGCGAATCCGAGCTACAGCGGCTCGATGCAGAGAAAAAAAAACTCCAGAGCGCGCGCACTGAACAGCAGCGACTGATCGCCATTCAGGCCCGTGCGGCTTACCA
>NZ_CAMPPP010000030.1:0-21436 GCF_946901175.1 Pseudomonas sp. Marseille-Q5117 | reverse complement strand
CTCGGTTTCAGTGCCCTTGAGCTCTTTCTGCACGCCGGACTTTTCTTCCTGCAGCTTGCCCAGGAGTTTTTTCAGCTCAGCGATATCCTGACGCGTGGCGTCCAACTGCTGTTGGGTTTGCGCGCGCACTGAACAGCAGCGACTGATCGCCATTCAGGCCCGTGCGGCTTACCAGAACGGCCGCCAGGAATACCTCAAGCTGCTGCTCAACCAGCAGAACCCCGAGAAATTTGCCCGCACCCTCACCTATTACGACTACCTGAGCCAGGCACGCCTGGAGCAGTTGAAGAACTTCAACGAAACCCTCCGCCAACTGGCCAATGTCGAAAAAGACATCGGCCTGCAGCAAGCGCAGTTGCTGGTGCAGAAAAGCGACCTCGACACGCAGCGCGAAGCACTCGAGAAAGTCCGCAAGGAACGCCAGCAGGTCCTTGCCAGACTCAATGACGACGTAAAGGCCCGCGACCAGAAACTCGCCGCCCGCGAGCAGGATCAGGCAGACCTGTCTAAAGTCCTTAAAACCATTGAAGAAACCCTGGCCCGCCAGGCTCGTGAGGCAGAGGAAGCGCGGCAGAAAGCGCTGATCGCCCAGCAGGAAGCGGAAAAAAAGCGTTTGCGTGAGGCGCAGGCTGATAACAGCGACGCCCCACGAAAACCCGCCAGATCAAGCCCCGGCGCGCTGGTATCGAGCAGCGGCGAAACGTTTGGCGGGCCTTTTGCTGCAACCCGGGGAAAACTTCCGTGGCCGGTTGATGGTCGATTACTCGCACGCTTCGGTGAAAGCCGTGGCGACGACGCCCGCACCAAGTGGGATGGGGTGATGATCAGCGCTTCCGCCGGCAGCCAGGTGCACGCCGTACACGGCGGGCGCGTGGTGTTTGCCGATTGGCTGCGCGGTGCCGGTTTGCTGGTGATTCTCGATCACGGCAACGGTTTTCTGAGTCTTTACGGCCACAACCAGACGCTGCTCAAGTCGGCGGGTGATGTGGTCAAGGCTGGCGAGTCGATTTCCACTGTCGGTAACAGTGGCGGTCAGAACACCCCAGCGCTGTATTTCGCAATTCGTCAGCAGGGTCACCCGAGTGATCCGGCGCAATGGTGTCGTGCGCAAGGATAAGCGCACCACCTAATTCAGGAGTTCGTTCGACATGCTGCATTTGTCCCGCCTTACCTCGCTGGCCCTGACGATCGCCCTGGTGATCGGCGCGCCTCTGGCGTTCGCCGCACAACCGGCCCCGACCGTCGCTCCGGCAGGCACTGCCGCGACCGCCAAGGCGCCGTTGCCGCTGGAAGAGCTGCGCACCTTCGCCGAGGTTATGGACCGGATCAAAGCCGCGTACGTCGAGCCTGTGGACGACAAGACCCTGCTGGAAAACGCGATCAAGGGCATGCTCAGCAACCTCGATCCGCATTCGGCCTACCTTGGCCCGGAAGATTTCACCGAGCTGCAGGAAAGCACCAGCGGTGAATTCGGCGGCCTGGGCATCGAAGTCGGCGCCGAAGACGGCTTCATCAAGGTTGTCTCGCCGATCGACGACACCCCGGCTTCGAAGGCCGGCATTCAGGCTGGCGACTTCATCGTCAAGATCAACGGCCAGCCAACCCGCGGCCAGACCATGACCGAAGCCGTCGACAAGATGCGCGGCAAGATCGGCCAGAAAATCACCCTGACCCTGGTTCGCGATGGCGGCACGCCGTTCGACGTGACCCTGGCCCGTGCAGTGATTCAGGTCAAGAGCGTCAAGGCGCAACTGCTGGAATCGGGCTACGGCTACATCCGCATCACCCAGTTCCAGGTCAAGACCGGCGAAGAAGTCTCCAAGGCTCTGGCCAAACTGCGCAAGGACAACGGCAAGAAGCTCAACGGCATCATTCTCGACCTGCGCAACAATCCGGGCGGCGTACTGCAATCGGCAGTGGAAGTGGTCGACCACTTCATCACCAAAGGCCTGATCGTCTACACCAAGGGCCGCATCGCCAACTCCGAATTGCGCTTCTCCGCCACCGGCAAGGACGAAAGCGAAGCGGTGCCGATGGTCGTGCTGATCAACGGTGGCAGTGCCTCGGCTTCGGAAATCGTCGCCGGCGCCCTGCAGGACCAGAAACGTGCCGTGGTCATGGGCACCACCAGTTTCGGCAAGGGGTCGGTGCAGACCGTGCTGCCGCTGAACAACGACCGCGCGCTGAAGATCACCACCGCGCTGTACTTCACGCCGAACGGCCGCTCGATTCAGGCTCAGGGCATCGTGCCGGACATCGAAGTGCGCCGCGCGAAAATCACCAACGAAGCCGACAGCGAATACTTCAAGGAAGCCGATCTGCAAGGTCACTTGGGCAACGGCAACGGCGGCGCCGACAAACCGAGCGGTTCCGGCGGCAAGGCCAAAGCGATGCCGCAGGATGACGATTACCAGTTGGCCCAAGCCCTGAGCCTGCTCAAAGGCCTGAGCATCACCTCCGGCCGCTGAGGATGTTGCTGCGTTCCCTCTGCGTTCTGCTGTGCTGTCTGGCGGGTTTTGCCCAAGCAGAGCCCGCCAGCTCCTCGCCGCACAACGCCTATCTGACATTGATCATCGACGACCTGGGGCAGAACCTGCCCCGGGATCGTCGCGTGCTCGCCCTGCCCGGCCCGGTCACGGCAGCGATCATGCCCGACACCCCGCACGCCACCGAATTTGCCCGCGAAGCCCATCGCGCCGGCAAGATCGTCATCCTGCACATGCCCATGGATCCGGCCACCGGGCCGTACGCCTGGCACCCCGAACTGCCCATCGAAGAGCTGCAGAAACGCCTGAATGCCGCGTTTGCAAAAGTCCCGTTCACCGCCGGCATCAACAATCACATGGGCAGCCGCATGACCGCCCAGCCTGCGGCGATGGCGTGGTTGATGGGCGAATTGCAGCGTCGGCACAAGTTCTTCGTCGACAGCCGCACCAGCGCTCAAACGGTCGCTGCGCAGCAGGCGCAGAAAATCGATCTGGCCAGCGTTTCCAGAGACGTGTTTCTCGATGATGAGCGTACCGAAGCGGCCATTGCCACTCAGCTACAGACCGCGATCTCCCTGGCGCACAAACAGGGTTCAGCGGTGATGATCGGCCATCCGTATCCGCAGACCCTGGCGGTGCTCGAGCGCGAATTACCCAAGCTCAAAGCGCAGGGCATCGACTGGATCGATATCAGGCAGATGATCAGCGTGCGCAGCAACCGCGCCATGGCCGGGCATGGCAAGGACGGCGTTTACCGGTAATACCCGGTCACGCTGCAATACATAGTTACCACCGTACGCCCTGCCCCGTTCCGGATAGTAAGACCTGCTGCAGGTCGCGACTCCTTTGAGTCGCTTTCAACTATCAGGAGTGCCCATGACAAACAACCCCCCGATTATCCCGCCCACAGGGCGGTCTGAACCCATCCGCATCGATAACCTGCTGATCAACTTCACAACAGAATTTCTGCGCATCTGGGATACCGACGGTCTGTCGGCCAAATCTGCGTCGTTCTGGCGCCCGACACCGGCCCCCGACGCGCTGCCCGGTTATTTTCCCTTGGGCGATGTCGTCACCAGAGGCTTGGGCAACATCAATGACGAACGCGTGGTGGCGGTTGTTTGCGAAGCAGACATTGCCAGCACTGATCCCACCAAAGGCAGGGCACTGCGCCGTCCCGATGATTACGAGCTGATCTGGAAGGATTCCGGGTCAGGTTCGAAAAGAGATCTGTCGATCTGGCGACCGCTGCCTCCGGCCGGCTACGTGGCGCTGGGGTCGGTGTGCTCCAATGATCATGAAAAACCGTCGCTCAACGCTGTCCGCTGCGTTCGCGCCGATCTGGTCATCGGATCGAATAGCAGCGACCTGATCTGGGACGACAAGGGCAGCAAAGCCCGACAGCGTGTCAGTACCTGGAGCGCCGTTCCTCCAACCGCCCTACCTGGCGAGATATACCTGGCATCGGGCAGTTTTTTCGGCCTGGGTGATTACACCAGACCGGCCAGTTTCCCGGTCTACTGTTTGCGCTTGCAGATTGGACTTCAGATGCATACACGCCCATCGCCACCGGTGCTGTGCGGGGAAACGCCGACGCCTTTGGACACTGTCGACGATCCGTCTTACATCGCCATTCTGCCCTGGTTCACCGTCAAGGATCCGCGTTACATCGCCACCGAGCAACTGCGTCACTCGCCCTTCTATCTGCTGCAACGCCAGGATCAGTACGTGCTGGTCGGTCATGCACGCAATGATGGCAATGACAGCCAGATATTCAAATGGACAGCACCTCGCGCTCAGCGAACCGCCGGGTTGCGCACGTTCACCCACACCACCTCCGTCGAATTCGGCGCCCAATGGCAAAACAATCAGCACAACGCGCCGATGTTTTCCGCACGGCTGGGCCATGACTTCACCCAATGCGAGATACATTCGAATGACTGGCTCAATACGGCGAGCATCGAAGTGGTTGCGGTCGTGGACAAAAACAGATCGGTGGCATCGTATCTGGTGCAGAGCGACTACACGCTGCTGCGTGCAGACGGCACGTCAGTGACAGAAGGTTTCAGCTACACCGATGGCGGCAGTCTGCACATCAGCCAGTACGCGCAAGCCAAGCCTGAGATCATCGCGGTGTCGGAACCGGAGCCGGTCGAAGAACAGACTGTGCAGTCGTCTCTGACACAGGACGAAATCAGCGCTGCGCAGGCAATGCCGGATCAGCCATCTGCTACAGATAGCGCCCCATGATTTCATCGACCACGCCTTCCTTGCGCAACTGATCCAGCGCGGTCTGCAGCTTGGCGACAACGTCATCGGAAACGTCCTTGTTCAGCGCCAGGTACAACTCCGCGCTGTTGAAGCGCAGCACAGTCTTCAGGCCGGTCACGCCATCCTGCCGCGCCAGATAACGGCCGGCAGGATCGCCGGTAGCCCAGAGATCGATCTGGCCGTTTACCAGCTTTTTCGCATTGTCCTGATCGCGCAGCACCACCACCGGTTTCAGCCCCTGCTTGGTCAGCGTCTCGGCAATCGCATCGCCCTTGTAGGCGCCGATCTTGTATTTGCGGGCATCATTGAGGGTGTCCAGGGTGATCTTGCTGTCAGCCTTGGCCAGCAGAATCCAGTCGTCGGGACCGATCGGCCCGACCCATTTGAACAGTCTTTCCCGATCGGGCAGGCGCGCCATGACGAAGGCCCCATAACCGGGATTTTCCAAGGCGAGCTTGTAGACACGTTCCCAGGGGAAACGCAGGGTCAGGCTGTAAGTGAGACCGGCGCGCTGGAACATCTCGCGAACGATGTCCGTGGCAATGCCGTTGATGTTGTCGCCTTGGGCGAAATTCTTGCCGTTCTTCGCCATGTTGTACGGCGGGAAGTTCTCGGTGAGCAGCACCACATCGGTGTCGGGACTGGTTTCGGCCCGGGCATTGCTGATGAACAACAACGAGGCGCTGGCGAGAACAACAAGCAGGCGTTTGATCATGTCGGGCTACCGGAATCCATGGCGTGCCCAAGAGTGCCTTGGGCGCGCCATGCTGTCCACTGGCCTGTAGGCTTTAGCGCATGACGATGCCGCGATGCGACATGTAGGCCTTTGCTTCCTGCACGGTGTATTCGCCGAAGTGGAAAATACTTGCCGCCAGCACCGCACTGGCATGGCCTTCGAGAATGCCGTCGGCCAGATGCTGCAAATTGCCGACGCCACCGGAAGCGATCACCGGAATGCCCAGCGCGTCGCTGATGGCGCGGGTCACGCCGAGGTCGAAGCCGTTTTTCATGCCGTCCTGATCCATGCTGGTCAGGAGGATTTCACCGGCACCGAGGCCTTCCATTTTCTTCGCCCACTCGACTGCGTCGAGACCGGTCGGCTTGCGCCCGCCGTGGGTGAAGATTTCCCAGCGCGGGGTTTCGCCGGGGCCGGAGACTTTCTTGGCGTCGATGGCGACGACGATGCACTGCGAGCCGAAATGCTGCGCGGCTTCGCCAACGAACTCGGGGTTGAACACGGCGGCGGTGTTGATCGACACCTTGTCCGCGCCGGCATTGAGCAGGTTGCGGATGTCCTGCACGGTACGCACGCCACCGCCGACGGTCAGCGGAATGAACACCTGACTGGCCATGCGCTCGACGGTATGCAGCGTGGTGTCACGGCCATCGACGCTGGCGGTGATGTCGAGAAAGGTAATCTCGTCGGCGCCCTGCTCGTCGTAGCGACGGGCGATTTCCACCGGGTCACCGGCGTCGCGGATGTTCTCGAACTTCACGCCTTTGACAACCCGGCCGTTGTCCACGTCCAGGCAAGGGATGATGCGTTTGGCAAGCGCCATGGTCAGTCCTCAGCCTTGGTACGAATCGCAGAAAGCTTGCGCTTCGGCGACGTCGAGAGTGCCTTCGTAGATCGCCCGGCCGGTAATTGCGCCGATGATGCCCGGTGCCTTGGCGTCGAGCAGCGACTTGATGTCACCCAGGTTATGGATGCCGCCGGAAGCGATCACCGGAATCCTGGTGGCAGCGGCCAGCGCAGCGGTGAACGGTACGTTGCAGCCCTGCATCATGCCGTCTTTGGCGATGTCGGTATAAACGATCGAGGACACGCCGTCGGCTTCGAACTGCTTGGCCAGGTCAATGACCTGCACGGTGCTGATCTCAGCCCAGCCGTCGGTGGCGACGAAACCGTCTTTCGCATCCAGACCGACAATGATCTTGCCCGGAAACGCACGGCAGGCTTCAGCAACGAACGCCGGATCTTTTACGGCTTTGGTGCCGATGATCACGTAGCTCACGCCGGCTTTGACGTAATGCTCGATGGTTTCCAGCGAACGGATGCCGCCACCGATCTGGATCGGCAGGGTCGGGTAGCGCTTGGCGATCGCGGTGACCACTTCGCCGTTGACCGGCTGGCCTTCGAAAGCGCCGTTCAGGTCGACCAGATGCAGACGACGGCAACCGCCCTCCACCCACTTGGCAGCCATGCTCACCGGGTCATCGGAGAACACCGTGGAATCTTCCATGCGGCCCTGGCGCAGACGTACGCAGGCACCGTCCTTGAGATCGATAGCGGGGATAATCAGCATGCTTTTTCCTTCGTCAAAAGAGCGGCAAGCTGCAAGCCATAAGCTGCAAGCGCGCACGCGCGTCTATCTCTTGCAGCTTGCAGCTTGACGCTTGCCGCTGCTCTTAATTTTTTTCGAGCGCCCACAGGTCGCTTTCGATGCTTTCAAACCGTTCCTTGAGGTGGGTCTGCACATCGAAAATCGCTCTGTTGTAATAGTGCGGAGCAATCTCGCGGGTAAACAGCTCAAGAATTTCCGCCGCCTCGAACGAACCCAGATCCAGTTCGAAACGGTCTTCCATGAACCGCTGAATCTTGCGACTGGCCTCGTTCTCCTGCTCGGGAGTGAGGGTCAGAATCGGCGGTCTGGATTTCTTGACAGCCATTTACCAGCGACCGTCCCACGCAGCGAAGTTCTGCAGCAGTTGCAGGCCGTGGGTATGGCTTTTCTCCGGGTGAAACTGCACGGCGAAACGCGAACCGTCGGCCAGCGCTGCGGCGAAATCGACACCGTAATGACCGCTTCCCACCACCTGACGCGCATTGGCGGCGGCGATGTAGTAGCTGTGCACGAAGTAGAAACGCGCCAGATCCGGGATGTCATGCCACAGCGGGTGACTGATATTCTGCTTCACCTCGTTCCAGCCCATGTGCGGGACCTTCAGGTGCTCGCCGTCTTCGTGCAGATCCTTGCCGAAGAATTTCACCGCGCCTGGAAACAGGCCGATGCAGTCGACGCCGGCGTTCTCTTCGCTGGTATCGAGCAGGGCTTGCATGCCGACACAGATGCCGAGGAACGGCCGATCCTGGCTGACCTCACGGACCAGCGAATCGAAGCCGAGGCGACGGATCTCCGCCATGCAATCGCGAATCGCGCCAACGCCCGGGAATACCACGCGGTCGGCTTCGCGAATCACGTTCGCATCGCTGGTGATCAGCACCTTGCCGGCGCCGACGTGCTCAAGAGCCTTGGCCACCGAGTGCAGATTGCCCATGCCGTAGTCGATAACTGCAACCGTCTGCATTACAGAACGCCTTTGGTCGATGGCATTTGCCCGGCCATGCGCTCGTCCAGCTCGACAGCCATGCGCAGCGCGCGGCCGAAAGCCTTGAACACGGTTTCGATCTGGTGGTGGGTGTTGGTGCCGCGCAGGTTGTCGATGTGCACGCTGACCAGCGCGTGGTTGACGAAGCCCTGGAAGAATTCCTGGAACAGGTCAACGTCGAAACCGCCGACGGTAGCGCGGGTGTACGGCACGTGCATCTGCAGGCCCGGGCGACCGGAGAAATCGATCACCACGCGCGACAGCGCTTCATCGAGCGGCACGTAGGCATGGCCGTAGCGACGGATGCCTTTTTTGTCGCCGATGGCTTTGGCGAAGGCCTGGCCGAGGGTGATACCGACGTCTTCCACCGTATGGTGGTCGTCGATATGCAGATCGCCCTTGCATTCGATATCCAGATCGATCAACCCGTGACGGGCGATCTGGTCCAGCATGTGCTCAAGAAAAGGTACACCGATATCGAATCGGGCCTTTCCGGTGCCATCAAGGTTGATCGAGGCTTTGATCTGGGTTTCCAGAGTGTCGCGCTCGACAGACGCCTTACGTTCGGCCATCACCAGCTCCGCAAAATCATTGGGCGAAAAAGGCAGCCATTATAGGCACGCAGGAGGCAAACAGAAACACGAGAGGTGAGATGCCTGACGGATAGAACGCCCGGCTGTCGCGGGTAGACATGTCCATACAAGCCATTACAGGCATGCCATAAACAAATGTGGGAGCGAGCCTGCTCGCGAATGCGGTACGCCAGCCAACATTGATGTCGACTGGTGCTCCGTCTTCGCGAGCAGGCTCGCTCCCACAGGTTCGGTGTTTATTCAGCTAACACCTTAGTGAAACAGTACCGCCGTCTTCTGCAGGGTCACCCACACACCCCACGCCAACGGAATACCCACCACCAGCCAGGCAGCGATCGCCAGAGGCTTGGTGCCCGGCGCCGCTTTCCACTCCAGAACGGTGCTGGCATCGGCACCCTTGTCGTGGCCCAGCGCCTGTTCGGCGGCCAGTTCGGCGTCGGTCATGAAGTACTTGTCGGCCACCGGGCGCACCATCAGGTTGCACAGGAAGCCCAACACCAGCAGGCCGGCGAGGATGTACAGGGTGATGTCGTAAGCGGCAGCGCGTTCCACGCCGATGCTCAACTGATATTCACGCAGATAGTTCACCAGCACCGGACCGAGCACGCCGGCAGCGGCCCAGGCAGTCAGCAGACGACCGTGGATCGCACCGACCATCTGTGTACCGAACAGGTCGGCCAGATACGCCGGAACGGTGGCAAAACCACCGCCGTACATCGACAGGATGATGCAGAACGCCGCCACGAACAGCGCAACGTTGCCCAGATGGCCCATGTTCGGAATCAGCGCGTACAGGGCAAAACCCAGCGCGAAGAACACGAAGTAGGTGTTCTTGCGGCCCAGGTAGTCGGAGAACGAGGCCCAGAAGAACCGGCCACCGATGTTGAACAGGCTCAGCAGACCGGTGAAGCCCGCTGCGATCGCCGCGATCGAGGCCAGTTGGCCAGCGTCGAGTTGACCGAACGGCACATCGACGCCCAGCAGTTTGCCGCCGAACACTTCCTGCAACAGTGGCGAAGCCATGCCGAGGATACCGATACCCGCCGACACGTTCAGGCACAGCACCAGCCAGACCAGACGGAATTGCGGGGTTTTCCACGCTACGTTCACGTGGACGTGACGGTTGGTGATCATGGCGTTGGAAGCTTTCTTCGCCGGAGCGGTCCAGCCTTCAGGTTTCCAGCCAGTTGGCGGCACGCGGTAGGACAGTGCGCCACCAATCATGAACACGAAGTAAATGGCCGCCATGGCCACGAAGCTCTGCCATACGCCCACGCCTTCTGGCGATGCGAAGTGGCTCATCAGTGCAGTCGCCAATGGTGCGCCGACCATCGCGCCGCCACCGAAGCCCATGATCGCCATGCCGGTCGCCATGCCGCGCTTGTCCGGGAACCACTTGATCAGGGTCGACACCGGCGAGATATAGCCCAGGCCCAGACCGATACCGCCGATCACGCCGGAGCCGATCCACATCAGCCAGATCTGGTGGGTATAGATACCCAGCGCGGAAATCAGCAGACCGCCGCACCAGCACAAGGCCGAGACCACGCCCGCTTTACGAGGCCCGGCGTGTTCCAGCCAGCCACCCCAGATCGCTGCCGAGCAGCCGAGGAAGATGAAGAACAGCGTGTAGATCCAGCCGAGCATGGAGATCGGCCAGTCGCAGTTCGACGAAAATACCTGTGCGATGAAGCTCATGTCCGGCGCGCAAGCCACCGGCGCGGTAACGCCGAGTGCCTTGGACAGCGGCAGCCAGAACACCGAGAAGCCGTAGGCCATGCCGATGCACAGGTGAATGGCCAAAGCGGCCGGTGGAACCAGCCAGCGGTTGAAACCGGGCTTGGCGATGATGCGTTCCTTGGACAGGAACGCAGGCTGGTCGGCTTTGAGGCCGTCCGCCGTGATGCTCGTGCTCATTGTGTATCCCCCAATTGTTAGTATGGTTCGCCAGCCACTGCTCACCCTCGGCCTTATGCACGCAGGCATGACCGTTTTCTTAGGTGAAGCTCCTTGAAGGCGCGACGTTAAGTCGCAGACGGGCGGACGAACTGGCGAAGGTTACCATTCTCAGGTGACAGAAAAACCAAACTGATATCACCTTTTTTCAAGTCATCTGTTCTCGTACGACTCGGGAAGCCGCGAACCCCGCGTCTGCAAAGGCACCACGACGTTTGCTACTTGTCCCATTTGTGCGTGCGAAAAATTACCTGTCGCGTTGGAATGGCTGAACCGCCGGTGAACCAAGCGCAGAAAATGGCATCGCAAATGGGGGCCGAATTGCGCTGTCTGGTGCCCGCCGGGCATCCTCAAGCGCAGGGACCAATGGCAAACTTGCAGGTACCGTTACCGACCCTCGGCGGATGACGCCACACCGAACCGGGTGCTCGCAGCGCTATACTCCCCGGCCATATGACCAATTCGACTAACTACAAGGACTCGCCCATGAAAGCGTTCGGCAAAATCCTGGGTCTGGTACTTCTCGGGCTGTTGCTGATCATTGTGGCGGCAGGTTTTGCCCTGACCCACCTCTTCGATCCCAACGACTACAAAGACGAGATCCGCCAGATAGCCCGCGACAAGGCCCACATCGAGCTGACGCTCAATGGCGATATCGGCTGGAGCCTGTTCCCGTGGCTCGGCCTGGAATTGCACGAAGCCAGCGTCGCCACCCTGGCCAAACCTGCCGAACCGTTTGCCGACTTGCAGATGCTCGGCCTGTCCGTGCGCGTGCTGCCGTTGTTGCGCCGCGAAGTGCAGATGAGTGACGTGCGCGTCGAAGGCCTCAACCTGCGCCTGAACCGCGACAAGAACGGCCACGGCAACTGGGAAGACATCGGCAAGGTGCCTGTGGCGCCGGGCTCGACGCCACCGGCCACAGCGGGCGCGACCGCCAGCGAGCCGACCGTCGCCGTGGAAAAACCGGCGCAACCGATCCGCCTCGACATCGACAGCCTGACCGTCAACAACGCCCGCGTTGAATACACCGATGAGCTGACCGGCAAGCAGTTCAGTGCCGAAAGCATTCAGTTGAGCACCGGCCCGGTACACGATTCGACCAATATCCCGGTGAAAGCCACCGCGTTCCTTGGCACCAACCAACCGGTACTGCGCGTGCGCACCGAGCTCAACGGCGAGCTGCGCTTCGAGCGCGCCTTGCAGCGTTACAAGTTCGAAGACCTGAAGCTGACCGGCGAGCTCGCTGGCGATCCGCTGCAAGGCAAGACCATGACCTTCTCCGCTCAAGGTCAGTTGCTGCTGGACAAGGCAGCGAACGTCGCCGAATGGACCGGCATCAAGATTTCCGCCAACCAGTTGCGCGCATTGGGCGAGCTGAAAGCCAACGACCTCGACAAGACGCCACAGATCAGCGGCGGCATTTCCATTGCCCAGTTCGATCTGGCGAAATTCGTCGACAGCATCGGCCAGACACTGCCGGCGATGGGCGAAGGCAGCCTGAGCAAGGTCGAACTGGTCAGCCGCGTTGCTGCCACTCCGACCAGCCTGTCGTTCGACAACATCAACCTGAAACTCGATGACAGCAGCTTCAGCGGCCGCATCGCCATCGAGGACTTCGCCAAACAGTCGCTGCGCGCGATTCTCAAGGCCGACACGTTCAACGTCGACCGCTACCTGCCACCGAAATCGGCCCAGGCTAACAACGCCACGCAAACCCGTCAGGCCGAAGTCGCCAGCACCGAGGCCGGCGCCGTCGCGGGTACCACGCCGCTGCCGGACAAACCGAGCAAAACCGCCTGGAGCACCGAGCGTCTGCTGCCGGTCGAACGCCTGGCCAAACTCGACGTGGACGCCGATCTGACTTTCGGCCAACTGACCCTCGACAAACTGCCGATCCAGAACGCCGCGCTCAAAGCCACCGGCCAGGGCGGCCTGCTGACGCTGACTAACCTGAGCGGTGATCTGTACAACGGCGGCTTCGTCGCCAACGGCACACTCGACGTGCGCCCAAGCGCGCCGGTGCTCAACCTGCAGACCCGGCTCAACCGCGTGCCGGCGGAAAAAATCATCGAAAGCCAAGGCAAGAATCCGCCGGTCAAAGGTCTGGTAACGCTGACCAGCAGCCTCACCGGCAGCGGCAACAGCCAGCAGGCGCTGATCGACACGCTCAACGGCAACGCCAGTTTCGTCATCAACAACGGCGTGCTGCTCAACGCCAATCTTGAACAGCAATTGTGCAAAGGCATCGCCACCCTCAATCGCAAATCCCTCAGCGGCGAGCCACGGGGCAAGGACACACCATTCGAGGAGCTCAAGGGCAACCTGACTGTACGTAACGGCGTCGCCAGCAACCCCGACCTGAAAGTGCGCATCCCCGGCATGACGGTCAACGGTGACGGCGACATCGACCTGCGCGTGCTCGGCATGGATTACCGCGTCGGCATCATCGTCGAGGGCGATACCAGCGCCATGCCCGACCCGGCCTGTCAGGTCGGCGAGAAGTTCGTCGGCATCGAGTGGCCACTGCGCTGCCGTGGCCCGCTGGAACTGGGCGCCAAGGCCTGCCGCGTCGACAATGACCGTCTCGGTCAGGTCGCCAGCAAGATGGCTGGCAACAAGCTCAGCGAGAAAATCAACGAAAAACTGGGCGATAAAGTCAGCCCGGAATTGAAAGACGCGTTGAAGGGGCTGTTCAAGCGATGACAGCAGAGCAATTTTCCACGGCGGTGCTGGAGTGGTTCGACCGCCATGGCCGCCACGATTTGCCGTGGCAGCAGGACATCAATCCATATCGGGTCTGGGTGTCCGAGATCATGTTGCAGCAGACTCAGGTCAGCACCGTGCTCAACTATTTCGAGCGTTTCATGGCGGCGCTGCCAACAGTCGAAGCGCTGGCCGCAGCGCCGGAAGACGAGGTGCTGCACCTGTGGACCGGGCTGGGTTACTACACTCGCGCACGCAACCTGCAGAAGACCGCGAAGATCGTCGTCAGCCAGTACGCTGGCGAATTCCCGCGCGACGTGGAAAAACTCACCGAGCTGCCGGGCATCGGCCTGTCCACCGCCGGGGCGATCGCCAGCATCAGCATGGGCCTGCGCGCGCCGATCCTCGATGGCAACGTCAAACGCGTGCTGGCGCGCTTCACCGCGCAAGAGGGCTACCCCGGCGAACCGAAGGTGGCCAAACAACTCTGGGCCAACGCCGAGCGCTTCACCCCGCACGATCGGGTCAACGCCTACACCCAGGCGATGATGGATCTTGGCGCCACACTCTGCACGCGCAGCAAGCCGAGCTGTCTGCTGTGCCCGCTCAAGCGTGGCTGTGAAGCGCACATGCTTGGCCTGGAAACCCGTTATCCGATTCCCAAGCCGCGCAAGGCCATCCCGCAGAAACGCACGCTGATGCCAATGCTGGCCAACGGCGAAGGTGCGATTCTGCTTTATCGCCGCCCGTCGACGGGACTGTGGGGCGGTTTGTGGAGCCTGCCGGAACTGGACGACCTGGAAGATCTGCAACATCTGGCCGATCAGCACTCGCTGACCATGGGCCAGCAGCAGGCGCTGCCGAGCCTGGTTCACACCTTCAGCCATTTCCAGTTGTCCATCGAACCGTGGCTGGTTCAGGTAAAGGAAGCCAGCCATCACGTGGCCGAGGCCGACTGGCTCTGGTATACCCTCGCCCCCCCGCCGCGCCTGGGCCTTGCTGCCCCGGTCAAGACCTTGCTTGAGCGCGCGGCCGCCGTCTTGAATGCAGGAGAATCGCCATGACCCGCACCGTAATGTGCCGCAAGTACAAAGAAGAACTGCCCGCGCTGGAACGCGCCCCGTTCCCGGGTGCCAAGGGCCAGGACATTTTCGACCACGTCTCGGCCAAGGCCTGGGCCGACTGGCAGAAACACCAGACCCTGCTGATCAACGAAAAGCGTCTGAACATGATGAACGCCGAAGATCGCAAATACCTGCAGGGCGAAATGGACAAGTACTTCTCCGGCGAGGAATACGCCAAGGCCGAAGGCTACGTGCCGCCAGCCGAATAACCCGCAGATTTCGTAAGCGACGGAATTAATTTAAGAAATTTTCAAAAAGTCGTTGACGTAAATCCGAAAAACCCTTTTAATGCGCCCCGTTGCCCAGATAGCTCAGTCGGTAGAGCAGGGGATTGAAAATCCCCGTGTCGGCGGTTCGATTCCGTCTCTGGGCACCAAATACCGAAAACCCTGAATCGCAAGATTCAGGGTTTTTTTAAGCCTGCGATTTGATGTCCGTAGGAAAATACCTGACATCTGGTTGGTCTCTGCATACCTGACATTCGCTACCGAGATACAGGCATGCTATAGATGATGGGATAACCCGTCGGTTGCGACACAACCTGTACGGATGTACAGTTGCAGCCGTCAGGTGGAGATGGAATGTGCCGTTCGGAAGAACCGGATGATTTTGTGCTTGACTAACCTATTACCGAGCCGATAATTCGGCACCATTTTCAGCATGTCCCTATGGATTGGGGAAAGGGGTTTAATTGTGATCTTCAGCGAACAAAAAGTAGCCCAAATGGCGGCTTACTTTTTGCAAAAACGCGGCGGACGCATGGCCTACATAAAACTCATGAAGCTGCTGTACCTAGCGGATCGTGAGTCGATGGATCGCTATAGCTCCCCCATTTCGCACGATTCGCATGTCTCAATGGCGCAGGGACCTGTCCTCTCTGCAACGCTTAATCTCATCACTGGTCAAATTCAGTCGCCTATCTGGCGAAGCTGGGTCACCTCCGAAGCCCAATTCGAAGTCTCTTTGACCCGTGGCCCGACTGACATTGAAGAACTGGACGAGTTGTCCGATGCAGACATTGAGATCATGGATCATGTCTGGGATCAGTTTGGGCGAATGAAGCGCTGGGAGCTGGTGGATTACACTCATGACCACCTGCCGGAATGGATCGACCCAGGACGTTCCTCTACTCCCATCAATCCTCGAGCAGTGTTCAGGGCGCTAGGCAAGGACGAGAATCAGGCGGAAGCGCTGGCTCGAGAATTGTTTGAGCGTAAAAGTCTAGGAAGGGCCGTTTCTGAGTTGATCTGATGCCAGGGAATATTCTAAGGAAAGGAACTCTACTGATACTCAGCGGCCCGGCTAACCACCTTCACATCGTGATGAACAACCCTGTTTATTCACATGAACATGGATACGACGGTGTTTTGGCTGTAAACATTTCCTCAATCAAGCTTGGGATTTACCATGATCCTTCATGCATTTTGACTACGGAATGTCACCCTTATGTACGGTGGGACAGCTGGGTAGTCTACAAAGAGGCCGCCGTCTTTGACGCATCTCGGCTTGATCTGAAAGTGGACGCTGGGGAAATCGTAGCTCATCACCCCGTAAGTGACGATTTGTATGAACGAATTCGATCCGGGTTCGATGTCTCCATACACCTCCCAAGAAAGATCGGCAGATTCATTCGTCATAATCATCTCTAAAAACATACGCGTTGGGCACCAAATACCGAAAACCCTGAATCGCAAGATTCAGGGTTTTTTTAAGCCTGCGATTTGATCCCCCTCCCGTCTTCCACCTTCGATACACCCCTGGATTCCAGCTGTACTGGAAAATACCAGAAATCTGTATCTCTCCCCGTAGATGGCGTTTCGCCAATACTTCACGCAAGCCTTGGCGAGCCAATGAATGGCTCTACTTTGCGCCCCGCAACACTCTGGACTTCTGTAGCCCTCAGAGCGCAAAACTGATTTTTTGAATCGATCGGCGTCGCCCGCAAGGTCACTTCCTGTCCCAGCAAAAAAATCTGAACCCAACCCACAGGCGAACTGCAGTTAGTGCCAGGCCTACAAGCTCAAGGAAGCGTATCGCTTCATCGAAGAGCACGTTGACCTCAATGGCCCGATCACCGTCGGCCACATCGCCCTGGCGACCGCGCTGGACTGGATCGCTTTCCGTCAACTCTCGGACTTCTCGGCGCAGGCACGCCTGAGCGAGTGGTATCAGACGTTCTGCCAGCGCGCGTCCATGCGGGCGACCGAGTACAGCGGACAGACGCACGATTAAGCCAAGGAAACCGCTATGAGCTCTCTCTTGCTGCAAATGTCACCCATCGCGCTGGTGATCGCGCTGATTCTGATCCTCCGGCGTCCGCCGGTACAGGCGGCGCTGGCCGGTGTCGTGCTGGTGCTGGTGCTGTGGGCGCTGGGCGCTGCCGGGCCGGTGTCGGCGGCGATCTCCTCGGCGATTTTTCAAGACACCACGATCCTGTTTCTCAGCACCGCGTGCGTAATCGTCCCCGGGCTGGCCTTCGTCATTCTGGTCGAGCGCGGCGGTGCACCGCAGGCCATCGGCGCATGGGTCAAGGAACTCGGCTGGACACCCCCGGCGCAGGTGATTTTCATCGTGCTGGGCCTGGCGCCGCTGCTGGAAGCGATGACCGGCTTCGGCGTTTCGCTGATCGCCACGGTGCCGCTGCTGATGGGGCTTTTCACTCGCCAATCGGGGATGAAAATTGCCCTCGCCGGCATGGTCATCATGCCGTGGGGCACACTGGGTCTGGCAACGGTGATCGGTGCCCTGCTGGCGCATTTGCCGGCGCAAACCCTCGGCAGCCATTCGGCGCTGATCAGCGCGCCAGTGTTCCTCTGCCTGGCGTCGCTGGCCTTGTGGCAGGCCGGCATCCGCAAGATGACAGCGTGGCTGGGGCTGCTTGTCGTGACGGCCCTGTTCGTTGCCGTGCTGTTTGGCGTCAACCTGTGGCTCGGCCCGGAAGTTTCCGGTGTGCTGGCCGGGCTGGCCGTGGCTTGCGTTGGCCTGGGCATCTCTTGGGCGCAACGGAAAAAACTGGTGCGCTGGCCGAGCGCGGCATGGCCTTATCTGGCCTTGCTGGGAGTGATTGTGGCGTCTCGCGGACTGTTCGTGCTGTCGGGCTGGGATGGCCTGTGGGTCGTCAGGGGCGAACACGTTTCATGGAAGCCGCTGGCGTCTCCAGGGCTGGCGCTGCTGATCGTGACCGTGCTGATGGCGTTCAGGCAAACCGCGAGCGCGGGTTTCCCGTGGCCAGCGCTGTTCAACCGGGCGAAGTTTCCGGTCACGACAATCTTCCTGTTCCTGCTGCTCTCCCAGGTGATGGTCAACGCCGGATTCCTTGTCGAGGCGCAAAGCGCGTTGCAATCCATGTCGGGTATTTCGCTGGCGCCGACGATCGCCCTGCTGGCAGGGATTGCCGGCTATGTCACCGGCTCCAACGTCGGCGGCAACACGCTGGTGATGCCGTCCATTGCCGCGCTGAGCAGCGAACACGGGGCGTGGCTGGCGGCAATGGTCAACAGCGCCGCCGGCCATGGCGCACTTGGCTCGCTGTCGATCCTGTCATTGATCACCGGACTTGCCGGTGCCAACCGCCAGGAAGAAAACAGCCTGATCCGCTTCGCCTTCGGTCTGGTGGCGCTGAACATCGTCATAGTTGCTGCAACGGGGATCGTTTTGCTCTACTTTCTGTGAATTGTTTCGAATCATCACAGAGAACTTATGGACAGGTTTGATTTGCCGGACAAGCGCTGGCGGATAGTCAAGGACTGGATTATTCGCCAGATCGACAGCGGTGACCTGGCGGCCGAAGCGAAACTGCCGTCAATCCGCGTTCTGGCGCGGATGTTCGAGACCAGCATCACCACGGTGCAGCGGGCGCTGGCCGACCTCGAGGCCGACGCCTACGTCACGACGGTGCCGCGCGTCGGCTACTTCGTCTCGGCGTCAGGACGGGCAAAACCGTCCGGCGCTTTCGACTTTTCCAGTGTCACCGTCAACGTCAATCATGCGGTGGTCGCGATGCTCTTCGAAGCAGCGTCGCGCACCACTGCATCGCTGAATTCGGCGGTTCTGCACAGCGATCTCACGCCCAACGTGTTGCTCAACAAATGCCTCTCGGTGCTGGCCGCCAGGACTGACAACGCGCTGAGCGGTCTGGTCGCGCCACCCGGCCTGCCAGCGCTGCGACGGCGCATCGCCGGGCTGATGCTGACCCGCGGCGTAGTCTGCGGGCCGGACGACATTCTGGTTACCTCGGGCGACACCATCGCTCTGGAACTGGCCCTCGAAGCCGTCGCGTCGAAAGGCGCTACAGTCGCCATCGAAACCCCGACTTATTACGGCATCCTGCAGACCATCGAACGCTTGGGCATGCGCGCCTTGCCGATCCGCACCGACGGCCGCACGGGGCTGGATGTCGATCATCTGGAAGAAGCGCTGAAACAGAAAAAAGTCGCAGTGATCTTTCTCAACCCGACGCTGCAGAATCCGCGTGGCTTCATCATGCCCGACGAAGCGCGCGCGAGACTTTCAAGGATCGCCCGGGAAGCGGATGTGCCGATCATCGAAGACGACATCTTCTTCGACCTAGTGCCCGAAGCTGATCGGCCGCGCGCCCTCAAGAGCTACGACAGCAGCGGCCAGACAATCTACTGCTCGTCGTTTTCGAAAACCATCGCGCCGGGTTATCGCGTCGGCTGGTGTCTGGCCGGCAAATACCGCAATGCCATCCTCGCGCAGATGTTTTCGCGCAACCTGGCCGTTTCCAGCCTGGCGCAAAATGTTCTCAATGAATTCATCGGCCGTGGCTACATGGACGAGCACTGCTCCAGATTGAGGTCGCAACTCTCTTCGCTGGCGAGTTTTGTCGAAGCGCTGGTGCGCACGGATTTCCCGACCGGCACTCTCTACGTCCCACCGCGCGGCGGCTTCATCCACTGGATCGAAATGCCGGCACACACCGACATGCCGACGCTGCAGCAATTGGCCACGGAGCGTGGTTGCCACGTGGCTGGCAGCGGCATCTTTTTCGCCGACGGCCAGGCTTCCACAGGCGTGCGCATCTGCCTCGGCACCGCGCTGACCCCGGCGGTGATCGGCATTCTCAAGGTGATCGCTGAATGCGCCCACCTTGCCGCACGCCCGACGAGCCCGCGGCAGATGCCGACTGAACAGCTGCAAGAGCTGGCAGTTTCCTGACCGGCTTGCGCGAGCCCTGCTTATGAATCAGAAAAGAACCCGTATTCGCTTGCCGCATCCCCCGCCGTATCGCCCGAGCCGCTGGACATTCTGGCTGACAGTGCTCGCTGGAGTGCTGATCGCGTTTGCCGTATGCCTTTCGATCTACATGCTCTTCGAAAGCTGGGGCAGCGGTTCCATCACCACCAACAATCATGGACCGCGCAGCACCTACACCTTGGCACTGCAACCTCGGCGATACTGGTTCGAGTTCGTTTGGCAGAGCTTCTGGACCGCGTTCATGTTGGCCATCGGTGTGTTTGGGCTGTGGATTTATCGCAAAGGACGGGTGCGTGAGCAGAGGCCGAAGGGCAAGCGCTCGCGATGATGCAACTGGGGCGATTTTTTGAAGCAGCCTCTTACCTGCCTGTTCTTTCATTCCAGCGCAACACCAGATCGCTCACCGCAGCGCTGCCAACTCTGCGGCGATTGACTGGGCAAAAGTACGAAATGGACTACGGACATTTACCCTGTTACGCACCTTCCGGTGGCAATGTCCTGCAACGCCTGTCCCGTCCTTCCTTCCGAACTCGCAGGTTCGCCCGACATACCTGCGCCGCCTTCCCCGGCATGCTTGCGTCTCTGTTTCCAGAATGCGGAAGACCCGATGAGCCAGCTCAAACCTGCTGATACGCAAGACCATAAAATCGATTCACTGCTGGGCGAACTGGGCGAGCTGATTCGCCAGGCGCGGCAAAAAGTGCTACGCGCGGTCGATACGATCCAGGTGCAGACTTGTTGGCAAATAGGCCGGCATATCGTCAATTTCGAACAGAAAGGCGCTCAGCGTGCGGGTTATGGCCAGCAGTTGCTCGCGCTGCTGGCGAAGGATCTAACGGGGAAATTCGGGAAGGGATTTGATGAGCGCAATCTGCGATATATGCGCAGCTTTTATCAGTCTTTTCCAATTTGGAACGCAGTGCGTTCCGAATTGAGCTGGACCCATTACCGCCGCCTGCTACGCGTCGAGAACGAGAAAGCGCGCCTGTGGTACATGAACGAATGCGCCGACCTCAACTGGTCAAGCCGCGCCCTTGATCGTCAGATCCTGACGCTCTACTACGAGCGCCTGCTGATGAGTCAGGACAAAGCCGAGGTGGTCGAGGAAGCCACGACCAACATCGACGCGATGAAATGCAATCCGCGGGAATTCATTCGCGATCCGGTCATGCTCGAATTCCTCGGCCTGCCCTCGGCAGGCAAAGTCAGGGAAAGCGGACTCGAACAAGCCCTCATCGATCACTTGCAAAGCTTTCTGCTTGAACTTGGCAAAGGCTTTTCCTTTGTCGCCCGCCAACAACGCATCAGCACTGACGGCGTCGACCTCTATATCGATCTGGTGTTCTACAACTACCTGCTCAAGTGCTTCGTGATCATCGACCTGAAACGCGGCAAGCTCAGCGCCCGCGATGTCGGGCAGATGGACATGTATGTGCGCATGTACGACGAGCTCAAGCGCAGCGAAGGTGACAAGCCAACCGTCGGTATCATTCTGAGCGCGGAAAGCAATGACTCGGTGGCGCGCTATTCCATGCTCAAAGGCAATGAGCAACTGTTCGCCAGCAGCTACAAGACGATACTGCCGAGCGAAGAAGAGTTACGTGCTGAACTAAACCGCGAACAGGCGTTGATCGAAGAACGCATGCTCATTCAATCCAGTGAATGAACCGGCCGGATTGTTCTTGATCAGCGCGGCGACTATGGTTGGCACCTAACCGCCGAGGTCAAGCACCATGAGCTGTCAGCAGACATCCGA
>NZ_CAMPPP010000029.1:0-25727 GCF_946901175.1 Pseudomonas sp. Marseille-Q5117 | reverse complement strand
CCGCCAGCCGCAACACCCACAGCAACGGATATACACCCAAAATCCCAAATCATGGTCGGCCCGAAGGCCGCCACGACACAAAAACCTCAAGCCTCCTTACGCACCCGAAACCAGGCCGCATACAACGCCGGCAAAAACAACAGCGTCAGCGCCGTAGCCACAATCAGCCCGCCCATGATCGCCACCGCCATCGGCCCGAAAAACACACTGCGCGACAGCGGAATCATCGCCAGCACCGCCGCCAGCGCCGTCAATACAATCGGCCTGAAGCGCCGCACCGTAGCCTCGATAATCGCCTGCCAAGGCTTAAGCCCCGATGCAATATCCTGCTCGATCTGATCGACCAGAATCACCGAATTGCGCATGATCATCCCGGACAACGCGATCGTCCCGAGCATCGCCACAAACCCGAACGGCTGGCGGAACACCATCAGAAACAACGTCACCCCGATCAAGCCCAACGGCGCCGTCAGAAACACCATCGCCGTACGCGAGAAACTGCGCAACTGCACCATCAGCAAGGTCAGCACCACGACAATGAACATCGGCACCCCGGCATTCACCGACTTCTGCCCGCGCTCGGAATCCTCCACCGTGCCGCCGACATCCAGAAGATAACCATCAGGCAATTCGGCGCGAATCGGGTCCAGCGTCGGCATGATCTGCTTGACCAGCGTCGCCGGTTGCTCCTTGCCATAAATGTCCGCGCGTACGGTCACGTTCGGCAGGCGGTTGCGGTGCCAGATGATGCCTTCCTCGAAACCATATTCCAGCGTGGCAATCTGCGACAACGCCACACTGCGACCGTTATCGGTCGGCACCGCCAGGCTCGGCAACAACGACAATTCAGTGCGCTCGTGCACGGTGCCGCGCAGCAGAATCTCGATCAATTCGTTGTCTTCGCGGTACTGGCTGACCGTCGAGCCGACCAGCGAACTCTGCAGGAATTTCGCCAGATTGGCGGTGCTCACACCGAGGGCGCGGGCGCGATCCTGATCAATGTTCAGATAAACAACTTTGCTCGGTTCTTCCCAGTCCAGATGCACGTTGACCACATGCGGATTCTCGCGAACCTTTGCTGCCACCTTGCGCGCCAACGCACGGACTTCTTCGATGTGCTCGCCAGTGACGCGGAACTGCACCGGATAGCCAACCGGCGGCCCGTTTTCCAAACGGGTGACCCGCGAACGCAGGGCCGGGAACTGTTCGTTGAGGGTTTCGATCAACCAGCTGCGCAGCGCTTCACGCTCTTCGATGGTTTTTGCCAACACCACGAACTGAGCAAAACTCGCCGCCGGCAGTTGCTGATCCAGCGGCAGATAAAAGCGTGGCGAACCGGTGCCGACATAGGCCACATAATTGTCGATGCCGGCGTGCTCCTTGAGCAGCGCTTCGAGGCGTTTGACTTCACTGGTGGTATTGGCCAGCGAAACACCTTCGGCCAGTTTCAGATCGACCATCAACTCCAGCCGGTTCGAAGCCGGGAAGAACTGCTGCGGGACGAAACGGAACAACATCACCGAGGCGATAAACAGGCCCACGGTGAGCACGATCACCGTCTTGCGATGGGCCACGCACCACTCCACCAGACGCCGGACGCGCTGATAGAACGGCGTGGCATACGGATCCGGTTGACCATCGCCAGTGCCGTGTTTTGCCGCGTGAATTTTCGCCAGATCCGGCAGGAGTTTTTCCCCCAGATACGGCACGAACATCACCGCCGCGACCCATGAGGCGAGCAAGGCAATGGTCACTACCTGGAAAATCGAACGGGTGTATTCGCCGGTGCCGGACTGGGCAGTGGCAATCGGCAGGAAGCCGGCGGCGGTGATCAGCGTGCCGGTGAGCATCGGGAATGCGGTGCTGGTCCAGGCATAACTCGCCGCGCGAATCCGGTCGAAGCCCTGTTCCATTTTGATCGCCATCATTTCCACAGCAATGATCGCGTCATCCACCAACAAGCCCAGCGCCAGCACCAGCGCACCGAGGGAAATCTTGTGCAGACCGATGCCGAGGTAATACATGCAGGCGAAGGTCATCGCCAGCACCAGCGGAATGGTCAGCGCGACGACCATGCCGGTGCGAACACCGAGGGAAAAGAAGCTCACCAGCAAGACGATCGCCAGCGCTTCGACCAACACCTGAACGAACTCGCCGACGCCGGTTTTTACCGCTGCCGGCTGATCGGACACCTTGCGCAACTGCATGCCGGCCGGGAGGTTTTTCTGGATCCGCGAGAACTCGCCCTCCAGCGCCTTGCCCAGGACGAGAATGTCGCCGCCGTCCTTCATCGCCACGGCCAGACCGATCGCGTCGTCGCCCATGAAACGCATGCGCGGCGCCGGTGGGTCGCTGAAACCGCGACGCACATCGGCGATATCGGAGATGCGGAAAGTACGATCGGCGACGCGGATCGGAAAGTTCTTTATCTCATCGACTGTCTGAAAATTCCCCGAGACACGTAGCTGCAAGCGCTCGCTGCCGGTTTCGAAGAACCCCGCCGTGGACACCGCGTTCTGTTCCTCCAGCGCCTGCTGCACTGCCGCCAGCGGCAAGCCGAGGGTGGCGAGCTTGACGTTGGACAGCTCGACCCAGATTTTCTCGTCCTGCAGGCCGAGCAGTTCGACCTTGCCGACGTCCTTGACCCGCTGCAGCTGGATCTGGATGCGGTCGGCGTAATCCTTGAGCACGGCGTAATCGAAACCGTCGCCGGTCAACGCATAGATATTGCCGAAGGTAGTGCCGAACTCATCGTTGAAGAACGGCCCCTGAATTCCCGGCGGCAGGGTCTGGCGAATGTCGCCGACCTTCTTGCGCAACTGGTACCAGAGATCGGGGATCTGCTTGGAGTGCATCGAGTCGCGGGCGATAAAGGTGACCTGGGATTCACCGGGGCGTGAGAACGACATGATGCGTTCGTACTCGCCGGTTTCCATCAGCTTCTTTTCGATACGTTCAGTGACCTGGCGCGAGACCTCCTGCGCGGTCGCACCGGGCCAGCGGGTCTGAATGACCATCGCCTTGAAGGTGAACGGCGGGTCTTCACTCTGGCCGAGTTTGGTGTAGGACAACGCGCCGACAACGGCGAGCAAAAGCATCAGGAACAGTACGATCTGGCGATTACGCAACGCCCATTCGGAGAGGTTGAAGCGCATCGGGGCTTACTCCTTGTTCGCCAGATTGACCACACGATTGGAGCGATCCACTGGTCGCACCTGCTGGCCGTCGAGCAATACGTGAACGCCGGCAGCCACCACCCAGTCGCTGGCATTCAGGCCCTCGAGCACCGCCACGCTTTTCTCGCCGAACGGACCGACCCGCACCGGGGTTTTCTTCAACGTGTTGTTGCCGTTGACCACCCAGACGTAAGTGGCGCCGTTTTCAGCGGTCAGCGCGGAAAGCGGTATCGACAACGAGACACTGTCGGCCGCTTGCACAAACACCCGTGCGCTCTGCCCCAGTTCGGCCGGGACTTTGCCGCTGGTGAACGAGATACGCGCAGCAAAAGTGCGTGAGCGCGGGTCGGCGGACGGCGACAACTCGCGGATCTGCCCGGCGAAGCGTTGATTCTGCTGTGCCCACAATTCCACGGTAACCGGCTGACCGACCTTGAAGCGGCCGAAGCTTTGCTCCGGCAGGCTGATCAATACTTCGCGCTCACCATCGGTGGCGAGGGTGAACACGGTTTGCCCGGCAGCGACCACCTGACCGACTTCCACCGAACGCTTGGCCACCACACCGTCCTGTGGCGCACGCAGCACCGCGTAACTGGCCTGGTTGGTCGAAACGTTGAATTCAGCTTTGATTTGTTTAAGGCGGGCTTCGCCGGAGCGATATAGATTTTCCGCGTTGTCGTAGGCCGAGCGGCTGACCATCTGCCGATCCATCAGGGTTTTATAGCGATCACGTTCCGCGCGCACCAGGTTCAGATTGGCCTCGGCGGCGGCAACCTGCGCGCGGGTGGCTTCCAGTTGCAGGCGCACATCCTGCGGATCGAGTTCGGCCAAGGGCTGATCGGCTTTGACGCGCTGGCCTTCGTCGACCAGTCGTCGGCTGACTTTGCCGCCAATGCGGAATGCCAGATCAGGCTCATAACGGGCACGCACTTCGCCCGGATAACTCTCCATCGCCTGCGCCGAAGGCTCGGGCTGTACCACCATGGCCGGGCGTACGGTGACCTTGGTCACCTCTTCCTGACCGCACGCCGATAACAGGAACGCCAGACTGACTGGCACGGCAAAGGACAACGCATGGCGGAACATGGTGACGGACCTTTCGCGAATGAGGCTTGGAATATTTATACTGTCGGGTATGGTATTAATAGCAAACTCACCAGTCCAGTATTAAAAGCGAAGAATGTCGAACAATCTTTCAGCTCCAAACGGCCCGGGCCGCCCCAAGGATCTGGCCAAGCGCCAGGCGATCCTCGATGCGGCGAAAACCCTGTTTCTCTGCCATGGCTACGCCAACACCAGCATGGACGCGGTTGCCAGCGAGGCCGGCGTGTCGAAGCTGACGGTCTACAGCCATTTCAACGACAAGGAGACGCTGTTCTCTGCCGCCGTCGTCGCGAAATGCGAGGAGCAATTGCCACCGTTGTTTTTCGAATTGCCGGAAAACATCCCGGTGCAAAATGTATTGCTGAACATTGCCCGGGGCTTCCACCAACTGATCAACAGCGATGAATCGGTAAACCTGCACCGCTTGATCATGGCGCTGGGCAGCCAGGATCCGAAGCTGTCGCTGATCTTCTTCGAGGCTGGTCCAGAGCGCGTAGTCAGCGGCATGGAAGGTTTGCTGACGAAGATCCATGCGACCGGAGCGCTGAGCATCGACCAGCCACGCAACGCTGCTGAGCACTTCTTTTGCCTGATCAAAGGCGCGGGAAATTTTCGTTTGTTGTACGGCTGCGGCGAGCCGCTGACCGGAGAGGCAGCGGAGCGGCATGTGCGGGAGGTGGTGGGGTTGTTTATGCGGGCGTACAAACCCTGACAGTTTTGCGGTGCTTGTGCAGACCGCTTCGCGAGCAGGCTCGCTCCCACACTGGAATGCATTTCAACTGTGGGAGCGAGCCTGCTCGCGAACGGGGCGACGCGCTCTCAGGGTTTGAGCGCTTTCTTGGGATAAATGTCATACCGGCTCGATTTGCCATCCAGCGCATGGCTCGGTTTCGGTCCCTCGATGCACGGTGCCTTGCGCGGGCGCTTGACCACCACCCGGTGCGTGGCCAGCGCCAGTGCGGCTTCGAGCAGGGCCGGGGCATCCGGGTCATCGCCCACCAGCGGGCGGAAAAGGCGCATTTCCTTTTTCACCAGCGCGGTTTTCTCACGATGCGGGAACATCGGGTCGAGATAGATCACCTGCGGCGCCTCCCCTTCCCAACTGCGCATCACTTCGATGGAGTTGCCCTTGAGCAATTTCATCCGCGCCACGATCGGCGCTACATCGAAATCTTCTGCCGCCCGGGCCAAGCCGTCCTCAAGCAGTGCGCCGATCAGCGGCTGACGCTCGATCAGGCTCATTTCACAACCGAGACTGGCCAGCACAAACGCGTCCTTGCCCAGCCCCGCCGTGGCATCTAGGACGCGCGGGCGCACGCCTTGGGCGATGCCGACCGCTTTAGCAATCATCTGCCCGCTGCCGCCGCCATACAAACGACGATGCGCCGCGCCGCCTTCGACGAAGTCGACCCGCACCGGTCCAGGCGCATCCGGGCCAAGCTGCTGCAACTGCAAACCCTGCTCGCCGACCTGCAAGGCGAACTCACCGTCGGCCTCGCCGAGCGGCAAGCCGAGACGTTCGGCCCAGTGCTCGGCTTGCGCTTGAAACGTCGGGGCGAGGGCCTGGACATGGATGCGGCAGGCCGCGGGTGACTCGATCATGAAAAAACGCTCAAAAAAGTTAAGGATCGACAAAAACCGCCGATAAACCATTCAACGCGCATTTTGCCAGAGCTGAGCGTCAACCGAAAAAAATGTCAGGCATTCTTCCCACATCGATTGGCTACGTTTCGCCCCATGGCGACTTCAGCCGTCATAACACTCAAGCACTGAGCGGCGTCAGTCACCTGTGGCAGGATTTCTTTGCCCAGGCCCTGGCCGAACAGACGAGTGAAGTGGTGCCTGCCTGTGGCACGTTTCCTCCGGTTGACCTGAACAGCCCGGAAGAACCGACCGTTGGCAGCGAGTTGCACGCGCACATCGTCAGCCAGCGTGAGTGCGACGTGGTCGAAACCCAGGTTCGACCGCCAGAGCCACTGTTCCTGCCGATCGCCGAGTTCGAAATGGAGCTGCTGGACAAGCCGTTCCCACCGTTCCCGCCAGAAGAACTCAAGGCTCAGCAAGAGCAACAGGATTTCGACAGCAGTTGGGTACGCCCGATTGTGATCAACAATGGCCAGCCACTGCCGGAGCCAGGCCCTGCTCCGCAGAAACGTCCGCTGTACCTGCCGATTGCCGAGTTCGACCTGGACTTGCTGCAGAAGCCTTACCCGCCGTTCCCGCCGGAAGAAATCGTCGAGCAACAGAAAGCTCTGGACTTCGATAATGGCTGGGCTCGCCCAATCGTTCTGCAGAACCTGCGCCTCGCCGCCTGATCCTCAGCGACACACGCTCCAGCGCCCGACATCGACATGAAAGTGATTGCGATGAGCGGCGTTGTAATCCGGGCTCAACACCACACTGAATGACTCACAGGCGCCGTCACGCAGCTGGCGCAGAAACTCTGCGTCCTGATTCTGCTTGGGCCAATCCTTGAGCACGCTGATCGTGCGTCCGTCAGCCAGGCGGAAACCGGCGATGTCCAGCGCGTCGGCACTCGCATGTCGGCTGAGAGCGCCGCTCTCACGGTTGTAAACATTGCGACAGGCAAAGCTGCCGAGGTGATCGACCCGCGCGATTTTCTGGCCGTAAACCGATTGCGCCGCCGGTTGCAGGGTGTGGTGTTCAAACATTGCGTAGGCCACCGCCAGCGGGCAACTGGCGATGAAACTGCTGCTCAGCGCCACTTCACCGCCCTGCACCCGCAGAGCACCGATCAGCGGACACTTGGCGCCCGGGCTGTCGGCCTGGGGGCTGACGCGCAGATCCGAGCTGCTCAGCGCCTGTGCGCAAAGCTCGGGATCACTGCGCAGGCGCATGAGTTTGTAACCGGTCAGCCAGTTGGGCGCGGCTTTTATGTCCAAAGGCGCCCATGGATTCCCCTGCGGCGGCACCTCCAGCCAGCCGCGCCAGACACTTACCGCTGCACCACCCATCGCGAGCAACACCACCCAGAACAGCCAACGTCCCATGCTCAGTCCTTGAAGAATTGATTGGCCCTGGCATAAGGCATCGACTGTGAGGTGAAGCCAAAGCTGCCGGATTGCTGGATTTCTTCAGCTGCGCGGAAGAACTCGCCGAACGCCGCCAGCGCCAGTGCCGAGCCGGTGCTGATGCGGCGTACGCCCAGTTCCTCGAGCTGTTGCACGGTCAGTTTCAAACCGCCAGACATCAGCACATTGACCGGTTTCGGCGCCACCGCTTGCACCACTGCACGCACTTCTTCGGCGCTGCGCAAACCTGGTGCATAGAGCACGTCGGCACCCGCCGCGGCAAATGCCTGCAAACGGCGAATGGTGTCGTCGAGGTCGGGATTATCGTGCAGGTAATTTTCGGCGCGAGCCGTGAGAATGAAGGGAAACGGCAGGGTGCGCACCGCCGCGACGGCGGCTTCAATCCGTGCGACGGCGTGTTCGAAGCAATAGATCGGCGCGTCCGGACGTCCCGTAGCGTCCTCGATCGACCCGCCCACCGCGCCCGCCTCGGCGGCACGGAGAAGACTCTGCGCAGACTCCAGCGGATCATCGGCAAAGCCGTTTTCCAGATCCACCGCCACCGGCAGATCCGTCGCCGCGACAATCGCGCGGACATTGGCCAAGGTCTCGTCGAGACTCAGTGCGCCATCAGCCTTGCCCTGGGAAAACGCGTAACCGGCGCTGGTGGTGGCCAAGGCCTGATAGCCAAGACTGGCGAGCATCTTCGCCGAGCCGGCATCCCACGGATTGGGGATGACGAAGATCCCCTGGCGATCATGCAGGGCCTTGAAGGCTTGGGCTTTGAGGAGTTGCTGCTGACTAACTTGGACGTTCATCGACGGGCTCCCGGGCAGAAAAAACCCGCCTCAGAGCAAGCCAAGCTGCTCGGCGGCGGGTTCTCTGTATAGCTCAGGCAGCGCGGGCAAGCCAGGCAAACGTTGCATCAGTTGTGCGTGAAAACGTTGCGCCAGTTTCGCTGCCAACAGGTTGTCGGCGGTATGCAGAAAGACGTAGGGCGTGCGGCCCTCTTCGATCCATTCAGCGACTTTCGCCACCCACGGCACAAGAAACGCATCGTTGGCCTCAAGCTCGGGATGTCCGATGAAGCGCACCTGTGGAAACTGCGTGAACGCCGCCGGACGGGTCGGTACACGCGGCTTTTTCGACTGCGCGTGGATCACCGAGGACTCGGTCGACAAGCAGCTGAACAGCGCGCGCGGGTCGAGACAGATGCGCTCGACACCGCGATCCAGCAACAGACGATTGAGCAGACGCTCGCTCTCGCCCTTGGCGAAGAACTGTTCATTGCGCACCTCGACCGCAAGCGGGCAATCCAGCGCATCTATAAACGCCGCGAGCTCCGGCAGGCGCTGCGGCGTGAAGCTTTTCGACAGTTGCAGCCACAGCGGCGAAACACGTTCGCCTAACGGCTTGAGTAATTGCAGGAAGGTTTCGGCAGCGGTCAGTTGCTCGCGCAGGTCGCCGCTGTGGCTGATGTCGCCGGGGAATTTGGCAGTGAAGCGAAAGTGCGCCGGCATGATCTCGGCCCAGCGCTGCACAGTGGCTGGCGACGGACTGGCGTAGAAGGTGGTGTTGCCTTCGACGGCGTTGAACACCTGGCAGTAGAGAGCGAGAAAGTCGGAGGTTTTTGCGTCTACCGGATACAGATACTCGCGCCAGGCATTTTCGCTCCAGGACGGGCAACCGAGGTAGTAAGGCAGATCCATCAGATATACAGATCGAGGCCCAGCACGTCTGCGTCCCAATCGACAAAACCGGCGGTGCTCAGGTAGCTGGCCAGAGCCATGGCTACGCTCTTCTTCATCGCGCGGTGGTAAATCATGTCTTGTTGACGGGCAGGCAGGTTGCTCAGGCGTTGCGCGGTGGCTTGAGCGGCACGAGCGGCCATCTGCTCTTCGCTCGGGAATTCCAGCTCGCCGTCGATAATCTCGACGGACTCATCCAGCGCCGCATTGCCTTTACGCGGCTTGCGCTTGATGGGGTAGGACTGAGTGGAAACGCCGTCTATACGCATAATGTCATGCTCGGTATCAATGATGGCAATTTAGCGGCACTTGACCGACTTAGCAAACCGCCGAGTGATAACTAGAACACAGAAAGCGCAAAAGGTTTTAAGCGAGGGGGCAGAAACTGACGATTGGCGATATTTGGATGTGACTCGAAACCTGTGGGAGCGAGCCTGCTCGCGAAGGGTCCAGCACATTCAACACATGCATTGATTGACCAGAAGCCTTCGCGAGCAGGCTCGCTCCCACAGGAGAAAGTGTCGAATCAGCGGGCTTTCGGGGTGGCAACTTTATCGCGCAGGTAGACCGGTTGCGCATCATCTGCCGGGATCGCCTCACCGCGCTCCCAAGCGAAACGTGCCAGGGTCAACAGGTCTTCGGCGTGGGGCAGCATGCCGGCGTCGGAGCCGCTCAGATTGACCGCAATGCGCTCACCATAACCCCAACCGGTACCGGCACCGAACCAATCACCTGTGGCATCGGCCGGTAGCGCAGCCACCTCCGGCGGCAGCACCGCTTCGACACCAACCAGACGCATCTCCCCCGCCGTCTCGCGGTAGCAGCCCCAATACACTTCATCCATCCGCGCATCGATGGCGGCTGCCACCTGGCTTACGCCATGTTCACGAAAGGCACGCTGGGCGAGCACGGCAAGGTTGGATACCGGCAATACCGGACGATCCAGAGCAAAGGCCAAACCCTGCACCACACCGATGGCAATGCGCACACCGGTGAACGCGCCCGGGCCACGGCCGAAGGCAATCGCGTCGACCGCTTGCAATGTGGTGCCCGCATCGGCAAGCAATTGCTGGATCATCGGCAGCAGCTTCTGCGCGTGCAGGCGCGGGATCACCTCGTAATGGCTCGTGACCTTGCCGTCATGCAGCAAGGCAACGGAGCAAGCTTCAGTCGCGGTGTCCAGGGCCAGCAAGGTGCTCATCGATGTTTCCAAAACAGGGGTGGGGAAAAAAGTGCGTCAGTATAAACAACTACGGCCCGCAAGCGGGCCGTGGATGATGCAGCCGATCAGACTTTTCAGCTCAGCGCGGCCAGCACCTTGGTGGTGATTGCATCAACCGAACCCACGCCTTCGATGTGGCTGTACTTTGGCTTGCCGCCGTTGTTGGCGGAAAGGTTCTGGTAGAACTCCACCAGCGGTTTGGTCTGCGAGTGGTAGACCGACAGGCGATGACGCACGGTTTCTTCGGTGTCGTCCTTGCGCTGCACCAGCTCTTCACCGGTGATGTCGTCCTTGCCAGCCAGTTTCGGCGGGTTGTAGACGATGTGGTACACGCGGCCGCTGGCTTCGTGAACACGACGACCGGCGATGCGCTGGACGATTTCTTCGTCTTCAACAGCGATTTCCACAACTGCGTCCAGCTCGACACCGGCAGTGACCAGTGCTTCAGCCTGCGGAATCGTGCGCGGGAAGCCGTCGAACAGGAAACCGTTGGCGCAATCAGGTTGAGCGATGCGGTCCTTGACCAGCGCGATGATCAGGTCATCCGACACCAGGCCGCCGGCATCCATGATGCTCTTGGCTTGCACGCCCAGTGGAGTGCCAGCCTTGACCGCAGCACGCAGCATGTCGCCGGTGGAGATTTGCGGAATGCCGAATTTCTCGGTGATGAACTTTGCCTGAGTACCTTTACCGGCCCCGGGAGCTCCCAGCAGAATGACGCGCATCGATGTGCTCCTCAATTTTTTATATAAAAGCTTTACAAAACAAAGGATTCGCTCGTAACCGGCGGATCCTGAAAATACGGGTCGTGGCCGCACAAACGGCCAAAGGCTGATCAAGATACACAGCAGGCTGCGCCCACACAAGACGCCAAAAGTCGGAGAAACCAACGCCCGCCGTGACCTCGCGACGCGGTAACCCAAGTCGCAACCCCATCAATAACTGTCGCCTCGCGGCACTTTCCTACAGCAGGAGAAGCGGCATCCGACCCTTGTCGCGAATGCCGCCTGAGGTGCTCAGCAACCTTAGCCGGTATTGCGCAATCCGGCGGCAATCCCCGCTACAGACACCAGCAGCGCCTGTTCCACCGGGCTGCCCTGCTCGACATCCTGCTGCCGCGAACGCGCCAACAGTTCGGCCTGCAATAGATGCAGCGGGTCGAGGTAGGTGTTGCGCAGGCGGATGAATTCGAGGGTGTCGGGGCTGTGCGCCAGCAGCTGCGATTGCCCGGTCAGACCGAGCACCACCGAGCACGCCTGCGACAATAGGTCGCGTAACTGCGCGCCCAACGGCAGCAGATCGGCTTCGACCAAACGTTCGTCATAGGACTGCGCGATATCCGCGTCGGCCTTGGCCAAGACCATTTCCAGCATGTCGATACGAGTGCGGAAGAACGGCCATTGTTCGCGCATCTGCCCGAGCAGCTCGCCCTCGCCGCGTTCCAGGGCCTTGCTCAGAGCAGTCTCCCAGCCCAGCCAGGCCGGCAGCATCAATCGCGTCTGGGTCCAGCCAAAGATCCACGGGATCGCCCGCAGGCTTTCGATACCGCCGGCGCGGCGCTTGGCCGGACGACTGCCGAGCGGTAGACGCCCCAACTCTTGTTCCGGGGTCGACTGACGGAAGTACTCAACGAATTGCGGATTTTCCCGCACTACCTGGCGGTAAGCGCTGACACCGTCCGCCGCCAACTCGTCCATCAGATGCCGCCATCCAGGCGTCGGCGGCGGTGGTGGCAACAACGTGGCCTCGAGCACGGCGGCCAGATACAGATTGAGGTTCTGCTCGGCGATGTCCGGTAGGCCGAATTTGAAACGAATCATTTCGCCCTGTTCGGTGGTTCGAAAACGCCCGGCCACCGACCCCGGCGGCTGCGACAGAATTGCCGCGTGTGCCGGACCGCCGCCACGACCAACGGTGCCGCCGCGACCGTGGAACAGCAGCAGTTCAACTTGCTGCTCACGGCAGATTTCCACCAGGCGTTCCTGCGCGCGATATTGCGCCCAAGCCGCAGCAGTGGTGCCGGCATCCTTGGCCGAGTCGGAATAGCCGATCATCACTTCCTGCGGGCCATGCAAACGCGCGCGATAGCCCGGCAACAGCAGCAGACGCTCCATCACCGGCCCGGCGTTGTCGAGGTCGGCGAGGGTTTCGAACAGCGGCACCACGCGCATCGGCCGCAATACGCCGGATTCCTTGAGCAGCAGTTGCACCGCGAGCACGTCGGAAGCGGCGCCGGCCATGGAGATCACGTAGGAGCCCAGCGACGCAGCGGGCGCGGCGGCGATTTCCTTGCAGGTGTTGAGCACTTCGGCGGTGTCGGCCGATGGTTTGAAATGCGCGGGCAGCAACGGACGACGGTTGCTCAGCTCCTCGGTGAGGAAGTTGATGCGCTGTTCTTCATCCCAATCCTCATAGCGGCCGAGGCCGAGGTAATCGGTGATTTCGGTCATTGCCGAGCTGTGCCGGGTCGAATCCTGACGCACATCGAGGCGCACCAGGAACAGGCCGAACGTCACCGCTCGACGCAGGCAATCGAGCAATGGCCCGTCGGCGATAACGCCCATGCCGCACTCGTGCAGCGAGTTGAAACACAGTTGCAGAGGTTCGAGCAGGTCGCGATTGTCGTGCAGCACATCGGCGGTGGCCGGGGTCGGCGCGGTCAATGCAGCGTGCGCCCAATTGCGCGTCGCACGCAGACGTTCGCGCAATTGTTTGAGCACTGCGCGATACGGTTCGGCGCTATCGCCGGCCTTGGCCTTCAGCGCATCGCTGGCCTGCTGCATCGACAGTTCGGCAGCCAGGTGATCGACATCGCGCAGGTACAAGTCAGCGGCCATCCAGCGCGCCAGCAGCAAGACTTCGCGAGTGACGGCGGCGGTGACATTGGGGTTGCCGTCACGGTCGCCGCCCATCCATGAGGCGAAGCGGATCGGCGCGGCTTCCAGCGGCAAGCGCAGACCCGTGGCGGCGAACAGCGCCTGATCGGCCTTGCGCATATGGTTGGGGATTGCCTGCCACAACGAATGCTCGATCACCGCGAAGCCCCACTTGGCTTCATCGACCGGGGTCGGGCGGGTGCGGCGGATTTCTTCGGTGTGCCAGGCTTCGGCGATCAGCCGTTGCAGTTTGCTCTGGATCTGCTCGCGCTCGGCGCTGGTCAGGTCGCGATGGTCCTGCGCGGCGAGTTGCGCGGCGATCGCGTCGTACTTCTGGATCAACGTGCGTCGCGCCACTTCGGTCGGGTGCGCGGTCAGCACCAGTTCGATTTCCAGCCGCGCCAGTTGCCGGGCCAGAGATTCGGCGCTGTGGCCTTCACTGCGCAGGCGCGCGAGCAGTTCCGGCAATACCCGCGATTCGAACGGCGCCGGTTGCGACTCCTCGCGGCGATGGATCAGCTGATATTGCTCGGCGATGTTGGCCAGGTTGAGAAACTGGTTGAAGGCCCGCGCGACCGGAAGCAATTCGTCTTCACTCAATTGATTGAGGCTGGCGCTCAGTTCTGCGTCCATCGAGCCGCGCCGGTCGGCCTTGGCGCCCTTGCGAATCTGCTCGATCTTGTCGAGGAACGCCTCGCCGTACTGGTCTCGAATGGTGTTGCCCAACAGCTCTCCGAGCAGGTGAACGTCTTCGCGCAAGCGTGCATCAATATCGGTCATCAGCAGTTCTCCAGCGGTAATCGGGGACAGCGCAGAAACGAATGCTTTGCCAGAGAGTGCCGCTCTGCGCCGCTTCTTACAAGCAGGCGACGAATCGACTTAAACCTTGCGCGCGATAACCAGTCTCAACAGTAAGCCGTACGACGGCCCGCCGCCGGCGCTGCCGGACACTCACCCAGGCCTGCCATCAGCAGGCGCGAAATGAGGTCATCATGAAAATTCGTGAACTCGCCCAGCATTGGGAAGAAAACGCCAAAGGTCGCCTGACCGACACCGGCTACACGATTCACCTGGATGTGGAATCCGCCGCGCGCCTGGCGGCGATTGCCGAAATGTATCCCAAGCGGCACCCCGAGGAATTGCTCGGCGAACTGATCGGCGCCGCGCTTGAGGAGTTCGAAGCGAGCCTGCCGTATGTGAAGGGTTCGACGGTGGTGGCGACGGATGAGGAAGGCGATCCGTTGTATGAAGATGTAGGCCCGACGCCGCGTTTTCTGGCGTTGTCGCGACGGCATTTGCATGACCTCTCCTCGGCTGAGAACAAGCAGAAGCACTGACCCGACACACATCAAAACCGTGGGAGCGAGCCTGCTCGCGAATGCGGATTTTCATTCAGCATTTGCGCTGACTGACACATCGCATTCGCGAGCAGGCTCGCTCCCACATCGGTCGTATTCCAGATCGAAAATCGGTTTATCAACGGCCAGATTGCACCCGCGCGTACCGCTTCAAACCGCCAAAGTTCCCGTCCCAGAGCCTTGTCCGAACGGTCAATTTAATTTTTGGCGATAGGCCATCTTTTCTGAACTTTTCAAAAATGCCGCCGGTCGGAACAGGTAACCACGCCTGGAACGAGCGTTTCAATTCGCGTCAACAAGCGATGCTTTCGGCTCCTCTGCCAGGATGGATTCAGTTGTATTTTCAGGAGATGCCTAATGGAGTTGAAGACCATGAAAACCCAAACCTCGTTTTCCCACCTGCGCGGTCTGAAACTGGCCGCTCTGGCCATCGGCACCAGCTTCGTACTGGCCGGTTGCGCCGGTAATCCTCCGACCGAGCAGTACGCCGTCACTCAATCGGCCGTCAACAGCGCCGTCAGCGCTGGCGGTACCGAGTTCGCTGCGGTGGAGATGAAGCAGGCTCAGGACAAACTGAAACAAGCTGAAATCGCCATGCACGACAAGAAGTATGACGAGGCCCGTCGCCTGTCCGAACAGGCTGAATGGGACGCTCGCGTCGCTGAACGCAAGGCTCAGGCCGCCAAGGCCGAACAGGCTGTGAAGGATTCCCAGAAAGGTGTTCAGGAACTGCGTCAGGAAAGCCAGCGCACTGTGCAGTAAGCGTGCATCCCGACCGCAAAGCTGAAACTCTTACCGATAGAAAGGACGACAAATTATGCGTAAGCAACTGATGATTCCCGCTCTTCTGGCCGCAAGCGTTGCACTGGCTGCCTGCTCCACCCCGCCTAACCCGAACCTGGAACAGGCGCGCACCAACTACGCCGGCCTGCAGGCCAACCCACAGGCGAGCAAAGTCGCGGCACTGGAAACCAAAGACGCCAGCGATTACCTGGACAAGGCCGACAAGGCTTATCTGGACAAGGAAGACGCAGCCAAGGTTGACCAACTGGCTTACCTGACCAACCAGCGCGTCGAAGTGGCCAAGCAGACCATCGCTCTGCGCACCGCTGAAAACAACCTGAAAAACGCCGCAGCCCAACGTGCCCAGGCCCGTCTGGATGCCCGTGACCAGCAGATCAAACAGCTGCAGGACAGCCTCAACGCCAAGCAGACCGATCGCGGTACGCTGGTGACTTTCGGTGACGTGCTGTTCGCCACCAACAAGGCTGATCTGAAATCCAGCGGCCTGGTGAACATCAACAAACTGGCGCAATTCCTTCAGGAAAACCCGGATCGCAAAGTGATCGTCGAGGGTTACACCGACAGCACCGGCACCGCGAGCTACAACCAGTCGCTGTCCGAGCGCCGCGCAACTTCCGTGCAGATGGCTCTGATCAAGATGGGCGTCGATCCTTCGCGCATCGTCGCTCAGGGTTATGGCAAGGAGTACCCGGTAGCGGATAACGGCAGCGTCTCGGGCCGTGGATGAACCGTCGTGTGGAAGTGACCATTTCCAACGACAACCAGCCAGTAGCACCGCGTTCTTCGGTGAGCTCGAACTAAGCTTCACCCGGTAACGCAAAAGCCCCGCCTGACTTGATCAGGCGGGGCTTTTTTTGTGGGAGCAGACATCGTAACCCCTCACCCCAGCCCTCTCCCGAGGGAGAGGGAGCCGATTTGTGTCGCTTTCAAAACTTGTATTCGGCGCAATGGATCAGGTCGACGTAGCTTAAACAAACACCTCGGTCAGTCCCCTCTCCCTCTGGGAGAGGGTTAGGGTGAGGGCTGAACCTGCAGAATCACTTCTCGAGTTTCTGCGGAGTCTCTTCGCCCATACACCGCACCGCTTTCTTCTGCGTGTTGATCAACACCCCGGTCAGGCCTTTCTGTTCGGTATCGAACAGCACCAGCACGCCATCAATGCACTGCGCCACTTGCGGCGCAGGTGTCAGCGAGACTTTGTAGTCCTCGCCCGGCACGGTCTTGAGCATGGTGAATTCGCTGAGCAGCAACGCATCCTCCGGCTTGGCAAAGTGCAGGTAGCCGTAGTACCACAGCGCCCCGACGGTGCCGAGGATGCTGCAGATACCGGTGATGATCAGCGGGATGGCGTTGCGTTCTTCACTCATTGCGGGGTCTCATCTTCATTATTCGGAGGCGGCGGATAATTGGGGATTTCGCCGAGGCGGCGCAGGCCGTCAAAGTGTTCGGGATCATCGAGATAGCGCAGCATGACCTGACGCCACACCGGGTCGCCGAAGGTCTGCACATGACCACCACGGGTCAGTTGCAACACACGCGGCGGCGGCGCTGCCTGATACAGGCGAATGCCATTGGCTATCGGCACCAGCGGATCGTCGATGCTGTGGAAGATCAGCTTCGGCACGCCGGTCAGCTGCGCCATCGAGTTGATTGCGCTGTCGCCGTCCGGCACCAGCCACGACAGCGGCACTTGCAATGGCCAGGTCAGCCACGAAGTGCTGAGGGCGAATTGGCCGACACTGCGATAACTGGCCGGCACGCCATCCAGCACCAGGGCCTTGAGTTGTTTTTGCCGCTCCGGGTGCTGCGCCAGCCAATGCACCGACATCGCGCCGCCCAGACTTTGCCCGAGCAGCACCAGCGGTTTGCCTTTGACCTCGGGCGCGTTGTCGAGCCAGGCGAAGGCCGCATCGATATCCTGATAGATCGCCGGCAGGCTGGGCTTGCCTTCTGACAAACCGTAGCCGCGATAGTCGACCAGCAGCACCTGATAGCCATTCTTCGGCAACCACCAGCTGCCGCCCAGATGCATCGGCAGATTGCCGCCGTTGCCGTGCAGATGCAGGACCGTGCCTTTGACCTCGACGCCAGGTTTGGCCGGCAGCCACCAGGCGTTGAGCTTCAAGCCGTCGGCGGTGATCAGGGTGACGGTGCGGTATTCGAGTTTGGCTTTGTCCGGGGTGAAGATCTGGCCCGGTTCAGGATAGAACAGCAGCGAACTGCAACCGCCGAGGGTCAAGAGCAGGCAAAGGATGCCGAGGATTCTCATCCGGTGAAACCTCGCAAAAGAGCTGAACAAAAATCAAACCTGTGGGAGCGAGCCTGCTCGCGAAAGCGGTGTATCAGCCAACATCAATGTTGAAGGTGAAATCGCATTCGCGAGCAGGCTCGCTCCCACAAGGGGTTCGGTGCTGGGTCTAGAGAATATTGGAGTAATCCGCCTCAATCCGGTCCAGGCTCAAATGGTTGAGGAAGTTGGAGAAACACATCCACGCCGACAACGCATTCAAGTCACGGAACTGGTCCGGCAGATACTTGGGCGGCACCACCAGTCCTTCGTCCACCAGTTGGCGCAAGGTCCGCATGTCTTCCAGTGTGGTCTTGCCACAGAACAACAACGGAATCTGCTCAAGCTTGCCTTTGCGCACGGCCAACTGAATGTAGTTGTAAACCATGATGAAGCCCTTGAGGTAGGACAAGTCTTTGGTAAATGGCAGACCGGTCGGCGTCGAGCCACGGAACACCCGGCTGGCATTGCCGTAGCTTTCGGCCATCTCGAAACCCTGCTCGCGGAAGAATTCGTAGATCTGCAAGAAGTCCGCGCCCTCCTCGACCATATGAATCGCACGGGTGCGGTTGGTCAGTTTGCGCAGGCGACTCGGGTAAGAGGCGAAGGTGATGATTTCCATCAGGATCGCCAGGCCTTCCTGGGTCACCGTCGACGAGGGTGGGCCTTTCGACAGGAAGGTGCAGATCGGCTGGTTCAAGCCATTGAGTGTGGTGCCGACATGCACCAGGCCTTCGTGGACCTCCAGTGCGCGCACGTCGCGGTCGTTGAACAGTGCGTCGGTGCGAATCTTGATGTAGTCGGCGCCCGCCGCCGCGTCGGCGACGATGCCGTCGGACTCGAACACGCGAATGGTTTCTTCGGCCTCACCGAATACCTTGTTCAGTCGGGTTTGCAGCAGGTGCACCGCGTCTTTGGCGGTGAGGATTTTCGGCTCGTCTTTGAGATCGCCGCGCCCGTCGATGTTGTTCAGGTAGTCGGACATCATCAGGCCGAGGTCGGCGAGGGTCGGGTCACCGGCGTGGAAGGCATCGGACGCCGCGCCGTACAGCTCCTGCGAGATCAGCCCGAAGTCCTCGGTGCCGCGCGCTTCGAGCATGCGCACCACCATGCGGTATTCCTTGCACATGCGCCGCATGATCTGCCCGACCGGGTTGAACTGGCCGAGCTGGCGGGTGATGTCACGCTCGATGTTCTGGAATTCCAGTTTGACCTGGCTCGAATCGAACGACAGCGGGCGGTTGAGGTAGTAGTCGCGATCCACCGCCGGCATTTCCTTGCCCTTGGCCTTGAGGAAGCCCTTGCGCACATTGTCGTCCCACTTGACCGCATCGAGCACGCGGATCGGCGTCTGCGCCAGCACAATGCGATCGGACAACATGCGTATCGTCTGCTGGTAATCGTCCACCCGAAACTCCTGTAGAAAACGTGACGTAGCCAATCATAGGCGCTGAGGCCTTTTGTGGGAGCGAGCCTGCTCGCGAATGCACTGTGTCAGACAACGGAGATGTTGAATATCAGAGTGCTTTCGCGAGCAGGCTCGCTCCCACGGGGTGTAGCGTGAAACGCTAGACGGACGCCAGCACCAGGTGCATATACCGCGTCAGGATCCCGAGCATGTCCTCTTCGGCCAGAGGCTCAGCGTCGTTGAGCAGGCCCTGATATTCCATCCGGCCGATAATCGCCGTCAACACCTTGGCATCCTGCTGCGGTTCGCGCGAGCCCAGTACCTGGAACAACTGGCAGGTGCCCTGCAGCAGAATCTGCTGGTGCGAGCGCACCAGAATGGCCAGACGCGGATTGAGTAGCGCTTCCTGGCGGAACGCCTGTTCGGCCATCAGATGCTCGCGGCGGTTGATCAGTTGCCGGTGCACGTAATCGGCCATCAGCCGCGCAATATCATCGGCCAATTGCGAGCGCGACTCCGGGCTGCCGTCGGCGCTGACCACCATTTCGCGCAACAGACCCTCGTTATTGATCCACAACTTGGCCATGTACGCCGCGCTGCGTTCAACGTATTGGGCGAAGGTATCGGTGAGCAGGTCATCGATGTCCTTGAAGTAATACGTGGTCGCCGACAGCGGCACGCCGGCCTCCGCCGCGACCGCACGATGGCGCACGGCACGCACGCCGTCGCGCACGACAATGCGCATCGCGGCGTCGAGAATGTCCTGGCGACGCTGCTCACTGCCCTGTCGGCTGGCCTTGCGGCCCTGGTACTGAACACTTTCAGCGACCGCAGTGGCGATACCCGCTGCACCTTCTTGAGCTAATGCACCCATCACGACAGCACTTCCTCTACTAATGCCAAATTAACCAATTGATACATTTGTACCAGACAGGCAATAAAAAGCCGCCTGTTTTAGGCGGCTTTTTAACTGAAACGTTTACGCTTGCGGTCGCATGTGCGGGAACAGGATCACATCGCGGATCGACGGCGAGTTGGTCAGCAACATCACCAGACGATCGATGCCGATACCTTCGCCGGCGGTTGGCGGCATGCCGTACTCCAGCGCACGGACGAAGTCGGCGTCGTAGTGCATGGCTTCGTCGTCGCCGGCGTCCTTGTCGGCCACCTGGGCCATGAAGCGTTCGGCCTGGTCTTCCGCGTCGTTCAACTCGGAGTAGGCGTTGGCGATTTCACGACCACCGATGAACAGCTCGAAGCGGTCGGTGACGTTCGGGTTTTCGTCGTTGCGACGGGCCAGCGGCGACACTTCGAACGGGTACTGAGTGATGAAGTGCGGCTGCTCCAGCTTGTGCTCGACCAGCTCTTCGAAAATCATCACCTGCAGTTTGCCCAGACCTTCGAAGCCCAGCACCTTGGCGCCGGCCTTCTTGGCGATGGCGCGAGCCTTGTCGATGTCGTTCAGATCATCGGCAGTCAGCTCAGGGTTGTACTTGAGGATCGAGTCGAACACCGACAGACGCACGAACGGCTCGCCGAAGTGGAACACCTTGTCGCCGTACGGCACGTCGGTGCTGCCCAGCACCAGCTGCGCCAGCTCGCGGAACAGTTCTTCGGTCAGGTCCATGTTGTCTTCGTAATCGGCGTACGCCTGATAGAACTCCAACATGGTGAATTCAGGGTTGTGGCGAGTCGAAACGCCTTCGTTGCGGAAGTTGCGGTTGATCTCGAACACCTTTTCGAAACCGCCAACCACCAGACGCTTCAGATACAGCTCAGGGGCGATACGCAGGAACATCGGCAGGTCCAGCGCGTTGTGGTGGGTTTCGAACGGCTTGGCCGCAGCGCCGCCAGGAATGGTCTGCAACATCGGCGTTTCGACTTCGAGGAAGTCGCGCTTCATCAGGAAGCTGCGGATGTGCGCGATCACTTGCGAACGCACGCGGAAGGTCTGGCGCACGTCTTCGTTGACGATCAGGTCAACGTAGCGCTGGCGGTAGCGCTGTTCGGTGTCGGTCAGGCCGTGGTGCTTGTCCGGCAGCGGACGCAGCGACTTGGTCAGCAGGCGCACGTTGGTCATTTCAACGTACAGGTCGCCCTTGCCGGAACGCGCCAGGGTGCCTTCGGCGGCAATGATGTCGCCCATGTCCCAGGTTTTCACCGCGGCCAGGGTTTCTTCGGACAGTGTCTTGCGGTTGACGTAGACCTGAATGCGCCCGGTCATGTCCTGGATCACCATGAACGAGCCACGGTTGAGCATGATGCGACCGGCAACCTTGACCGGGATTGCAGCCTCTGCCAGCTCTTCCTTGGTCTTGTCCGCGTACTGTTTCTGCAAGGCATCGCAGTAGTTGTCGCGGCGGAAGTCGTTCGGGAAGGCATTGCCCTTGGCGCGCTCGGCAGCAAGCTTTTCCTTGCGCAGGGCGATCAGGGAGTTTTCTTCCTGTTGCAGGGCTTGCGGGTCGAGTTGTAGGTCGCTCATGTCTTTAAGTATTCCATCAGGTTCGTTGCCCCCAGCCTTCGACTGGGGATCGCGGGCGAGCCCGCTCCCACAGGGGTGTTACAGGCCGGATTTCAGGCTGGCTTCCAGGTACTCGTCGATGTCGCCGTCGAGCACCTTGTCGCAATCGCTGCGTTCGATGTTGGTCCGCAGATCCTTGATCCGCGAGGCATCGAGCACGTAAGAGCGGATCTGGTGACCCCAGCCGATATCCGACTTGGTGTCTTCCAGCGCCTGCGAGGCCGCATTGCGCTTCTGCATTTCCTGCTCGTACAACTTGGCCCGCAGCATTTTCATCGCGGTGTCCTTGTTGGCGTGCTGGGAACGTTCGTTCTGGCAGCTGACCACGGTGTTGGTCGGTACGTGGGTGATACGTACGGCCGAGTCGGTGGTGTTTACGTGCTGACCACCGGCACCAGAGGAACGATAGGTGTCGATCCGCAGGTCTGCCGGGTTGATTTCGATTTCCACCTTGTCATCGATCTCTGGCGAGACGAAAACAGCGGAGAACGAGGTGTGACGACGGTTGCCGGAGTCGAACGGGCTCTTGCGCACCAGACGGTGCACGCCGATCTCGGTACGCAGCCAGCCAAAGGCGTATTCGCCCTTGATGTGCACGGTCGCGCCCTTGATCCCGGCGACTTCACCGGCGGACAGTTCCATGATGGTCGCGTCGAAACCGCGTTTGTCAGCCCAGCGCAGGTACATGCGCAGCAGGATGTTGGCCCAGTCCTGCGCTTCGGTACCACCGGAACCGGCCTGGATGTCCAGGTAGGCGTTGTTCGGGTCCATTTCATGGCTGAACATGCGGCGGAATTCCAGCTTGGCCAGATTTTCCTCGAGACGGGCCAGCTCGGCGACGACATCGCCCACTGCGCCTTCGTCGTTTTCTTCGACGGCCATGTCCAGCAGGTCGCGGCAATCGGCCAGACCGCCGTTCAGTTCGTCGAGGGTGTCGACGATCTGCGCCAGCGCGGCACGCTCGCGGCCCAGCTCCTGGGCGTATTCAGGTTTGTTCCAGACACTCGGATCTTCAAGCTCGCGATTGACCTCGGTCAGACGCTCATGCTTTTGATCGTAGTCAAAGATACCCCCGAATAGTTTCGGAGCGCTCGGACAGGTCCTTGATGGTGTTCAGGATCGGGTTGATTTCCATGACGGGCAGCACTCGTTGGCGAACTTTTGAAAGCCGGCGAGTATAACGTAAACAGGCTGTCGCGGCAGCCCGTCTGGCGGTGAATGGGCCGAGATTGCTGCCCTCACCCTAGCCCTCTCCCGGAGGGAGAGGGGACCGATCGGGGGATATTTGAAACATACGCCGACTAGACATGGCTTCACCGAATCCGTGATCGCCAAGCCTGAAGATCCATAATCGCTGCGATCTCTCAGGTCGATGTCTGGCCCGAGACACCTCGGTCGGCCCCCTCTCCCTCCGGGGAGAGGGCTGGGGTGAGGGCAACGGCCGTTACTCGATCCCGACCTGATTGCGCCCATTGTTCTTGGCCAGATACAACCCGCGATCCGCCGCCGAGATCAGCAGCCGGCAATCACTCCCCGCCTGGGGCACCATGGTCGCCAGACCAATGCTGATGGTCAGACTGGAGCCCTCGGCCGGCGTGTTGTGCGGAATTTTCAGCGCCGCCACGGTCTGGCGCAGTTTCTCGGCCAACAGCCGCGCGCCGCCCGGCGAAGTGTTCGGCAGGACCAGAACAAACTCCTCGCCGCCATAACGCGCCGGCAGGTCCGATGGCCGCGAGCTGGCGTCACGGATGGCTGCGGCGACCTTGCGCAACGCTTCATCGCCTTCAACGTGGCCAAAACTGTCGTTGTAAGATTTGAAGTAATCGACGTCGATCATCAGTAACGACAGCTGCGTCTGATCACGCAGCGAACGGCGCCACTCCAGTTCCAGGTACTCGTCGAAGTGCCGGCGGTTGGACAGCCCGGTCAGGCCATCGGAGTTCATCAGCCGTTGCAGCACCAGATTGGTGTCGAGCAATTGCTGCTGGCTGACCCGCAACGCTCGGTACGCCGCGTCGCGCTGCAGCAATGTCATGTAGGAACGCGAGTGATAGCGAATGCGTGCGACCAGTTCAATGGTGTCCGGCAGCTTCACCAGATAATCGTTGGCGCCAGCGGAAAACGCCGCGCTCTTGATCAGCGGGTCTTCCTTGGTCGAGAGGACGATGATCGGGATGTCCTTGGTCGCCGGGTGATTGCGGTATTCGCGCACCAGGCTCAGGCCATCGAGGCCGGGCATCACCAGGTCCTGGAGGATCACCGTCGGCTTGATCCGCACCGCCTGGGCGATGGCCTGCTGCGGGTCGGAGCAGAAGTGGAAGTCGATGTTTTCCTGATTCGACAGCCCACGGCGCACCGCTTCGCCGATCATCGCCTGATCATCCACCAACAACACCATGGCGGCGTTCTCGTCGGTTTTAATGTCGTCGATCTGTAAATCATTCATGAGCGGTCACCTGAGTACTGCGGGGGCCTGGATTGCGGAACAACCTGATCATTTGGGAAAAATCTCCAGCAATCGTGGCGCTATCTTTTCCAGCGGGCGGATTTCCACCGCGGCATCGATCGCCGCGGCAGCCTTGGGCATGCCGTACACCGCACTGCTGTGCTGATCCTGGGCGATGGTCAAATAACCCTGCTGGCGCATGAGCTTAAGCCCTTGCGCGCCATCGCGCCCCATCCCGGTCAATAAAACCCCGACGGCGTCACCGTTCCAGTAACTGGCGACGCTCTCGAAAAACACGTCGATCGAGGGGCGATAGATCTCGTTGACCGGTTCGGCGGTGTAGGCCAGCGTGCCGTTTTTCAACAGGCGAATATGGTGATTGGTCCCGGCCAGCAGCACCGCGCCACTTTGCGGCGGCTCGCCTTCACGGGCCAGACGCACATCGAGGCCGCTGGCACTGGCCAGCCATTCGGCCATGCCGGCGGCGAACACCTGATCGACATGCTGCACCAGCACGATCGCGGCGGAAAAATCCTTCGGCAGGCCTTTGAGCAACACTTCCAGCGCCGCCGGCCCACCGGCAGACGAACCGATCGCCACCAGCCGCTGACGTGACGGCGAACTGCGCGGCGAACTCGGCGCCGGGCGCGCACGTGGCGCCTTGTCGCCGATCAGCCAGCCGATGTTGAGGATCTTGCGCAACAACGGCGCCGCCGCTTCCTGGGCATTGCCGGCGCCGATCGCTGGCGTGTCGACCACGTCCAGTGCGCCGTGACCCATGGCCTCGAACACGCGGTGCACGTTCTGTTGACGATCCACGGTGACGATGACAATCGCGCACGGCGTCTCGGCCATGATCCGCCGCGTGGCTTCGACGCCGTCCATGATCGGCATGATCAGATCCATCAGAATCAGGTCTGGTGTGCACTCGGCGCAGCGTTGCACCGCCTCGGCGCCGTTGCTGGCGACCCAGATCACCTGATGCGCCGGCTCGAACGCCAGCGCTCGGCGCAGGGCCTCCACCGCCAGGGGCATGTCGTTGACGATTGCGATCCTCATGCCCGCGCTCCTCCGATGAGCTCGACCACTGCATCGAGCAGGGCGTCGTCATGAAAACTGGCTTTGGCTAGATAATAGTCGGCGCCGGCATCCAGTCCACGGCGGCGGTCTTCTTCGCGATCCTTGTACGATACGACCATCACCGGCAGCGATTGCAGACGGTTGTCGCGGCGCAGCAGGGTGACCAGCTCGATGCCGTCCATGCGCGGCATGTCGATGTCGGTGATCAGCAGATCGAAGTTCTCCGAACGCAGCGCATTCCAGCCATCCATGCCGTCCACTGCCACCGCGACGTCATAGCCACGATTTAGCAGCAGTTTGCGTTGCAGCTCGCGCACGGTCAGCGAATCGTCGACCACCAAGACTCGTTTGCGCGCCGCTTCGGCAGCTTGATTGCCGTGGCGGGCAATGCGCTCCAGACGCCCGGTATTGAGCAGTTTGTCCACCGAACGCAGCATGTCTTCGACATCGACGATCAGCACCACCGAGCCGTCATCGAGCAAGGCCCCGGCGGAGATGTCCTGAACCTTGCCCAGACGCTCGTCCAGCGGCAACACCACCAGCGTGCACAAGTGCTCTATGACACCGCGCTGGCCTGTCGCATGCGCCCGTTCGCCGATGTGTTGAGCGGGCAGGCGCGCATGGTTCGCGACCTCGGGCGCAGCCTTGGCAAACAAGTGCGCCTG
>NZ_CAMPPP010000028.1:0-29808 GCF_946901175.1 Pseudomonas sp. Marseille-Q5117 | reverse complement strand
GCAGTTTGAAATCCGAATGGATACCCAAGGCTGGCTACCGAAACGAAGATGAGGCTAGTACCGATGTGTTGCGCTACCTGACCCATTATTACAATCGGATCAGGCTGCACAGTCACAACGGATATCGGACTCCGGTAGCAATGGAAGCCTTGGCAGCATGAGAAATGACCTAAAACCTATAACCGTGTCCAGTATCGTTTGACCAGATCACTAACCCTCTCCCAGAGGGAGAGGGGACTTGGTCGAGGTGTTTGTTGAAGATGCGCCGACCTGAGACTCTGCGTCGAGCTCGTTCTTGGATTCAACGAAGATCGGCTCCCTTTCCCCCTCGCCCCCTGGGGGGAGAGGGCTGGGGTGAGGGGGCTGGATTTCACTGACTCAACGCAATCTGCAGCCTATCCCAAACAACCATTCACCCCGTCACACACCCAACCGGCACTTTCCCCGCAAACGTATCAACCAGACTGGCCACCACCATTTCCCCCATCCGCGTGCGAGTCTGCAAGGTGGCGCTGGCCCGATGCGGTTGCAGCACCACCTGTTCGTTACCAAACAACGCTTCCGGCACATTCGGTTCATCGACAAACACATCCAGCCCAGCCCCGGCGATTTCCCCAGCCGAAAGCGCGGCCACCAGATCCGCCTCGTTCACCAGTTTGCCCCGGGCGACGTTGACCAGGTAACCGTCCTTGCCCAGCGCTTGCAGCACTGGCGCGTCGATGATCGCTTCGCCCTTGTCCGCCGCGGCGGCGAGGATCAAGGCGTCGCTGTCGCGGGCCAGTTGTTTGAGGTCGGCGACGAAGGTGTGGGGGACGTCGCTCATCGGTTGCAGGTCGGTGTAGCTGATCGGGCAGCCGAAGGCGGCGGCGCGGGTGGCGATGGCGCGGCCGACGCGGCCCATGCCGACGATGCCGATGCGCATGCCGGAGACTTGTCGGGCCAAGGGCAGCGGGGCGAGTGGGGTCGGGCTTTGTGGCCATTGGCCGGAGCGCACGTAGCGGTCGCTGGTGCACAAACCGCGACAGACCGAGATGAGCAGGCCGATGGCGAGGTCGGCGACGTCTTCGGTGAGGGCGCCGATGGTGGCGGTGACGCGGATGCCGCGGTCGCGGGCGTAGGCCAGGTCGACGGCGTCGGTGCCAACACCATTGACCGCCACCACTTCAAGGTTCGGCAGTTGCGCCATCAGCGCCTGGCTGATGCCTGTGTGGCCGCCGGTGATGACGCCGCGAATGCTGGCGCCGTGTTCCTTTATGCAGGCGGGTTTGTCCGCTTGCTGGAAGTAGCGGCGTACGGTGAACAGTTGGTCCAGACGCGCGTTGATTTCCGGGATCAGGATCGGGCTCAGTTGCAGGATTTCTGGCTTCATGGCTACCTCGTTACGCAATAAAAAGGCCGGCTCAACCGCGACCGGCAAACGGCATGGCGCTGGCCATGACGGTCATGTTCAGGACGTTGGCCGACAGCGGCAGAGCGGCGATGTAGCGCACTGCATCGGCGACGTGTTTGACGTCGACCATTGGCTCGACGGCGATGCTGCCGTTGGCCTGGCGTACGCCTTTGGTCATGCGCACCGACATTTCCGTCAGGGCATTGCCGATGTCGATCTGGCTGCAGGCGATGTTGAATTCGCGGCCGTCCAGCGCCAGGGATTTGGTCAGGCCGAGCACGGCGTGTTTGCTCGCGGTGTAGGCGCTGCTGAACGGGCGCGGCGTGTGTGCGGAAATCGAACCGTTGTTGATGATTCGTCCGCCCTGCGGCTGTTGTTTGCGCATCAGCCCGAACGCACCGCGAGCGCAGAGAAAGACACCGTTGAGGTTGGTGTCGATCACGTTGCGCCACTGCTCGAAGGTCAGTTCATCCAGCGGCACGGCGGGGGCGTTGACGCCGGCGTTGTTGAAAACCACATCGAGGCGCCCGTAGACCTCGGCAATGGTCGCGAACAGCACGTCGACACTGGCCGGATCGCGCACGTCGGTGGGTACCGCCAGCGCTGGGTGACCCTGGCTCTGCGCCAGTTCGACCAGCGCTTGCAAGGGCTCGGGCCGGCGTCCGGCGAGCACAAGGGTGAAACCGTCAGCCATCAGGCCCAGCGCCACGGCGCGGCCGATGCCACTGCCGGCGCCGGTCACCAGCGCAACTTTCAAAGAGGTCGGCATATTGTTGTTCTCCTTTTTTCTGAATCCGCTGGAATCAGGGCCGTGGGCCGACGCGCATTTCCAATTCGCCGATGCCGTCTATGCCAGCGCTGATCACGTCGCCCGGTTGCAGACTGTCAACGCCGGCGGGGCTGCCAGTCATGATCAGGTCGCCGGCGCGCAGGGCCACGGATTGCGAGATGCGCGCGATTACTTCACTGACCGACCAGATCTGGCTGTCGAGATTGTCGCGCTGGCGTTCTTCGCCGTTGACGTTCAGCCACAATTCGCCCTCGGGATGGCCGCTGCGGCTAACCGGGACGACGGCAGTCATCGGCGCGGCACCGTCGAACACCTTGGCGCCTTCCCACGGCAAGCCGTTGCTCTTGGCTGCGCGTTGCACATCGCGGCGGGTCAGGTCGAGGCCGGCGGCGTAGCCCCCCACGTAGGCGAGCGCTTGATCCTCGGGGATATTGGCGCCGCCTTCACCGATGGCTACGACCAGTTCGATTTCGTGAACGAAGTCCTCGCACACTGTCGGGAAGGCGATGTCGCCGACGGCATCGACCACGCAACTTGCCGGTTTCATGAAAAACACTGGCGGCTGGCGCGACTGGCCTTGAGTGTCCGGCCATGGGTAGTTGCGGCCGACACAGAACACCCGGCCAACGGGGAAGCGCTGCTCGGTGCCGAGTACCGGCAAAGTCACGGGCAGATCCGGGGTAAAGACGTATTCAGTCATGTTCATCCTGCGGGTCATCCTGTTTGAAAGGGCAGCGTACGGCGGCTGGCGTCGGTGAAGTTGGACGAAAGCCGCCTGCGTTTGGACAAATCCGGGTTCTTGCCTCAGCGCACCTTCAGCTCGATGCGATACAGGCGTCCGAGCAGTAACGAATAGGAGAGGGTGCCGATCAGCGCGACGCCGCCAATAAACCAGAAGGCATAGGCGAAGGTGCCGGTGGCGTGGACGATGGCGCCGATCACGATCGGCGTGACGATGCCGCCGATGTTCGCCGCCAGGCTGGTAATGCCGCCGGTGAGGCCGATCAGCTCTTTTGGCGCCACTTCCGACACCGCCGCCCACGATGAGGACGCGATGCCTTGGGCGAAGAAGGCGATGGTCAGCACGGCGATGCAGATCAGGTTGGAGTCAGTGAAGTTCACCAGCACGATCGACATGCCCAGCATCGAACCGACCACCAGCGGCAACTTGCGCGCAAACGACATCGAGTAGCCGCGACGGATCAGCAGGTCGGAAACGATGCCGGCCAGCAGAATCCCCACCGTGGCACCGACGAAGGGCAGCACGGCGAAGATCCCGGCCTTGATCATGGTCAGTTTGCGTTCTTCGATCAGGTAGGTCGGGAACCAGGTGAGGAAGAAGTACAGCGCCGAGGTGCTGGCGAATTTGCCGATGCAGATCGCCCAGATCTGCCGATAGCTGAACAGCTCGGCAATCTGCCGCCAGTTGAAGCGGGTGCGCTCCTGGCTGCTCTTGACCAGACCGCCGCCGGTTTCGATGTACTTCAATTCTTCCTGGCTGACTTTCTTGCAGTTCAGCGGATCGCGATACAGGTACAGCCACAGCACACCGAAGACGATGCCGAGTGCGCCGGTGCTGTAGAACACGTGGCGCCAGTCGAAGGTGGTCGCCAGCCACAACAGCGCGCCGGTGAACAGCGCGGTGCCGAGGTACTGGCCGCACACGTAAATGCTGCTGGCCATCCCGCGTTCCCGCGCCGGGAACCACACCGTCACCGCGCGGCTGTTGGCCGGGAAAGCCGGGGCTTCCATGGCGCCGACCGCCAGGCGCAGGCCGAACAGCGAGGCAAACCCCGTGGCGAAACCCTGGCAAACGGTGACGGTCGACCAACTGATCAGCGAAACGCCGTAGGTGAAGCGCGAGCCAAACCGGTCAGCGATGAACCCGGCCGGCACCAGCGCCAAGGCATAGGTCCAGGCGAACGCGGAAAAAATCAGGCCCATCTCGATCTTGTCCAGGCCCAGGTCCTTGGCCATGAACGGCGCGGCGATCGAGATGTTCACCCGGTCGATGTAATTGATGATCGTCGCGATCAGCAGCAACGACAGCATGAACCAGCGCCGCCGGGTAGGCAGGCGCTGCGCCGAAACGGCATCGCGTGCACCGGCTATCACCGGCGGCACCGTGGCACTGGAAGAATGGGAGTTGGACATGCGGAGACCTCGTTATTGTTAGAAGAGTCGAGATTTTTCGAGCAGCCGATGCCGTTGCCCGCAACGTGTGGGGCAAGGCAATCGAACGGGTTGCAGCGCGGCTTTCAGACGTTCAGGAACGTCTTTGTGCAATTGATTTCAAGGGGAGGTCGGGCGGGGCGGCGAGGGGAAATAGCAGGATCATGACGTGCGCACCTTTGATTGTTTTTGAAAGAGGTTGGGCTGCGTTGGTCACTACAGTGGTCGTACAACGGTTCTAAATCAACCGATGGGTTAGAACGTTTTTTCTTGAAAAAAGTGGATTTGGCGAACGTGTCCAAAAAGATAAATACGATTTGTCTTGAGAATAAAGATCAGATTAAAATCCCAACCGTATGAAAAATAACGACTAATTGTATTTTTATAATAATGCGGTTTTTGGACAGGCACATGGCGAGGCTTCTTTCAAAAAAGCCAACGTCATCGTATGACTCGTTGCCGCCCACCGCACAACCCTGCAAGATGAAGGGCGCCACCTCACTGCCCAGAGGACCTCCCGCCCATGTCTTCACCCAGCCGTATCCCGACTTACGTCATGCAGCAACGCAGCGAATTGACCGATTTCTACATTCGCGACAAAAAGGGGCGGCGCGCCGAAACCGCGCCTCACCGGCACGAGTACTTCCAGATCCAGATCAACCTCGGTGGCGACACCGTGCAGCACATCGGCAGCGTCCAGCGGCCATTTCCCCGCAACACCCTGGCGTTCATCCTGCCGCACCGCGTGCATGTGATTCCGCATCCCGCAGACAGCAATTTCATCGTCATCAATTTTTCCCAGACGTTCCTGTTGCCGCATCTGCAATGCGACCCGATGGATCTGGAAGAGGTGTCGATCCTGCTCGCGCCTGAGCTATCGCCGTTCCGCTTTCAGGAACATCTGGATTTCATTTTGAACGATGAGGATTTCGCTCAGGTCTGCGGCCTGATCGAACAGATGCGCGCACTCGATGAGAACCGTCAGTTCGGCACGCGGGAAATGCTCAAGGGCTTGTTGCTGCAGATGATCGGCAGCGTGTGTTTTCTCTATGCCGAGCCGCTCAAGCGCTTGGCAGAAGAGAATGCCGCCGAGAACAGTCGTCGCGACGCTTTGAGCCGCATGTTCGAATACTTGCGGAAGAACATCGCCGATCCTGATCTCAACCTGATCAAAGTCGCCGCTGCGACCTATCTGTCACCGACCTACCTGACGCACTGGCTGCGCAAAGAGATCGGCAAGACCTTCACCGAGCTGGTGCTGGAGCGGCGCATGCACGCCGCGCGCAACTTCCTCCTCAACAGCACGCGCTCGGTGGGCGAAGTGGCGCGGTTGTGCGGGTTCGCCGATGAGGCCTATTTCTCCCGGCGGTTTCGCCAGATTCATGGCCAGCCACCGGGGCAGTTCCGCCGCCGCCAGCTCAACCCGGACACGCCGCAGACGCCACTGAATACTTAGAGCGGCGCTCAGACCCACTTGAAGCGGGCAGGGAAGCGCGCGACAAAACAGGTGCCCGTTTCACGGTCGGACGTCACGCTCAAGGTGCCGTTGTGCGCATTGGCTATCTGCCCGGCGATGTACAAGCCCAGTCCCAACCCTTCATGACGCTGGCCTGCTTCGGAACGGGAAAACGGTTCGAACAGCAGCGGCATCAGCGCAGGCGGGATCGGCGTGCCCTGATTGGTCAACGAAATAACGATTTCGTCGCCCTCGGCAAAGGCTTTGAGCACGATCGGTTCGGCAATGGAACCGTGAGTTACGGCGTTGCCCAGCAGATTCGACAACAACTGGCTGATCCGCAGCGGGTCGCAATAGACCCCGGCCGGCACCTCCAGCGAATCAATAAACTTCGCCTGCGGGTACGCCACCTGGATTTCTTCCAGGGTCTGGCGCAGCGTTTGCTGCAAGTCATCGACCAGTTTGCGCTGCACCGGGATGCCACTGCCGAGCCGACCCCGGGCGAAGTCGAGGATGTTTTCGATCAGCACGCCCATGCGCACCGAGCTGGTGCGAATCGCCGACAGCAGCGTGCGCGAGCGCTTGTCCTCGACTTTGCTGTCCAGCAGATCGGCACTCATGCGGATGGCACTGAGTGGCGTGCGCAAGTCATGGCCCAGTACGGCGATGAACTGCTCGCGCAGACGGCCCATTTCGTTGGCATCGGCCAGCGCGGTTTTGGTCGCGTGCAAATGGCCTTGGGTATCCAGGCTCATCGCAATCAGCTGGGCAAAGAGGGTGAGGGTCTTTTCGATGGCCGGGTCATCGAGGTTCGCCGGAACCGAATCAATGGCGCACAGCGTGCCGAAAAACTCGCCATCGGCCTTGATGATCGGAATGGAGATATAGCTTTCCAGGCCGTAGGTTTTCGGCGTGTGATGCGTGGAGAACAGCGGGTGCTGGCTGGCATGGCCGAAGATCACCGGCTGATGGTGCTGACGGATCTCATGACAAATCGTCGATTCGAGCACCAGTTCGCCGCCGGGTAACAGGCCGAAGTCAATCGAATCATCCACGGCGCAGGCGATCCACTTGCTCTCGGTGACCCGCGCTACGGCGGCGAAGCGCATACCGGTGATGTGCTTGACCATGCTCAGGATCACCGGCACAGCGTCAATGCTGCCGATGGCCTGGAGGTCGGAAGAGAAATCTGTCTGGGGCATGGCCGGCGCTTCGCGAAAGTGTCGCAAGAGACTATCGGTAAACGTTGGACATGCCTAATGAACCTGCAAAAAAGGGCGCCGGGAAAACTCCCGGCGCCCTGTGTGGTGCTTGCTGAGCGCTATCGCCTCAGAACTTGTACTTGGCGGTCATCATGTAGCTGCGCGGGGTGCCGTAGTTATCGGTCGAGCCCCAGGTCACGTCGGTGCCGATCGAGGAATAGTACTTGCGGTCGAAAATGTTGTTGGCGTTGACCTGCAGGTCGAGGTGCTTGTTAACCTCGTAACCGGCCATCAGGTCGGTGACCGCGTAGCCGCCCTGTTCAAGGCGATAGCTGCCGCCGTTGGCCAGGGCGATGTCGTTGTACATGCGGCTCTGCCAGTAGACGTTGCCGCCCACGCGCAGTTTTTCCAGCGGGCCTTTGAAGCGGTACACGGTGGAGACCTTGAACAGGTGCTCGGGCATGTCGGTGTCGAATTTCTGGTTATTGTTGGCCGGGTTTTCGTCCTTGATGTAGTGGGCGCGGGTGTAGGTGTAGCCGGCGCCGACTTGCCATTGCTCGGTCAGCGCACCTTGCAGTTCCATGTCCACGCCTTGGGCGCGAACCTTGCCGGAGGTTTCGTAGCAGGTCAGTTCCGGGCAGCCGAGTTGGGTCGCTGCCTGGGTGGCGCGGTTGGTCTGGTCCATCTGGAACACTGCCACGCTGCCGTTCAGCGCGCCGTCGAAATATTCGCCCTTGATACCGACCTCGTAGTTTTCACCGACGATCGGCTCCAGCACTTTGCCGCCGAGGTCCTTCTGGGTTTGCGGGGTGAAGATGTCGGTGTAGCTGGCGTAAACCGAGTGATGGTCATCGAGTTTGTAGATCAGGCCGGCGTAACGGGTCAGGTTGCGCGTGACCTTGAAGTCACCGTCGGCACTGCGATCGTCGTAGTCATACCAGTCCAGGCGGCTGCCGAGGATCAGCGTCAGCGGGTCGGCCAGGCTCAAGCGCGTGGTCAGGTAAACCGCATCTTGGGTAGTGACGTTGCGCGACTTGCCGCTACGGACGAAGTCAGGCTTGGGCGCGGCGATCGGCAGGCCGGTGTCGTAGGGCGCGTATTCCTTGGTGGTGGCGTCGTACACGCGATTGCTGGCGCCGACTACCAATTCGTGGGTACGGCCGAACGCTTCGAACGGGCCGCTGGCGAAACCGTCGAAGGCGCGTTGCTTGTCGGTGTGGTGCGATTGGTAGGCGGTGGTTTCCAGCGGGCCGTCGTAACGCGACAGGTACGTGCCGGAAAATTCACCCTCGAGCGTCGACGTCGAGCCGCCGAGGTGCAGTTTCCAGTCGTTGTCGAAACGGTGTTCGACTTCACCGAATACGGTGTCGACTTGCAGCTTGCGGTTCTCCCAATCGGTACCGGGATAGGTGGAGCGGGGCAGGTCGAGGTGGTGGCCGTTTTCGCCGATCGGCAGGCCGCCCCAGAAATAGTTGGTCTGATCGTTCTGCCGGGAGAAACCGAGGGTCGCCGTGGTGCTGTCGCTCAGGTCGGCTTCACCGATGGCGTAGAACAGGCCGTGATCGTTTTCTTCCTTGTCGCGAAAACTGTCGGCGCCCTGATACGACGTCACCACCCGGCCACGCAGGGTGCCGCTGTCGTTCAGCGGACTGGAGGCATCGACCTCGCCACGGTAGTCATCCCAGCTGCCGGCGGCGCCGGTGAGGGTCACGCGCTGATCGGCGGTCGGACGCTTGCGCACCATGTTGATCGCCGCCGACGGGTTGCCGGCACCGGTGACCAGACCGGTCGCGCCACGGACGATTTCCACTCGGTCGAACATCGCCAGGTTCGGTTGCACTGCCAAAGTGAACGGCGAATACGAGCTGGGCAGGCCGTCGTACATGATGTTGTCGATGTCGAAACCGCGCGCCTTGTAAGTCTGCCGCCCCGGGCCGCTGGCCTCGCTGAGAAACAGCCCCGGCGTGCCACGCACCACGTCGTTGACGCTGGTCATGTTCTGGTCGTCCATGCGCTGGCGAGTGATCACCGTCACCGCCTGCGGCGTTTCGCGCATGGTCAGCGACAGCTTGGTCGCGGTCTGCATCGGGCCGGTGGTGTAGGACTGCGTGTCTTCGGTGGTACTGCTCATCTGCGTGGCGCCGATTTCGGTCGCTTGCAGTTCCAGCGGGCCATTGGCGGGCGCAGTGGCTGCGGTTTCTTCAGCCAACGCAGGAGCGATGCTGGCCATGCCGATGGCGATTGCGAGGAGGTTAGGTGAAAGGTTCGAGCGGCGGTGAATGGTGTGAAACGACATCTATCTGCTTCCCCAAGATTTACCCAAACGAAACTAATGCGAGTGCATGTAAGAATTATTCGCATTAGTATGTCGGAAGTTTCCGGGGGAATAAACCCGTACGAGTCAGTTAGTTAATGATTTTTTCACAATTGGATTTGATGGCTTTCGCAGGCAAATGTGGAAGCGAGCCTGCTCGCGAAGGCGGTGGGTCATTCAACGGGTTCGTTGTCTGATACTCCGCTTTCGCGAGCAGGCTCGCTCCCACAGGGTTATGCGTTTTTTCTGAAATCAGTCCAGATCCTTCGCCTCATGCCGCTCCGGCACCTGACTGTCTTCATCACCCCAGGTGCGATTCACTCGCTGCCCACGGATGACCGCTGGCCGCTTGGCGATTTCTTCGGCCCAGCGCTGCACATGGGTGTATTCATGCGCCGCGAGAAATTCCGCCGCCGAGTAAACGTTGTTGCGCACCAGTTGCCCATACCAGGGCCATACGGCGATATCGGCGATGGTGTAATCGTCGCCGGCCAGATAGGCGTTGTCGGCGAGACGGCGGTTGAGCACATCGAGCTGACGTTTGGCTTCCATGGTGAAGCGGTTGATCGGGTATTCGAGCTTCTCCGGCGCATACGCGTAGAAGTGCCCGAAACCGCCGCCCAGGTACGGCGCCGAGCCCATTTGCCAGAACAGCCAGTTGAGGGTTTCGGTGCGACCGGCCGGATCCTTGGGCAACAAGGCGCCGAACTTTTCCGCCAGATACAGCAGGATCGAACCGGACTCGAACACCCGGATCGGCGGCTCGACGCTGCGATCCAGCAGCGCCGGGATTTTCGAGTTCGGGTTGACTTCGACAAAGCCGCTGGAGAACTGATCGCCCTCGCCAATGCGGATCAGCCACGCGTCGTATTCGGCCTCGCTGTGGCCGAGTGCGAGCAGCTCTTCGAGCATGATGGTGACTTTGACACCGTTGGGCGTGGCCAGCGAATACAGTTGCAGCGGATGCTTGCCGACCGGCAGTTCCTTATCGTGGGTCGGCCCGGCGATCGGCCGGTTGATGCTGGCGAAGTGGCCGCCGGAAGGAGCTTCGTGTTTCCAGACCTTGGGCGGAACGTAAGACGCTTTGCTCATGAAACGGACCTCGTCGATGCTGGGAGAGAACAGGTAGACACCGTAGGGAAAATTTCCGGCGGGTGCCAGCGGTGAGTGCGGTTATTCATATTGAATGATGCAAACCGATCTGCCGCCTTCGCGAGCAGGCTCGCTCCCACAGGGGTATGTATTGGACAGAGAAACAGGGTTCACCCGTATTCATTGTGGGAGCGAGCCTGCTCGCGAAAGCGTCGGCAGGGTCGCCGCGCCTAACGGCTCCAATACTGCCCAACCGCACCCCCGACTCCCTGCACCGGATCTGTCTCAGGAAACGCCAGCCCCGCAATCCGCGCCAACTGCGCATCACTCGGCGCGGCCCGGCAAATATCCGCCTGCTGCCCCGGCGGATAAGCACCCACCACGAGAAAATCCTCGCTCGAGCCCAGATTGCAGTGCCCGGTCCCCGCCGGCAGCAACAGTACATCACCGGCGCTGACGTCGACGGCTTGCCCGTCAGGCCCGCCCAACATCAACCGCGCCTGACCGGCCGCCACGCCAAGCACTTCGTGGCCTTCAGTGTGGTAGTGGTGATAGTCGTAAATGCCGTAGCGCCACTGCGCCGGCCAGCCATTGGCGCCGAAGGTCTGCTCGAAGCGCGCCGCCGGATCGTCGCCTTCAACGGCGATCGCGCTGCGGTAGATCAGCACTGGCAGACGCGGATTGTTCGGCACCCAGTCATTGCGTTGCAGCAGCAGGGTTTGTACTTCAGTCATGGCCCATCCTCCTTCGATCATTTCTCAATCGACCACAGAGCAGGGCGTACGCCTCAAAAATCATTGCCGCGCAAACACGGCGCCGAAGTTGATGCCCGGAAAATCCAGCGAAACTTCATCGCGCAGCGGGCTGTCCAGACCCTTATATGTCCATGCAGCGGTAAATGGCGAGGGTCAAGATGACGATGACAGTTGGTGATTTTCTGGTTGAGCGGCTCAGCGAATGGGGCGTGACGCGGATTTTTGGCTATCCGGGGGATGGCATCAATGGCGTGTTCGGCGCGATGAGCCGGGCCAAAGGCAAGATCGAATTCGTTCAGGCACGGCACGAGGAAATGGCTGCGTTCATGGCCTCGGCCCACGCCAAGTTCACCGGCGAGCTGGGCGTGTGCATCGCCACCTCCGGCCCCGGCGCCTCGCACCTGATCACCGGCCTCTACGACGCGCGCATGGATCACATGCCGGTGCTGGCCATTGTCGGTCAGCAGGCGCGTACGGCGCTGGGCAGTCACTACCAGCAGGAGCTGGATCTGGTGTCGATGTTCAAGGATGTCGCCGGTGCGTTTGTGCAGCAGGCTTCGGCGCCATCGCAAGTGCGCCATCTGCTTGATCGCGCGGTGCGCACTGCGGTCGGCGAGCGCCGCGTCACCGCGCTGATTCTGCCCAATGACTTGCAGGATCTGCCTTACGAACAACCGGCGCGCGCCCATGGCACCGCGCATTCCGGCGTCGGCTACAGCAAGCCGAAAGTCGTTCCTTATGCCGCCGATCTGCAACGCGCCGCCGAGGTACTGAACAGCGGCGAGAAAGTCGCGATTCTGGTCGGTGCCGGTGCGCTGGAGGCGACCGATCTGGTCATCGCCGTGGCGGAAAAACTCGGCGCGGGCGTCGCCAAGGCGCTGTTGGGCAAAGCAGCGTTACCAGACGATCTGCAGTGGGTCACCGGCAGCATCGGCCTGCTCGGCACCGAGCCCAGCTACAAGCTGATGAGCGAGTGCGACACCTTGCTGATGATCGGTTCGGGCTTCCCGTATTCCGAGTTTCTGCCCAAGGAAGGCCAGGCGCGCGGCGTGCAGATCGACTTGCAGCCGGACATGCTCAGCCTGCGTTATCCGATGGAGGTCAATCTGGTCGGTGATTCAGCGGAAACCCTTGCCGCATTGCTGCCCTTGCTGGAACAGAAAACCTCGAACAAGTGGCGCAAGAAGATCGAAGGCTGGCGCAGCAGCTGGGAGAAAACCCTGGAAAAACGCGCCATGGCCAAAGCCGATCCAGTCAATCCGCAACGGGTGGTCTACGAGTTGTCGCCGCGTTTGCCCGAGCAGGCGATTATCACCAGCGACTCTGGCTCTTGCGCCAACTGGTTCGCCCGCGATCTGAAAATCCGTCGCGGCATGAAATGCTCGTTGTCCGGTGGCCTGGCCTCGATGGGCGCGGCGGTGCCCTATGCGATCGCGGCCAAGTTCGCCTTCCCGGAACGCCCGGTCATTGCCCTGGTCGGCGACGGCGCGATGCAGATGAACAACATGGCCGAGCTGATCACTGTCGCCAAATACTGGCGGCAATGGCAGAGCCCGAAATGGATCTGCGCGGTGTTCAACAATGAAGACCTCAACCAGGTCACCTGGGAGCAGCGGGTAATGGAGGGTGATCCCAAATTCGAAGCGTCGCAAAGCATTCCCGATGTGCCGTATCACATGTTCGCGATTTCCATCGGCCTCAAGGGCATTTTCGTTGATCGCGAGGAAGAGGTCGCCGCTGCGTGGGAACAGGCACTCGCCTCGGAAGTGCCGGTGCTGATCGAGTTCAAGACCGACCCGAACGTGCCGCCGTTGCCGCCGCACATCAAGCTTGAGCAAGCGAAGAAATTCGCCACGACCCTGCTCAAGGGCGATCCGGACGAAGCCGGGGTGATCGTGCAGACCGCCAAGCAGGTGTTGGGCGCCGTGTTGCCCGGGAAGAAATGACGGTGTGCGCTTGAACGAGTCAACCATCTACATCGGTTGCGCCGGCTGGAGTCTCGGGCGCGAGCACTGGCCGGCATTCCCCGCCGAAGGCACGCACCTGCAACGCTACGCCGCGCGCTTCAACTGTGTGGAAATCAACAGCTCGTTCTACCGCCCGCATCGGCGTCAGACCTACGAACGCTGGGCCGACTCGGTAGCGCCGGACTTTCGCTTCGCCGTGAAAGTGCCGAAGCTCATCACCCATGAACAGCGGCTGGCGGACAGCGCGGCCGCGCTCGATGAGTTTCTCGGCCAGTGCCAGGGCTTGGCTGATCGACTCGGTTGCCTGCTGGTGCAACTGCCACCCAAACTTGCCTTCGATGCGCCGGTGGCCGAGGCGTTTTTTCATGCCCTGCGCGAGCGGTTCAAGGGCAGTGTGGTGCTGGAACCACGACACGAATCGTGGACTGAGGCTGAGGCAGTGCTGTTGGAGTTGCAAATTGCTCAGGCGGTGGTCGATCCCTCGCGGATCAGCAGCGACACCGCACCGGGTGGCTGGCAAGGCCTGCAGTATTGGCGCCTGCACGGCTCGCCACGGATTTATCACAGCGCTTATGAAGCGGCCTATCTGCACCAGCTTGCTCAGAACCTGCGGCGCGCGAAGGCCGACGGCAGAGACATCTGGTGCATCTTCGACAACACCGCCAGCGGTGCCGCCACCGCCGATGCGCTGGCTTTGAAGGCGTTGATCGAAGGCGTTGAACGCTGAACGACGACGCTCTCGCCACCCACACAAACGATCCGGCTACAGGTAAACTCCGCGCACTTTTTCAAGGAGTTCACATGAGTTACTACCAGCCGGGCATTCTCGCTACCCCTGTTCCTGCGCAAGCACGTCATCTGTTTTTCGCCCTGGCGTCGGTTGAAGCCTTGCCACAAGCGATCGACAGCCTGCTGATGCTGGTGGATGGCAAGTCGGCGGTGGTTGGTTTTGGTGAGTCGTTGACCAAGGCGCTGAATGTCGAAATCGCTGGCCTGCGCAGCTTCCCCGCGCTGACCGGCGTTGGCGTGAACAACCCGTCGACCCAGCATGCCCTGTGGATCTGGTTGCACGGTATTGACCGGGGTGAACTGCTCAACCGCTGCAACGCTATCGAAGCCGCGCTGGCCCCGGCCTTGCGTCTGGTCGAGATGCAGGAAGCCTTCCGCCACATGGACGGCCACGACCTCACCGGTTACGAAGACGGCACGGAAAACCCCCACGATGACGCCGCTGTCGCCGCCGCGCTGCTGAGCTCCGGCGCAGACGGACTGGTCGGTGGCAGCTTCGCCGCGATCCAGCAGTGGCAGCACGACCTCAAGGGTTTTCATCGCCTGTCTGCCGGCGCCAAGGACGACATCATGGGACGGCGCTTGAGCGATAACGAAGAAATCGACGACGCGCCGATCTCCGCCCACGTCAAACGCACCGCGCAAGAGAGCTTCGCGCCGGAAGCGTTCGTCGTGCGCCGCTCGATGCCATGGATTGAAGGCGATCGCGCCGGTTTGATGTTCCTCGCTTTCGGTTTCTCGCTGGATGCCTTCGAAGCACAGCTGCGGCGCATGAGCGGCCTGGAGGACGGTATTGCCGATGGCTTGTACCAGATCAGTCGGCCGATCACCGGCGGCTACTACTGGTGCCCGCCGCTTAAGGACGGACGCCTTGATCTGCGCGCGCTGCGCATCGGCTGAGGACTGCCTATGAAAGTGGTGCGCTGGGGCATGATCGGTTGCGGCAGTGTCGCTGAACGCAAGAGCGGACCGGCCTTTTACAAGGCGCCCGGTTCGGCACTGGTCGCAGTGATGGGCCGACGCCTCGAAGCGGTGACCGACTACGCCGCGCGCCACGGCATCAGCCGCGTCTATACCGATGTCGATGCGCTGATCAACGATCCCGAAGTCGACGCGGTGTACATCGCCACGCCGCCCGACAGCCACCATGCCTACAGCCTGAAAGTCGCCGCCGCCGGCAAGCATTGCTGCGTGGAAAAGCCCATGGCGCTCAACGCCGGGCAAAGCCGCGAGATGCAGCAAGCGTTTGCCGCTGCCGGTCTGCACCTGTTCGTCTCCTATTACCGCCGCTCGCTGCCGCGCTTCGCTCAGGTGCGGCAATGGCTGGAGGAGGGGCGCATCGGCGATGTCCGCCATCTGAGCTGGACACTGACCAAAGCACCGTCGCCGGCTGATCTTGAAGGTCGGGAGAATTGGCGCACCGATCCGGCGGTGGCGGGCGGCGGCTACTTTGCCGACCTGGCCAGCCATGGCCTGGACCTGTTTCAGTATCTGCTTGGCGACATCGTTGAAATCGCCGGTTTCACCGCGCGTCAGGCGGGTCTGTACGCGGCGGAAGATGCGGTCAGCGCCACTTGGCGGTTCGCTTCCGGAGCGCTGGGCATGGGCTGCTGGAACTTTGTTGCGGATCGGCGCGAGGATCGCGTCGAGATTATCGGCAGCCAAGGGCGGATCGGGTTTTCGGTGTTCGACGAGCATCCGGTACAGCTCTTTGCCGAGGAGCAGCTCAGCCTGGAGATTGCCCATCACGAGCATATCCAGTGGCACCACGTGCTGGGGATGAATGCGCATATTCGGGGTGATTCACAGCATCCCGCCGTGGCCGAGCAAGCCGTCAAGACCGATTGGGTAATGGACGAGATCCTCAAACGTTGAATAGACCACGACCCCTTGTGGGAGCGAGCCTGCTCGCGAAAGCATCCTGTCAGTCAGTATTTTGGTGACTGACACACCGCGTTCGCGAGCAGGCTCGCTCCCACAGGTCTCCCGGCGCAACGCGCATCTAAGGTTATGCCCAAACAATATTTCTCAATCTCGTCATAACCTCTCTAAGATCACGTCATAACTCGTTATAACAAGTGATCCCGCGATGACCGATAACGTTCTCTCCCTCAGTAGCGTTCCGCTGCACACCCAACTGCGCGACGTCCTGCGTGCGCGGATTCTCGACGGTGAATACCCGCAAGACAGTCAGATGCCTTCCGAAAGCGAACTCGGTGCGCTGTTCAAAGTCAGCCGCATCACCGTGCGCCAGGCACTCGGTGATCTGCAAAAGGAAGGCCTGATCTTCAAGATCCACGGCAAGGGCACCTTCGTCGCCAAGCCGAAAACCTTTCAGAACGTCAGCAGCCTGCAAGGTCTCGCCGAGTCGATGACCGGGCGCGGCTACGAAGTGATCAACCGTCTGCGCAGTTTCAAATTCATTCCGGCGGACAAGCGCGTCGCCGAGCGTTTGCAAGTGGCCGAAGGCGAGACCGTCGCGCAAATCAAACGCGTGCGCCTGATCAACCGCGAGCCGATCTCACTGGAAATCACCTACCTGCCCAAAGCGGTCGGCGAACGGCTGGAGAAGGCCGACCTGGTCACTCGCGACATCTTTCTGATTCTGGAAAACGACTGCGGCCTCGCCCTTGGCCACGCCGATCTGGCCATCGATGCAGTGCTGGCTGACAGCGACCTGACCCAGGCACTCAACGTCGAAGCGGGCTCGCCGATCATGCGCATCGAGCGCCTGACCCATGACGCCCAAGGCCAGCCGCTGGACTTCGAACACCTTTATTACCGTGGCGATGCGTTCCAGTACCGCCTGCGGATCGACCGGCAAAAAGGGGAGCAGGCATGACCCGCAACGTTCTAGAACAGGAATACGACATCGTCGTGATTGGCGGCGGTACGGCCGGGCCGATGGCGGCGATCAAGGCCAAGGAGAAAAACCGCGATTTGCGCGTGTTGCTGGTCGACAAGGCCAACGTCAAGCGCAGCGGCGCGATCAGCATGGGCATGGACGGCCTGAACAACGCGATCATTCCCGGCCACTCGACGCCAGAGCAGTACACCAAGGAAATCACCATCGCCAACGACGGCATCGTCAATCAGGCGGCGGTCTACGCGTATGCGACGCACAGTTTTGAAACCATCGAACAACTCGACCGCTGGGGCGTGAAGTTCGAGAAAGACGAGACCGGCGACTACGCGGTAAAAAAGGTCCACCACATGGGCGCCTATGTGCTACCGATGCCGGAAGGGCACGACATCAAGAAAGTCCTGTATCGGCAGTTGAAACGTGCGCGGGTGAGCATCACCAATCGCCTGGTCTGCACGCGTTTGCTGACCGACGAGGAGGGCGCGGTCAACGGTGTGATGGGCTTCGATTGCCGCACCGCCGACTTCCATGTGATCAAGGCGAAAGCGGTGATTCTCGCCTGCGGCGCGGCCGGACGCCTTGGTCTGCCGTCGTCGGGCTACCTGATGGGCACTTACGAAAACCCGACCAATGCCGGTGACGGCTACGCGATGGCCTATCACGCCGGCGCCGAACTGGCCAATCTCGAGTGCTTCCAGATCAACCCGCTGATCAAGGACTACAACGGCCCGGCCTGCGCCTACGTCACCGGCCCGCTAGGTGGCTACACCGCCAACAACAAGGGCGAACGCTTCATCGAGTGCGACTACTGGAGCGGGCAGATGATGTGGGAATTTCACCAGGAACTGGAAAGCGGCAACGGCCCGGTGTTCCTCAAACTCGATCACCTGGCCGAGGAAACCATCCAGAACATCGAGGAAATCCTGCACAGCAACGAGCGCCCGAGCCGTGGCCAGTTCCACGCCAATCGCGGCACCGACTACCGCACGCAGATGGTTGAAATGCACATTTCGGAAATCGGTTTTTGCAGCGGCCACTCGGCGTCCGGCGTGTGGGTCAACGAGCGTGCCGAGACTTCAGTCAAGGGCTTGTACTCGGCCGGCGACATGGCTGCGGTGCCGCACAATTACATGCTCGGCGCGTTCACTTACGGCTGGTTCGCCGGGCACAACGCGGCGGAGTTTGTCGCCGGTCGCGAGTTTTCCGCACTGGACAGCGAACAGATCGCCAAGGAGAAAGCCCGGGTCTACGCGCCACTCGATCGCGCCGACGGACTGCCGCCGGCGCAGGTCGAGTACAAGCTACGGCGCTTCGTCAACGACTACCTGCAACCGCCGAAAGTGACCAAGAAAATGCAGATCGGCCTGCAACGCTTCAGCGACATCGAGCGTGATCTTGAGCAGATGAAGGCCAACAACGCTCACGAACTGATGCGTGCGATGGAAACCAGCGTGATCCGCGACTGCGCCGAAATGGCTGCCCGCGCTTCGTTGTTCCGCGCCGAAAGCCGCTGGGGCCTGTACCACTATCGCGTCGATCATCCGCAGCGCAACGACGCCGATTGGTTCTGCCATTGTCATCTGAAGAAGGGCGAGGACGGCAAGATGACCAGTTTCAAGAAGGCCGTCGAGCCCTACATCATCCCGCTCGACGCCGAGGAAATGCAGGCCTACGACCGCCTGCGGGTCGGCGCCTGCGCCGCTTGAGACATCATTTTTCAGAGAGTCCGAACCATGGCTTATCAAGCTCAGGAAATCTTCTTCCGCTCCAACGCGCCGGTCACTGTCGACGAGGACAAATGCATCGCGCAAAAGGGCTGCACGGTGTGCGTCGACGTCTGCCCGATGGATCTGCTGGCGATCAACCCGGCCACGCAAAAGGCGTATATGGCATTCGATGAATGCTGGTACTGCATGCCGTGCGAGAAGGATTGCCCGACGGGGGCGGTGAAGGTCGACATCCCTTATTTGTTGCGTTGACCCCAAATCCATTGTGGGAGCGAGCCTGCTCGCGAAAGCAATCACTCATTCAACAATGATGGTGACTGACCCGCCGCCTTCGCGAGCAGGCTCGCTCCCACATTGCAATTGTGATTACCCAATAGCCATCCGGTGAACCCCGGACGCTGAATGCAAAACACCCCTCGTTTCCCACCGCGCCCCGATCGCGGCGGAGACGAACTTCAAACCAATGATTCGAGGGGAAACACTCATGTTGCGTGCAGCACTCGCCGGTCTGGTACTGGCTTCATTCACCTTGTCGGCCTCCGCCGAAACCATCCGCATCGCCATCGGCACCCAGGACACCACCATCAACTGCGCCGCCGGCGGCCTGTTGATCCGTGAACTCGGTCTGCTGGAAAAATACCTGCCCCACGATGGCGCCTACAAAGATGCGAAATACGACGTGCAGTGGAAGAATTTCACCAGTGGCGCGCCGCTGACCAACGAGATGGTCGCCGGCAAACTCGATTTCGGTGCGATGGCCGATTTCCCCGGTGCGTTCAACGGTGTGGCGTTCGAAACGGCGGGCAAGCACAGCCTGTTCATCAGCGTGCTGTCGGGCAGCATCAAGGGCAGCGGCAACGGCATCGTCGTGCCGAGCGCTTCGTCGGTGCAAAGCCTCAGCGAACTCAAGGGCAAGACCATTTCGGTGCCGTTCGCCTCGACGGCTCACGGCATGTTGCTGCGCGCCGTGGCAGAGCAGGGCTGGGACCCGCTCAAGGATGTCAACATCATCGCCCAGCCACCGGAAGTCGCCGGCTCGGCATTGCAGGCCGGCAAGATCGACGCTCACGCCGACTTTGTGCCTTTCGCCGAGCTGTTCCCGAGCCGTGGTTTCGCCCGCAAGATCTACGACGGCGCTCAGGCCAACGCGCCGACTTTCCATGGCGCACTGGTCGATCAGGCCTACGCCAAAAAGTACCCGGAAATCGTCGTCGCCTTTCTGCGTGCGAGCATCGAAGCCAACCAACTGCTCGCCGCCGAACCGGAGAAGTACAGCGAACTGATCGCCAAGGTCACCGGGGTCGATGCCGAGGTCAACTACCTGTTCCATGGCCCGTTGGGCGTGCAGACCCGCGACCTGAGCTGGAAGCCTGAATATCGCCAGGCTGTGGGTACTGCCATCGATACCCTGAAGCTGCTGAAGAAAGCCGATCGCGGGCTCGACCTGAACAGCTTCATCGACGACCAGTACATTCGCGCCGCGTTCAAGGCTTCGAACCTCGATTACACCGCGCAACTGGCCAACTACGCGCAGACGCCATTGCCGGGTGTGGATGCGGCGACGGGCAAAGCCATCACCGACCTCAGCCGTGTCGCGGAAATCTGGGTGCGTGGCGAGGAAAAAGTCCGCCGTTATGGCTCGGCTGAAGCGGCGTTCACCGCGTTGGCAGGGTTGAAGCAGGAGGGCAAGAACATTCGCGCGGTGTATGCGCAGGCCAGTGACAGCGGGATCAAGTTGCTCGCTGAACAGGCGTGGTTTGCCAGCGACGCCAAGGGCCGCCTCAGCGCATTTCTGCTCAAGGGCCAGGCCCAGCAATACGCTGCGGGGCAGGGTGGCAAGGTGTTCGACTTTAGCGATGCCGCTGCGCAAGCCGTTGCCGCGCGCTGAAGATCAAAAGCCCCTCACCCTAACCCTCTCCCGGAGGGAGAGGGGACTGACCCAGTTGTTGGTGAGAGATACGCCGACGTGAAGTACCGAGTCGAACTCAGGTCGTGAAAAGCACGCCAATCGGCTCCCTTTCCCCCTCGCCCCCCTGGGGGAGAGGGCTGGGGTGAGGGGGTAAATCTCAGCCATCACACAGAACCCGAACTGGAAACCGGACTATGAAAACACCGTTGCGCTGGACATCAAGAGCCGCCTCACTGCTGCTCTGCCTGCTCTTCTGGCAGCTCGCCGCCAGCCACCACTGGAACCTCGGCCTGGTCACCTTCGCCAATGTGCCAACTCCCTTGGCGGTCATCGAAGCCGCGCTGGGCCTGGGCGACTCGGGCAAACTCTGGCAGCACCTGAGCAGCAGCCTCGGCCGCGTTTTCGCCGGCTACCTAGCGGCACTGATCATCGGCATCGCCCTGGGCCTGGCCATCGGCCGGTCGAAATGGGCCGAAGACATTCTGCTGCCACCACTGGAGGTCCTGCGCCCGATCCCCGCCGTGGCGTGGATTCCGCTGGCGATCCTGATGTTTCCATCCTCGGAATTGTCGATGGTCTTTATCACCTTCACCGGCGCGCTGTTCCCGATCCTGCTCAACACCGTGCACGGCGTCGAAGGCGTCGATCCACGCCTGATCGCCTCGGCAAAAAGCCTCGGAGCAGGGCGTCGGGCGATTCTGCGGGAGGTGATTCTGCCGGGCGCTGCGCCGAGCATCATTACCGGCCTGGCGATCGGCATGGGCACGTCGTGGTTCTGCCTGGTGACGGCGGAAATGATCTCCGGGCAGTTCGGTATCGGTTACTACACCTGGGAGTCCTACACCATTCAGAACTACGCCGATATTGTCGTCGGCATGCTCCTGATCGGCGTGTTGGGCATGGGCAGCAGTTGGCTGATCAAACGCCTGGGCGGCTTGTTCACGCCTTGGCATCGACCGCGAGGCAAAGCCTGATGAGCGTGATGCAAACCGCGGAAGGGCGGATCGACATTCGCCAGTTGTCCATCGTCCTCGGCCAGGGCCGCGAAGCCTTCGAAGCGGTGCAGGGCCTCGATTGCCAGATCGAACCCGGCCAGTTCGTGTGCATTCTCGGCCCGTCCGGTTGCGGCAAGTCGACCTTGCTCGGCGCCCTGGCCGGACACCTGAATGCCAGTACCGGCAGCCTGAAAGTCGACGGCAGCGCGGTAGCCGGCCCGTCGTCGCAGCGCGGCATGGTGTTTCAGCACCACACGCTGTTCCCGTGGCGCACGGTGCGCGACAACGTCGCCTTCGGCCTGAAGATGCGCGGCGTCGGCAAGGCTGAGCGCCGTCGCGCCGCTGACGACATCATCAAACTGGTCGGCCTCGAAGGCTTTGCCGAACGCTGGCCGGATCAGCTTTCCGGAGGCATGCAGCAGCGGGTGGAGATCGCCCGGGTGCTGGTCAATCGACCGCGCCTGTTGCTGATGGACGAGCCGTTCGGCGCGCTGGATGCGCTGACCCGCTTGAACATGCAGGAGCTGCTGCTGGACATCTGGACGCGCATCCGCACCACGGTGGTTTTCGTCACCCATGACATCGACGAGGCGCTGTTTCTAGCCGATCGCTTGCTGGTAATGAGCGCGCGACCAGGGCGAATCATCGAAGACCTGCGTCTGGACTTTCCACGCCCGCGTACCAGTGAGCTGGTGACCAGCCCCGAGTTCGCTCGACTGAAACGCCATTGCCTCGACCTGCTGCGCCACGACAACGACCGACCGCTGCCGCGCCTCAACCCGCTCGGCCTGCCTCCTGAAAACCCTTTGCCGCGATTTGCCCTATGACCTCTATTTTTGCTGTGACCGACAACGAAGACATCCTCGCCCTGCAACCGCGCCTGACGGCTGAAGACGCTGGCGTGCGGCGCATTGCCCTGATTGATCTGGCCGATCTGGAGGAACCGGATGGTTTGCTCTGGCTGGTTGATCGACTCCGGCAGGATCCCGCCGAGGACGTCCGCGCTGAAGCCGCACGATTGCTCGAAGCGTGGGAGGATGAGGCGGTCGTGCAAGCCTTGTGCGAAGCACTGACGGATCCGGCGCTCGCGGTGCAATCGGCGGCGGCGCAAAGTCTGAGCCTGCTCAAGACTGCGGCGGCGGGGCGGGTCATTCTGCCGTGGACCGCACATGCCGATGTCAGTGTGCGCATCGCCGCCTTTCGGGCGTTACGCGAATTGCGCTTCGCCGAGGCCGCGCCGGCTGCCGTCGCAGCGCTGGAGGACACCGATGCCAATGTCCGTCGCGAAGCGGTCGGTGTGCTCGGCTGGCTCAAACAGCTCGACGCGCTGCCAGCCCTGGCGCGCCTGGCCAGCGACGACCCGGACACCGAAGTGCGCCGCGCCGCGACGGGTGCGCTCGGTCTGGCCAGTGGCGCCGAAGTATTGCCGGCGTTGCGCCAGGCTTTGCGCGACCCTGCCTGGCAAGTGCGCGAAGAAGCTGCGACCACGCTGGGCAAGGTTGGCCACAGCGACGCCGGCCCGGCCTTGGTCGAAGCGCTGAGCGATGATTACTGGCAAGTGCGCCTGCGCGCCACTCGCAGCCTCGGTCGCTTGCGCTTCGTCCCGGCGCTGGAAGCGCTGATCGACACCCTCGGCCACCGCATCAGCAATCTGCGCAAGGAAGCCGCGCTGGCCCTCGGTGAATTGAACGATCGCGGCGCCGTGGCCGCGTTGCAGGCAGCGCAGGACGACGGCGACCCGGAAGTGCGCAAAGCCGTGCGCATCGCTCTGAGTCAATTGCAATGAGTCCGCTGGCGGTGGGCAACTCGCAGAGTGCACGCACGTTGCGCCTGAGCTGGCCGGACGGGCGCGAATCGTTGCTCACGCATGCCGATCTGCGCCGGCAGTGCCCATGCTCGCAATGCCGCGCATTTCGCCTGCGCGGCGTCACGCCGCTGATTGATGATCGCGTGCGCCTGATCGAGGTCAATCCGCAGGGGTATGGCGTGCAACTGGTATTCAGCGATGGCCATCAGCGCGGGATTTACCCGTGGGAGTACCTGGCGCAACTGGATTCCTGACTTTTCCTGGCCCCCTGTGGCAGCGAGCCTGCTCGCGAAAGCGTAGTGTCAGGCGACGATGATAATGAATGTGCCGACGCCTTCGCGAGCAGGCTCGCTCCCACAGAGACTGTGTTCACAGATTGTTCTGATTGCAGCTCCTGCGTCGGCTTGCGCCGACTGGCGGGTTTTTTCAGGGAATTTCCCACAGGAGTACAAATGTACTCCATGACCAATCTGACTCCCCGCCGTACCGCCATCCTGACCTTCATCCGCGATCGCATCGCCGAACACGGTCAGCCCCCAAGCCTCGCTGAAATCAGCGAGGCTTTTAGTTTTGCCTCGCGCAGCGTAGCGCGCAAGCATGTGCTGGCGCTCACCGAAGCCGGTTTCATTGAGGTCAACCCGCATCAGGCCCGGGGCATTCGCCTGCTCGGTCAGCCACCGCGTCCGGAGCTGCTGGAGATTCCCGTACTCGGTCGCGTGGCCGCCGGCGCACCGATTGGTGCCGATGCCGACATCCATAACCGCTTGCTGCTCGACCCGGCGCTGTTCTCCCGCACCCCGGATTACATGCTGCGGGTGCAGGGCGACTCGATGATCGAAGACGGCATTCTCGATGGCGATCTGGTCGGTGTGCGGCGCAATCCCGAGGCGCTGAACGGCCAGATTGTCGTTGCGCGTCTGGACGGTGAAGTCACCATCAAACGCTTCGAACGGGTCGGGGATGAAGTGCGCCTGCTGCCGCGCAACCCGGCGTACAAGCCGATTGTCGTGCGTGATGATCAGGATCTGGCCATTGAAGGCGTGTTCTGTGGTCTGGTGAGGCAAGGCTGATGGGCGCCGTCGTTGCGTTGGATACGCTGTTCAATGGCGGCCAGGTCTGGCGCGGCCGGCCTGCGCCACCGGCGGCGAGTCCGCAGCCGACCGGGCATGCGGGACTGGACGCGGCTCTGCCCAGCGGCGGCTGGCCGGAAGCGGCATTGAGTGAAATTCTCTTGGCCGGCCCCGGTGTCGGCGAGTTGAAACTGGTCTGGCCAACCTTGGCGCGATTGTCCGCGGCGGGTGAGCGCATCGTTCTGGTGGCGCCGCCGTTCGTGCCGTACCCGCAGGCCTGGGCCAATGCCGGAGTCGATCTGCGCCAGTTGTCGGTGATTCAGGCCAGCGAACGCGATGCCTTGTGGGCGGCGGAGCAATGCCTGCGCTCGGGCAGTTGCGGCGCGGTGCTGTGCTGGCCGAACAAGGCCGATGACCGAGCCTTGCGGCGTTTGCAGGTAGCGGCGGAAACCGGCCAGACCCTGGCCTTTGCTTGGCGCCCGTTGAGCGAAGCGGTCAACCCGTCACCGGCAGCGTTACGGATTGCCATCGATGCCAAACCGGCGCAGCTACGCGTACTCAAATGCCGTGGCGGCCTGGCGCGTGCTACGCCGATTGCCTTTGCCGTGGGGCACTGATTGTCATGCGCTGGGTATGTATCCTGTTTCCGCAATTGGCCCTCGACGCCGTACTGCGTCAGCGGCCCGACCCTGAAGAGCCGCTGGTCCTGCTCAGCGGCCCGGCCCAGCGGCGGGTGCTGCAAGCGGTAAATCCGGCGGCACGCAAACTCGGCCTGCGCCCCGGCATGTCGATGACCGCCGCGCAAGCCATGAGCAAAGGCTTTGCCACCGCCGATTATGAGGTGGCCGAGGTCGAGCACTGGCAGCAGTTTCTCGCCGCATGGGCCTATCGTTTCAGCGCGCAAGTCAGCGTGCATTATCCGCGTACCGTGGTGTTCGAGATCGAATCCAGCCTCGGACTGTTCGGTACCTGGCCGCAATTCGAAGCACGCCTGCGTCAAGAACTGAAAGATCTGGGCTTTCGTCATCGCATCGTCGCCGCGCCGAACCCGGTGGCTGCGCGAGTGCTGGCCAATGCCTACGATGGCTTGGTGGTGCCGGACGGTGAGGCTTTGCAGCATCATCTCGGGCAATTGCCGGTCGACCGCGTCGGGCTGGAGCCGAATGTCGCCACAGCGTTGTCGCGCATGGGCCTGCGCAATCTCAGTCAGGTGCAAAGCCTGCCACGCCAGGCACTGGCCCGGCGTTTCGAAGCGCAGATGCTCAAGCACCTCGACACGCTGTTCGGCGCACGCCCTCTGGCGCTGGCGTTCTATCTGCCGCCCGACCGTTTCGATATCCGCATCGAACTGAATTTCGACGTGCAATCCCATCAAGCCTTGCTGTTCCCGTTACGACGCTTGACCGGCGACCTGTCGGCGTTCCTCTGCGGGCGCGACAGTGGCGTGCAGCGTTTCGATTTGCTTCTGGAACACGCCGGGCTGCCGGACACAGTGATCAAGGTCGGCCTGCTCAGCGCCGAGCGTGACGCGGCGATGCTCTTCGAACTGGCCCGTGGCCGGCTGGAGCAAGTCCAGGTCGAAGCACCGGTGCGTGGTTTTCGCTTGCGCGCCGAAGACCTGCCGAGTTTCGTTCCGCAGTATCAGGAGCTGTTCGACGACCGCCCGCAGCAGACCTTGCCCTGGAAGCAATTGCGCGAACGTCTGCGCGCACGGCTGGGTGATGACGCGGTGCAGGGGCTGCGCTTTCAGGCCGATCATCGCCCTGAGTGCGCGTGGCAGAACGCTGCCGATAAACACCTTTGCACGGGGTTGCCCAGCGTGCAGCGTCCGGGCTGGCTGCTCAACGAACCGCAAAGCGTGCCGGAAGGTTCGGCGCGGATTCTCATGGGGCCGGAGCGCATCGAATCCGGTTGGTGGGACGGTGGCGACGTGCGGCGTGATTACTACCTGATCCAGAACCGCGCCGGTCAGCAGGGCTGGGCCTGGCGGGCGGTGGGTGAGGGCGGTCCGCTGTGGCTGCAGGGCTGGTTCGCATGAGTGCCGATTACGTCGAACTGCATTGCCTGTCGAACTTCAGTTTCCAGCGCGGAGCCTCGAGCGCGCTGGAACTGTTTCAGCGGGCGAAAAAGCACGGCTATCAGGCGCTGGCGATCACCGACGAATGTACCCTGGCCGGCATTGTTCGTGCGTGGCAAGCGGCGAAGTCCGTCGAGTTGCCGTTGATCATCGGCAGCGAGATACGCATCGACAACGGCCCGAAACTGGTGCTGCTGGTGGAAAACCTTGCCGGTTATCAGGCCCTGTGCGGCTTGATCACCCAGGCCCGGCGGCGTACGCAGAAAGGCCAGTATCGGGTGCTGCGCGAAGACTTCGCCGAAGCGCTGCCGGGTTTGCTGGTGTTGTGGGTGCCGGATTCAGTGGATGACCGGGAAGAAGGGCGCTGGCTGAAACAAACCTTCGGCGACCGCCTGTGGCTCACGGTGCAACTTCATCGCGGGCAGAACGATCAACAGCGGCTCGCGGCATTGTTGGCTCTGGCGGCAGAGTGGCAGATTCCAGCCGTGGCCAGCGGCGATGTGCACATGCACGCCCGGGGGCGCCGTGCCTTGCAGGACACCATGACTGCAATCCGTCATCACGTGCCGGTGGCAGAAGCAGGTTTGCGCCTGCATCCCAATGGCGAGCGGCATTTGCGCTGCCTCGATGAGCTGCGCGCCCTGTATCCGCCGGACTTGCTCGAAGCGTCGCTAAAACTGGCCAGACGCTGCATCTTCGATCTGAGCGAGCTGCGCTATCAGTACCCGAAAGAGCTGGTGCCCGAGGGCCACAGTGCCAGTTCCTGGTTGCGCCATCTGACCGAGGAGGGCATTGCCTGGCGCTGGCCGCAAGGGCCTCAGGCCAAGGTGCTCAAGCAGATCGACGACGAACTGCAATTGATCGCCGAACTCGGCTACGAAAGCTACTTCCTCACCGTGCACGACGTGGTGCGCTTTGCCCGCGAGCAGAAAATCCTCTGTCAGGGGCGCGGTTCGGCAGCCAACTCGGCGGTGTGTTTTGCCTTGGGCATCACCGAGATCGATCCGGATCGCACTACGCTGCTGTTCGAACGCTTCATGTCCAAGGAGCGTAACGAGCCGCCGGACATCGATGTCGACTTCGAGCACGAGCGCCGCGAAGAAGTCCTGCAATACGTGTTCAACCGTTACGGCCGGCGGCGTGCGGCGCTGACGGCGGTGGTCAGCACCTACCACGCCACCGGCGCCGTGCGCGATGTTGCCAAGGCCTTGGGGCTGCCGCCGGATCAGATCAACGCGCTGGCCGATTGCTGCGGCCGCTGGAGCGATGAGACGCCACCGCTGGAACGCTTGCGCGAAGGTGGCTTTGATCCGGACAGCCCGGTTCTGCGCCGGGTACTGAGCCTGACAGGGCAACTGATCGGCTTCCCCCGGCATCTGTCGCAGCATCCCGGTGGCTTCGTGATTTCCGAGCAGCCGCTGGACACCTTGGTGCCGGTCGAAAACGCGGCGATGGCCGACCGCACCATCATTCAGTGGGACAAGGACGACCTCGATGCGGTCGGCCTGCTCAAGGTGGATATCCTCGCCTTGGGCATGCTCAGCGCGATTCGCCGCTGCTTCGACCTGCTGCGCCGGCATCGCGATCTGGATATGACCCTCGCGACGATCCCCAGCGAAGACAAACCGACCTACGACATGATCAGTCGCGCCGATACCGTCGGCGTGTTCCAGATCGAGTCGCGGGCGCAAATGTCGATGCTGCCGCGTCTGAAACCGAAGACGTTCTACGATCTGGTGATTGAAGTGGCGATCGTCCGCCCCGGGCCGATTCAGGGCGGCATGGTTCATCCGTATCTGCGCCGACGTAATAACGAAGAGGCGGAAACCTATCCGTCGCCGGCGCTCGAAGTCGTACTCAAAAGAACCCTGGGCGTGCCGTTGTTCCAGGAACAGGTCATGCAGATCGCCATCGTCGCTGCCGACTATAGCCCCGGAGAGGCCGATCAGTTGCGCCGCTCGATGGCAGCTTGGAAACGCCATGGCGGACTGGATCCGCACAAGGAACGCCTCGCCGCCGGCATGAAAAAGAACGGCTACACACCGGAATTCGCTGCGCAGATCTTCGAGCAGATCAAAGGCTTCGGCAGTTACGGCTTCCCCGAATCCCACGCCGCCAGTTTCGCCTTGTTGACCTACGCCAGTTGCTGGCTCAAATGCCACGAACCGGCTGCGTTCGCCTGTGCGCTGATCAACAGTTGGCCGATGGGCTTTTACAGCCCGGACCAGATTCTGCAGGACGCGCGCCGGCACCAATTGCAGATCCGTCCGGTGGACGTGCGCGCCAGCGACTGGGATTGCAGCCTCGAACCTTTGAGTGCCGGGCAACCGGCGATTCGCATGGGCCTGCGCATGATCAAGGGTTTTCGCGAAGAGGACGCACGGCGCATCGAAGCCGCGCGCCGCCACGGGGCGTTTGCCGATGTTGCCGATTTGGGCGAGCGCGCCGCTCTTGACAGTCGCGCGCAGGCCTTGCTGGCAGACTCCGGCGCTTTGCGTGGCCTGGCCGGGCATCGCCATCGTGCGCGTTGGGAAGTGGCCGGTGTGCAGAAGCAACTCGGCCTGTTCGCCGGCCTGCCCAACGAGGAAGAAGTGAAAATTGTTTTGCCCAAACCCAGCGTCGGCGAAGACCTGCATGCCGATTACGCCACGGTGGGCACCACCCTGGGGCCGCACCCGTTGGCATTGCTGCGTGGCGAGTTGCAGGCCCGGCGCTGCCGCAGCTCGCGGGAATTGATGGATATCGAACATGGCCGGCCGGTCAGTGTCGCTGGTCTGGTCACCGGCCGGCAGCGCCCCGGTACGGCAAGTGGCGTGACGTTCGTGACTCTGGAAGACGAGTTCGGCAACGTCAACGTGGTGGTATGGCGTGACCTGGCCGAGCGTCAGCGCCAAGTGCTGGTGGGTTCGCAATTGCTCAAGGTCGACGGCCGCTGGGAACGCGAAGGCGATGTGCGGCACCTGATCGCCGGCCGCATGAGCGACCTGAGCCCGCTGCTCAATGGCATTCACGTGCAGAGCCGCGATTTCCACTGACCTTCGTGGCAGCGAGCCTGCTCGCGAAAGCGCAGTGTCAGGCAATGACGATGTTGAATGTGCCACTGCCTTCGCGGGCAAGCCGCTCCCACAGGGACTTTGGTTGCAACGAAGATAGTCGATCTGCCCCGTATCAGTGTGGGAGCGAGCCTGCTCGCGAAAGCGCAGTTTCAGGCGATGACGATGTTGAATGTGCCGCCGCCTTCGCGAGCAGGCTCGCTCCCACAGGGATTTGGGTTGCGATGAAGATGGTCGATCTGCCCCGTATCAGTGTGGGAGATTCTATGGTTGTCCTCAAGCGATAACTGCCCCTTTCGATTGATATTCGCTCTGGTTTTTCATCAGGGCGAATGCTATGCGGGCGAGTTTGCGGCTGAGCATCACGAGCACCTGTGTAG
>NZ_CAMPPP010000027.1:0-40164 GCF_946901175.1 Pseudomonas sp. Marseille-Q5117 | reverse complement strand
CTCCTACACACGATGAGCGTTAGCTCGAGTAAAGCTTTTGATCCTGGAGCCCGTCGGCAGGCTGAGTGGAGGGATTGATCCGGGGGTGGGAGCGCAGCGACCGTCTGGCGCAGCCAGACACAGCGGAAGGAGGTGCAGCGGAGCAAACCGGAGCCGCTGCGCCCGGATCGATCCCGGAGCGAAGGAACCCCGAGCCCCAGCGAGCGGGCCGAACGTCAGGGCGCAGACCTTTGGTTACTTTGGGGCGTTTGCCAAAGTGACCCGCTGTAAGAGCGGAACCATAAGAAGCCGTTACCGCAGAAACGGATATACACCCCAAACCCAACCAGTCTGGTCGGCCCAAAGGCCGCCACGACCAAAAAAAAACCCCACAACCGAAAACCAGTGTGGGGCGAAAAAATTGGTTGGTTGCGGCCAACCAAAGGAGCTCTGTCAAAACCCGTCAAGCGCTCAGATCAAATACACTCCTGAGCCGCCCGCTCAAAACTCGAAGGCAACAAATTCGACGCCAGCAAATGCCGTTCATAAATGAACACCTTGCCGCCCTTCCCCGCCTTGTATGCCTCCAGCACGTTATCCGCCGAGACCTTGCTCGGCACCACAATCCGATAACTGCGCTGACTCTGCGAAACCGTCGGATTCAACGCACTGCCCTGCAACTTCGGCACCACGCAATCGGCGTACTGCGCTGGCGTCTTGCTGGTCTGCAAGGTCAGGGTCGGATCGTTCGGCGCCGAAGCGCAACCGGCGAGCAACAGGGAAACAAAAGCCATGGCTGGCACGAATAGAGGACGCATCTGGGTAATCCTGAAAATAAAGGTTCGGTTCAACCGGCAACGGTTCGACTTCACGGCGCCGCCGTTGCCATTTACGTTTTAAGAATCAGCTCGACGCCACCAAGGCCTTGAGCGACACATCGAATTGCTTCAGCGCATTGAGTTGCAGGTCACGCTGCTGATTGATCTGCGCGGCGATTTGCGGCGCCGCCTGGTTGTGCACCCAGACCGAAGGCAACTCTTGCTCGATCGCCCCCTCGGCCTTGCCGATGTACTGCAGATCGGCGTCGTAGAACCGTGCAGAGAAGCGCGCCTCGACCAAACTGTTGCGCTGAGTCAGCAAGCGGTTGAACGTGTCGAGCTTGACCACCACGTCCGGATGGGCCTGAACCAGCGCATCGAGGTTGTCGTAGACGGTCACCGAGACGAACTGCTGTTGCAGCGAACTCACCAGCCAGTCGAGGGCCAGTTCCGGGTCGGAGCTGCCGACAAAGGCGTCGCGGATTCGCGAGTCCAGTGCGTCTTTCGCACCGTTCAGCGCCATGTCGTGGTAGCGCTCCAGGTATTGCAGGTTCTGCAACGTGTTTTCGCTCAACAACACACCCACGGTCTGCGTGTGCTGCAACGCCGAGGCGCTGGCGGCGATGGGTTGCAGGTGACACGACCGGGCGTCGTCTGCGTAAGCAGGTGCAGTAACCACCCCGCCCATCAGCAGGGCGATCATTGCCAGTCGAGTCAGAATGTTCATCGCGCAATTTCCTTGAGCTGCGTCTTCGATGGAGGCGATTTTCCGCCGATCGCCGGCAAAGCAGAACTTGCGTTTCTTGATGGTCACTATTACTTCCAGCAATAGTTGCGCGTCGCGCAGACTGATGCACACTGAGCACATTCAAGAAAAATGATGAGGGTCTCGCCTTGAGAACGTTTGATCTGATCCGTGACGCCGTGCTGCCTGAATATCGCGATCGCGTAGCCGAATACCTGATGCAGTACGAAAGCATCCTGCTGGACAAAAACAGCCGCGATGCGCAACTGATCCGCGACACTGCCCAGCAACTGCGCGGTTACCTGCGTGGGCTCAACACCACGCGGGTGCTGGGCATGGCCTATTGGGAAGAGCTCGATCGCCGCGTGGTAAACACCTGGCTAAGCCCGCAAGAGTGACCGCTGGAGCGCCAGTGGTCTGCCCGGCAACACGCCCCCTGCGAAAAACCTGACCAAACGCTTACAATCGCAGGCCTATTGCCATACAGACAGGCCTGCCCGGAAATGCCGCTCGACCCGCCAACGATGCTGACCATCACGATCGCCCTCGCAGCCGCTGCCGCGCTGTACCTGGCGGTCGAGTGGCGCAGCATCCGTGAGCCTTCGCTACTGTTCTGGAGCGCCGGTTTCGCCACCATCACCATCGGTTCCACCCTGGCGCTGCTGCGCAGCAGCGGTTTTCTGCTGCTGGGCATCTGGTTCGCCAACGGCCTGCTGGTGACCGCGCATTTCTTCTTCCTCCTCGGTGTGGCGCGCTTCACCCAGACCCGACTGTCGCCGGCGTGGTACCTGATTTTCGCGACGTGGCTGATCATGTTGATGATGCCGGACGGCCCGCTGTGGTCCAAGGCCATGCTGGTGGCCAACTCGCTGCTGGTGGCGATCCCGACACTCAAGGCCAGTTCGCTGCTGCGCCCGCACGGCAAGTCGTTGAGCGTTGGCGCGGTGCAATTGCGCTATGTGCTGCTCGGCCATGGCATCTTTTATGTGGCCAAGGCTTTGACCGTGGTGATCCCCGGCACACTGATCGATCTGGCGGCGTTTCGCGGCGAGATCATTCAGATTTCGCTGGTCGAAGGCGCGATGGCGATCATGTTGATCGCCCTGTCGATGACCGGCACCGAGCGTTATCGCCGGGAAAAACAGATTGCCCGCCTCGCCGAGCGCGATCCGCTCACGGCCCTCTACAACCGCCGTGCCCTGGAAAAGCGTACGCCTCGCCTGCTGGCCGGTGTCTCCGCGCAAAGACCGGGTGCGTTGCTGTTGATCGATATCGACAACTTCAAACTGGTCAACGATCAGTATGGGCATATCGCCGGCGACCGCTTGCTGATTGCCCTGAGCGAGATGATCCGCGCGCAGCTGCCGCCCCATGCGCTGACGGCGCGGCTGGGTGGCGATGAGTTTCTGATGCTGCTCAACAACGCCTCAGCCGAAGCTATCCTTGAACTGGGCAATGCCTTGCGCGAACAGTTTCTGGCCTTGGCGTCGCACACCTATCCCACGTCCGCCGCGGTGACTTTGAGCATCGGCGCCACCCTGTTCGACAAACCGCCGGCCAGTCTGGCGGCGCTGATCGAACTAGGCGACGCCGCGCTCTATGAGTCCAAACGCGGCGGCCGCAACCGCTTGCGCCTGTCCGGCCTCGCCACTCCAGGATGAACCCAGCCATGTCCAGTCACGACACCCCGCTGCAAGACCTCGCCGCCCCCGAAGGCGTTTGTTACGGCTGCGGCGGCCGCAATCCGCAAGGCCTGCATGTGAAAAGTCGTTGGGATGAGGACGGCAACCACGTCATCGCCGAGCATCTGCCCGAAGCGCAATATTGCGGCTGGCCGGATCTGGTTTACGGCGGGCTGATTGCCATGCTCGTCGACTGTCACTCCAACTGGACCGCCATGGCCTGGCACTACCGCGCAGAAAACCGCGAAGCCGGCAGCCTGCCGCGCATCGACTGCGTCACCGGTAATCTTGGGATCAAGTTCATCAAGCCAACGCCGATGGGCGTACCGCTGCTCTTGCGTGCACGGGTCGAAGGTGAAGTCGGGCGCAAGACCCGGGTGATTTGCGAGGTGTATGCAGGGGAAGTGCTGACAGCGTTGGGTGATTCAGTGTTTGTGCGGGTGGATACGGGGCAGTTGGCGGATGCAGCGCATGGCCGCGAAAGCCAAAGCCCCTCACCCTAGCCCTCTCCCAAAGGGAGAGGGAACTGACCGCAGTGTCTGGTGCAGATACACCGACCTGGGAAACCGAGTCGAACTCAAATCCTGAAAAAACCCTCACCCTAGCTCTCTCCCAGAGGGAGAGGGAATTGACCGCAGTGTCTGGTGCAGATACACCGACCTGGGAAACCGAGTCGAACACAAATTCTGAAAAGCTTGAAAATCGGCTCCCTCTCCCTCGGGAGAGGGCTGGGGTGAGGGGCTGCGGTTCAAGCCACGCAGCCACACTCAAGCCGAAAGCGAAACGTTCGTAGCCAGCTCTTCAGCGCGACAACGCCGCCACACCAGCGCGCGCCGCATGCAGCTTTTTATAGCTGTCAATCAAGCGCAAATGCCGATCCAGCCCTTCCAGCTTCATGCTCGTTGGCGTCAAACCGTAAAAACGCACACTGCCATTCACCGAACCAATCGCCGCATCCATACGCTCGTCACCAAACATCCGGCGGAAGTTGGCCTCGTAGTCTTCCAGCTCGAGATCCTCGTCCAGCTCCATCTCCAGCACTACGTTGACCGCCTGATAGAACAAGCCACGCTCAACGGTGTTGTCGTTGTATTGCAGGAACGCCTCGACCAGATCCTTCGCCTCGTCAAACTTCTGCAGCGCGAGGTAGATCAACAGGCGCAGTTCCAGAATCGTCAGCTTGCCCCATGGTGTGTTGTCATCGAACTCGATGCCGATCAGCGTGGTGATATCGGTGTAGTCATCCTGCTCGCTGCGTTCCAGGCCCTGGACCAGATTGCGCAAGCCAACCTTACTGAGGTTGTGCAGATTGAGGATGTCGGCGCGGAATTGCAGGGCTTTGTTGGTGTTGTCCCAGATCAGGTCTTCGATCGGGTAGATCTCCGAGTAATCCGGCACGAGGATGCGGCAGGCCTTGGCGCCGATGTGCTCGTAGACCGCCATGTAGACTTCCTTGCCCATGTCTTCGAGGATGCCGAACAGGGTCGCGGCTTCTTCGGCGTTGGAGTTTTCGCCTTGGCCTGAGAAGTCCCACTCGACGAATTCGAAATCCGCTTTGGCACTGAAGAAGCGCCACGACACCACACCGCTGGAATCGATGAAGTGCTCGACGAAGTTGTTCGGTTCGGTCACTGCCTGCCCCGAGAACGTCGGCTGCGGCAAGTCGTTGAGGCCTTCGAAGCTGCGGCCCTGGAGCAATTCGGTCAGGCTGCGTTCCAGCGCAACTTCCAGGCTCGGGTGCGCGCCGAAGGAAGCGAAGACGCCGCCGGTGCGCGGATTCATCAGGGTCACGCACATCACCGGGAATTCACCGCCCAGCGAGGCGTCCTTGACCAGCACCGGGAAGCCCTGCTCTTCCAGGCCTTTGATGCCGGCGAGGATGCTCGGGTATTTCTCCAGTACCGCTTGCGGTACGTCCGGCAGGGCCATTTCGCCTTCGAGGATTTCGCGTTTGACCGCGCGCTCGAAAATTTCCGACAGGCACTGCACCTGCGCTTCGGCCAGGGTGTTGCCGGCGCTCATGCCGTTGCTCAGGTAGAGGTTTTCGATGAGGTTCGACGGGAAGTACACCACTTCGCCATCCGACTGGCGCACAAACGGCAGCGAGCAGATGCCGCGCTGGGTGTTGCCGGAGTTGGTGTCGTACAGGTGCGAGCCACGCAGCTCGCCGTCGCGGTTGTAAATGCCGAGGGTGTAGTCGTCGAGAATCTCGCTTGGCAATTCGTCCTTCGGACCCGGCTTGAACCATTTCTCGTCCGGATAATGGACGAATTCGGCGTTGGCGATGTCTTCGCCCCAGAACTGGTCGTTATAGAAGAAGTTGCAATTGAGGCGCTCGATGAACTCGCCCAGCGCCGACGCCAGTGCGCCTTCCTTGGTCGCGCCCTTGCCGTTGGTGAAGCACATCGGCGAATGCGCATCGCGAATGTGCAGCGACCAGACATTGGGCACGATGTTGCGCCACGAGGCGATTTCGATCTTCATGCCGAGGTCGGCGAGGATCTTCGACATGTTGGCGATGGTCTGTTCCAGCGGCAGGTCCTTGCCGGCGATGTAGGTGCCTGCCTGGGAATCGGACTGCGGCATCAACAAGGCCTGGGCATCGGCGTCGAGGTTGTCGACTTCTTCGATGATGAACTCGGGGCCGGTCTGCACCACTTTCTTCACGGTGCAACGGTCGATGGAACGCAGGATGCCCTGGCGATCCTTGTCCGAAATATCGGCCGGCAACTCGACCTGGATCTTGAAGATCTGGTTGTAGCGGTTCTCCGGGTCGACGATGTTGTTCTGCGACAGGCGAATGTTCTCTGTCGGGATGTTGCGCGTGTCGCAGTACAGCTTGACGAAGTAAGCCGCGCACAAGGCCGACGACGCCAGGAAGTAGTCGAACGGCCCCGGTGCCGAGCCATCGCCCTTGTAGCGAATGGGCTGATCGGCGATCACCGTGAAGTCGTCGAACTTGGCTTCAAGTCGAAGGTTGTCGAGAAAGTTGACCTTGATTTCCATGCGGGATTACCAGAATACGGCTAAACGAATGGCGGCCATTATCCGGTTTTTGTGCGGGAAGTCTCGCCCTTTCGGGATTCGCCGCTGGCCGGCGCTGCTGGAAATTCCAACGGATTCGCTACACTTTGAAAAAATCCAGGCGATACCAATAACAACAATCTGAACATTGTGCGCTCGCCATTGTTCTAGATTCAGAAGACACCGGATCAAGGACGAGCACATGGCCGTTACTCTCCCTGCGCAGCCAATCCCCACCCCGCAACGCGCCGTGACCCGGCGCCTGGCCATCGCCGTCGGCGCACTGTTTGTTGCGGGTGTCATCGCCGCGATCAGCACCTTGCTTGGCATCGCCAATACCCTTGACGCGAAGGATCTGGAACAGAACCAGTTCTATTCCGTGCGCGCCGTGGAGAACCGCATCACCACCTCGAAAAACTACATCACCAGTTACGCCTACTGGACCCGCGCCTATGAGGCCTTGAGCGGGCCGATCGACGTCGACTGGGCCTACACTGAACAAAACATGGGCAAAACCATGTTCACGACCGACGGCTATGACGGCGTGTTCGTCCTCGATCGCAATCGCACCAAGTACGCGGTGATTCGCGGGCAGATGCTCGAAACCGACGTGGCCACGGTGCTGCAAGCGCCCGCCTCGACGCTGGTCGAGCAGGTGCTGAGTCAGCCTGATCTGACCAAGCCGATCAGTAGCTATTCATTGTTCGAAGGCTGGCCGGCGCTGATCACCGCTGCCGCGATCATTCCCAACGACGAGCGCCCGCTGGATGAACTGAGAAACACCTCGGTGCTGGTGTTCGTCGACAAGCTGACCCCGACCAAACTGCGCAAGATCGGCAGCGGTTATGGCCTGACGAACCTGACCCTGGTCCCGGATGACACTATTGAAAAAGGCCATCCAAGCGTGCCCCTCGACAGCACCGGCTACAGCCTGGTCGCCGACCTGCAACGACCCGGTCAGCAATTGTTGTGGACGTTGGTGCCGCCGCTCGGCGCGACGTTTCTGGTGCTGATGCTGCTGACGGCATACTTTTTCCGCCACGCCCTGCGCTCTTCGCAATACGTCGACAACAGTATCCATGCCATGCAGGCCTCGAATCAGGCACTCGAGAAAGCCAATCATGCCCTCGAAGCCAGTGAAGAACGCTTTCGCGCCGTGGCCGAAGCGGCGTCGGACTGGATCTGGGAAGTTGATGATCAGTTGGCGCTGACCTATCTGTCGGCGCGCTTCAGCGAAGTCACCGGCTACCCGCAAGCCCTGTGGCTGGGCCAGGACATCGGCGAATTACTGACTTGCGACACCACGCCACTGGAGCTGTGGCTGCGCAAACTCAGCGAAGAAAACAGCGCCGGCGATTTGCGCTGCACTTATCGCGATCACTCCGGGCAGCCGCGCCACTGCCGACTCTCGGCGCGGCCGATTTTCGACAAGGACAGCGTCGTCGGCTATCGAGGTACTGCCAGCGATATCACCGACGAAGTCGCCGCCCATGCGCAGATCCAGCACCTGTCGATGCATGACGCCCTTACCGGTCTGCCCAACCGCAACAAACTGGCGCGTTATCTGGATGAAGTGCTGCTATTGAAAGAGCACTCGCCACCGCTGTCGCTGCTGATGATCGATCTGGACAACTTCAAACCGATCAATGATTCCCTCGGCCATCCTGCCGGTGACGCGGTACTCCAGGAGGTCGCCACGCGTCTGCGCGAATGCACCCGCGAGCACGACCTCGTCGCCCGCCTCGGTGGTGATGAATTCGTCGTGGTACTCAATGGCATGGACAGCCATAACGAGATCGACAAATTCTGCACACGGCTGATCGGCAGCCTGCATCAGCCGATCCTCTACGAACAGCATCCGCTGCATATTGGCGCCAGCATCGGCATCGCCCTGAGTCGTCGGCACGGTTTCGTCGCCAGCGATCTGATCCGCTACGCCGACATCGCGCTGTATCAGGCCAAATCCGACGGCAAGAACACCTGGTGCTATTTCGAAGCGCACATGAGCGACCAGATCCAGACGCGCCGGCAAATGGAAGATGACCTGCGCCATGCGCTCAAGCACAACGAATTCGTCCTGCACTATCAGCCGCGCTACAAGGTCGATGGCAAGCACATCGTTTCGGTGGAAGCGCTGGTGCGCTGGCAGCATCCGACCCAGGGCTTGCTCGGGCCGGACGTGTTCATTCCGCTGGCCGAGCAGACCGACCTGATCGTCCCGCTGGGCCGCTGGGTGCTGCGCGAAGCCTGCGAAACCGCGCTGGAATGGCCCCATGACATTCTGCTGTCGGTCAACCTCTCGCCTGCGCAGTTCGCCCTCAGCGATGTCGTCGAGGATGTTCGTGAAGTGCTGGTGGATACGCGTTTTCCGGCCAGCCGTCTGGAGCTGGAGATCACCGAAAACGTGATGCTCAACGACACCGATGGCGCACTGACCACCATGAATCAGCTCAAGGAGCTCGGCGTGCGTCTGAACATGGACGACTTCGGCACCGGTTATTCGTCGCTCGGTTATCTGCGCGCTTATCCGTTCGACGGGATCAAGATCGACAAGCGCTTCATCGCTTCAATCAGCAGCGGCAGCAATGACCGCGCCGTGGTGCAGGCGATCATCGGCCTGGGCAAGGCGATGGGTTTGACGGTGACTGCCGAAGGCGTCGAGACCGAGGAGCAACTGGCGATTCTCGGCAAGGATCAATGCAACGAGGTGCAGGGCTACTTCATGAGTCGGCCGATCGACAAGGCGGCTTTTGCTGATCTGCTACGAGCTTCGCGACTGTCGCTGGTGAGCAAAAAAGGTCGGGTGACGTGAATCTCAACCATCACTGGCAATGCGGACCTTACCGCTGAATACGCGGAAACCGAAGGTGTTGTAGGCCAGCGTGATGGGGATCAGCACGGCGAATCCGACCAGCATGAAGATCTGGCTGTTGGGGCTTGAGGCTGCTTCGCTCAAGGTCAGATCCGGCGGAATGATGAAAGGAAATAGCGCGACCAGCATCACCGCAAAAGCCAAGACGAAAATGCCCAGTGCGGCGAACAGCGGGATGAAGTCGAAGCGGCTGTGAAAGCCTTTGCTGAATACCCATCCTAGAGCACCAAGGATGAGCCCTGCCGGCAACCACAGCCGAATATCGGCAAGCCGCCGGGCGTATTGCGGCTGCAACGTCGCCGTCCATGCGATCAGCACCAGCAATAACGCCACAACGACCAGCGACAGCACGCGGGCCTCGCGCGCCGAGTGCTGCTGCAGTTCATCAAGGGTGCGCCAGTACAACCAGCACGTCCCCAGCCAGACGTAACCGAGCACCAGCACCAAACCACAGAACACCGGGAACGGATTCAGCCAGTCGCGGCCATCGCCGTGGTACTGACCGCCTTGATGCGCAACGCCTTGCACGAGAGTGCCGAGCACCATCCCCTGAACACACCCGGTCAGCAGCGAAGCCAGCGCCAACACGCCGTCGACGATGCGCTTGCGTCGCTCGTTCGGTGCGTAGTCGCGAAACTCCAGCGCCATGGCCCGCGCGATCAAGGCGAGGAACATCACGATAAAAGGCACGTACAAGGCCGGCAGCAAGATCGCATACGCCAGCGGAAACAACGCCAACAGCCCGCCGCCGCCGAGCACCAGCCAGGTTTCGTTGGCGTCCCACACTGGCAGAATCGACACCGCCATCACCCTACGCTGCTTGCTGCAAGCCGTGAGGCCCATGAGCATGCCGACGCCCAGATCGGTGCCGTCGAGCACCACGTAGTTCATCACCGAGAACGCCAATGCGGCAGCACACAACAGCGTCAGCCAGTCGGTGTCCATGTCTGCGCCTCCTCAGTGCCCGGTTTCGTCGGCCAGGGTGGGCTGCGGCCCGGGTTGATCCTGCTGTGGCGGCTCGCGCAACAGGCGCAGCAATACCCACAGGCCGATGCCGAAGATCAGCAGATAAAACAGCAGAACCAACCAGGTCGACCCGACGACTTGAGCCCTGGACACCGACGACAGACTGTCCGCCGTGCGCATCAATCCGTAAACGGTAAACGGCTGTCGCCCTACTTCGGTGACGACCCAGCCGCTGAGCATCGCCAAAAATCCGGCCGGTGCCAGCAGCACACACGCGCCCACCCAGCGCCGCGCCGTGTACAGGCGATTACGCTTGCGCAGGATCAGGCCGACCACGCCCTGCCCCAGCATCAACAACCCCAGCCCGACCATCAGCCGAAATGCGAAAAACACCGGCGCCACGGGCGGGATGTCCTCAGTCGGGAATTCATCAAGCGCGGCGATGGTGCTGCTCAGGTCATGCTGCAAATACAGCGAGCCGATTCGTGGAATGGCGATTTCCCAATGATTCCGTCGCTCGTCCATATCCGGCCATGCGAACAGCCGTAGCGGCTCCCCTGCCCCTTGAGCCGGGCGCGTCCATGAAGCTTCGATGGCCGCGACTTTCTGCGGCTGGGCTTGCAAGCTGTGTCGCCCATGCAGATCGCCGACGACAATCTGCACCGGCATCAGCAGCGCAATCACCCACAGCGCCATGGAAAATTGCAGCCGAGCACGCGGGTTTTCCGGGGCCTTGCGCAATTGCCAGGCACTGATCCCGGCAATCAGCGTCGCGCTGCCGATGAACACAGCGAGCAGCATGTGCGCCAGGCGATAGGGAAACGAAGGATTGAAGATGATTGCCCACCAGTCCTCGGCGAGGAAACGCCCGTCCGCGCCAATCGAATAGCCGGCCGGGGTTTGCATCCATGAGTTGGCGGAAAGAATCCAGAACGCGCTGATCAGCGAGCCCACCGCCACCGCGCACGTGGCGAAAAAATGCAGACGCGGGCCAACCTTCTTCAGGCCGAAGAGCATGATGCCGAGAAATCCCGCTTCGATGAAAAACGCCGCCATCACTTCATAGAACATCAGCGGACCGAGGACATCACCGGCCTGCACCGACAGCCGCGACCAGTTGAGGCCGAACTGATACTCCAGAATCAATCCCGACGCCGTGCCCACTGCGACATTCAGCGCAAACACTTTGAGCCAGTAGCGATAGACATCCAGATAAACCTGACGCCCGGTCCTCAACCACAACGCTTCCAGCACCATGAGGAAATTCGCCAGACCGATGCTGAACGCCACCAGCACGATGTGAAAGCTGATCGTGATCGCGAACTGAGCGCGGGCGGCCATCAGGGCCGAATCAACAGGCTCCATCCATCAGCCGCTGTAGAACACAGCAAGCTTGTTGCCTTCGGGATCGCGCAGATAGGCCACGTAAAAGTCCGGCGTATAGGCCTCGCGAGTGCCTGGCGCGCCTTCGTCGCTACCGCCATGGTCAAGCCCGGCCTTGTGCACCTGATCGACCTTGTGCCGGGAGTCGGCGCGAAATGCCGGCATCATGCCGTTGCCGGGCGTCGCCGGCTCACCATTGAACGGTTTCGAGATGTGCACACTCCCGGGGCCGTTGGACTTGTCGGCGCAATCGGGCAAGTAGAAACAGTAGTGTTCTTCACGGTCATGCCGGTAGCCAAGCGGCGTCAGGATCGCCTTGTAAAAAGCCGCCGAACGCTCGACATCGTTGGCGCCGATAAACAGATAACTGAGCATGGGATCTCCTCCGATGGCAGCTGTCAGCGCTGTGGCTGTTCCTCGTTCAGGGTAAACACGTTGCCGGCGTCGCGCACCAACTGGCGCCATTCGGCACTGGTGATCAGGCCTTGCTCCTCCATCAGATCTGCAGCTTTGAGCAGTTCGTCGTACTGCTGTTCGGGATCCAGATCGGCCTCGGTCTGCTCCGCCATTTTGCGCCATGCCGCCAGTGATGCCTTTTTTTGCTGATCGAACATACGGGTATCTCCTGAGGGACTTACCCGGTAGAAAAATCAGTGCGACAGAGGTTCAGGGCAGACGACGGATGGACGGTTGATATAGAACTTTTGCGCTCACTCCCACAGAAAAGCAAAAGCAAAAGCAAAAGATCGCAGCCTTCGGCAGCTCCTACAGTTGGATCGCGTACCACCTCAAGAACAGGTCGGCTGTCAGGCCGCCTTCGCGAGCAGGCTCGCTCGCACAAAAGCAAAAGCAAAAGCAAAAGCAAAGCAGCGCAGCTGCCCGCGGCGAAGCCGCCCCACTCAACAATGAGCGCAAGCTCGAGTGCTTTTGATCTTGCTTTTGATCCACCGGCGACGTCGGAAGGCTGAGTGGAGGGATTGATCCGGGCGTGGGAGCGCAGCGACCGTTCGACGAAGTCGAACACAGCGGAAGGAGGTGCAGCGAAGCAAACCGTAGCCGCTGCGCCCGGATCGGTCCCGTAGCGAAGGAACCCGAGCCTGCGAGGGCCGAACGTAGGAGCAAGCCTTTTCGGTTACCTTTTCGGCGTCTGGAAAAGGTGACTCGCCGTAAGGGCGAAACCGCCAGCCGCAACACCAGAAAAAACGGATATACACCCAAAACCCCAAGAGCCTGGTCGGCCCAAAGGCCGCCAAGCCCCCAGAAAACCCGCAAATGTCAAAACCGCTCCGCCACCCGCTTGTACGCATAATCCGGCTCCCGATACTTGCCCGGCTTCTGCCGTTTCGGCAACTCGACCTTGTCGCGCTCAACCTCCTCATAGGGGATGCGACTGAGCAGATCAGTGATGATGTTCAGCCGTGCACGACGTTTGTCGTTGGAATCGGCAACCCTCCACGGCGCCCAATCGGTATCGGTATGCTTGAACATCTCGTCCCGCGCCCGTGAGTAGTCGTACCAGCGGCTGTAGGATTTCAGATCCATCGGCGTCAGTTTCCAGGTCTTGCGCCCGTCATTGATTCGCGCTTCGAGCCGGCGGGTCTGTTCCTCCGGACTGACCTCAAGCCAGTACTTGAGCAGGATCACCCCCGAATCGACGATAGCGTTCTCCACCCAAGGGATCGACTTGAGAAACTTGTCAGCCTGTTCTTCCGTGCAAAAGCCCATGACCCGTTCGACGCCGGCGCGGTTGTACCAACTGCGGTCGAAAATCACAACCTCACCGCCTGCCGGCAGATGCGGCAGGTAGCGCTGCACATGCATCTGGCTCTTTTCGCGATCGGTTGGCGCCGGCAGTGCCATTACCCGGAAAACCCGTGGGCTGACGCGTTCCGTGATCGCCTTGATCACCCCGCCCTTGCCTGCACCGTCGCGCCCTTCGAAAACAATACACACCTTGACACCTTTGGCGATGACCCACTCCTGCAGCTTGACCAGTTCAACGTGCAGCTTGCGCAGCTGTTGCAGATAGTCCTTGTTTTTCAAGCGTGGACGTTCGATTGCCTTTGCAGGTTTCTTCTTGTCTTTCGCCATGAACCTGTCCTCGCGCTTCAACAGCCCGCTGAATTTGTTTATTGACCCGATGGCCCTGATCCGTGAGGTTAGTTCACGCCCGATTGTTTGCCATCGTCGGGCAAAAAAGCCCTGTCGCCATGTGTTTCCTGGGTTTGTTCCGACGTCGCACTGTTCATTGCCCGATCCCCTGTTTGCTGGAGTTTTTTCGATGCCGTCGTCCAAATCATTGCCCACTGCCCTGCTCGGTCTGGCCCTGGCCTGCCCGGTGATGGCCGAGACCCAAGGTCTGGAGCTGGGGCAAGTGCTGATTTCGGCAGATGAGCGCAGTGGCAGCGATGCAGCGGTCGAAGAAGCGCGGGAACGCCTTGAGCAGGTTCCCGGCGGCGCCAACGTGGTCGACATGCGCCAGCCGTTGCAGGGCCGTGTTGCCAGCAATCAGGATGTGCTCGCCTATCAGCCGGGGGTGTATGCGCAGTCGGCGGGCAACGAAGGCGTGAAGATTTCCATCCGCGGTTCAGGCATCAACCGTGCACCCGGCGCCCATGCGTCGGGGCTGTACACGATGCTGGATGGCTTGCCCCTCACCGGCCCCGGCGGCACGCCGTATGAATTGCTTGAGCCGTTGTGGGTCGACCATGTCGAAGTCCTGCGCGGCGCCAACGGCTTCGATCGCGGCGCGCTGGCGCTGGGTGGCGCAATCGATTACGTCAGCCACACCGGTTACACCGCGCCGAAGCTGCAAGTGCGCTACGCCACTGGCAGCCATGGCTATCAGCAGCGCCAGATCAGCTCCGGGCAAGTATTGGGGGATTTCGATTACTACGTGTCCTTGACCGAGGCCAATGCCGACGGCTATCAGGACCACACCGCCAGCGAGAGCAAAGGCCTGATCGCCAACTTCGGCTATCGCTTCAACCCGAACCTGGAAACCCGCTTCTATTTTCGCTACCGGGAAACCGACAACGACCTGGCCGGCCGCGTGACCAAGCATTCCATCGAACACAGCCCACGGGCAGCCAACCCGGCGTATGTGGCCCGCGATGACAGCCGCAAGCAGCCCGGCAGTACCTTCATCGGCAACAAGACCACGTTCTATCTCGATGACGATTCGAGCATCCAGACCGGCCTCGCCTACCACGACTATCCGATGGATTTGCGCGAAGGCCCGAACCGCCTGAAGGTGGCTTATACCGACGTCAATGGCACCTTCGATTACAAGCGCCGCGACACGCTGTACGGTATGGAAAGCCGCAGCAACGTCGGCCTGCGCGTGACCAAGCACCTGCCCAACGACGGCGCCAGCGAGTTCGTGCGCATCCCGAGTGGCAACACCGCCAGCTATGCCCCGGGCACGCGGATGCGCAATTTCACTTACCAGGGTTCGGATACCGTGCTGCATTTTGGTAACGACCTGGAAATCGCTGACGACTTCTGGCTGACCACCGGCCTTGCCGCCATCTACACCCGCCGCGAAAGCGCCGTGACCTATCCGCAGGGTGGCGGCAAGACCAGTCTCAGCGATTGGGACTATGCTCCTCGCATCGGCCTGCGCTACCAGATCACCCCGGACGTGCAAGTGTTCGGCAACCTCAGCCGCTCCGTCGAAGCACCGCACCCGTGGTCGCTGATCTACAGCTCCAATGTGCGCTTCCCTGCAGGCAACGGCGCCGCCACCGGCACCCAGCGCGATCCGGTCGAACTGCAAAACCAGACTGCAACCACTCTGGAACTCGGCGGCCGTGGCGACAGCAAACTGGGCGATTGGAGCCTGGCCTGGTACTACGCGCAAGTTCGTCACGAACTGCTCTCGGTACTGCCGGACGCCAACGCCGTCACGCCCTACGAACTCAACGCCAGCCCGACCGTGCACCAGGGCATCGAGGCCAGCCTGAACAGCAAACTCTGGACCGCCGCCGACGGCCGCCAGCTGAGCTTGCGCCAGGCCTACACCTTCAGCGACTTCCACTACCGCGACGACGAACGCTTCGGCGACAAACGCCTGCCGGGCCTGCCAATGCATTATTACCAAGGCGAACTGCGTTACGACTGGCCGCAGGGTTTCTTCGCCGCCGTGAACACACAATTGGTGTCCAAAGTTGCCGTGGACTACGCCAACAGCTACTACGCCGACCCCTACGCCCTGTTCGGCGCCACGCTGGGCTACAACGCGCCGAAGGGCGACTGGCAAGGCTGGGTCGACATGCGCAACCTGACCGGCAAGCGTTATGCGGCAACGGTCACGCCGGGGTATGACGACAAAGGTCTGGATGCTGCGCGGTCGACTCCGGGTGAAGGGATGGGGGTTTATGTTGGGGTTTCGTGGAGTTTGTTGTGAGGCCTGTTGGCTGTAGACGGACAACTCCAGCCAATCTGCACTACGCTGGCTAGCGATATGAGACAGCTTGCGGAAGGTTCGCTCAATGACAGTCTGCTGCCCTGATTGTGGGTTCACCACCGATAACCTTCCGCCCACGCATAAATGCCCTGAGTGCGGAGAGTTTTCCCACGATTGGTTGATTTACGACTGGGAAGAATTTGTTGCGATCAAACGTCGGCACATCAGGTGCAACGTCGCGATGCTTGGGGCATTGCTGATCAATGTGCTTCTGGCCCTCGCGCTTCAGTCCAGCAATGCTTTCCAGTGGTTTCTGACGCTATTGGCGATACCGGCGATCATCAGCTGGCTTCGTTGTCGCAGACAATTGCGGGCGAGGTCAGCGTATAAAGGCCACGAAACTGGAGTGGTTTTTCCGTGGTTTAGCGGGTTGGGTGGTCTTTAATGGCTGTGCAATAAGGAGCTCTTGCCAGCCCGACGTCCTCTTGCAATACGAATCCGAAACGCAACAAGCAGTGGCAAGCCCTTCAAGGAAGATGTAGATGCGCGAACGCAACGCAGCACGATTACTGGTCATAAGTCCTTCGCAAGAAGTCCTGCTTTTCAGATTCATCCATGAAAACGGCGCCTTGGCCGGCAGAAATTACTGGGCAACCCCAGGAGGCGGCCTTGAAAGCGGCGAAACGTTCCATGACGCTGCGATACGTGAGCTGCTTGAGGAAACCGGCATAAAGGCCAGTGCCGTTGAGGGGCCTGTAGCACACCGGGATTTTCCCATGCTATTACCCAGCGGCGAGACTGTACTCGCAGTCGAACAATATTTCGTCGTGCACGCACCCAGCGAACGGCTTTCCAGAACCGGCTGGACTCTGCAAGAAACCGAGGTCATGGTCGATCATCGTTGGTGGTCCGCTGAATTACTACGTGGCACCGATGATCAGATATGGCCCGAGAGGCTGGATGAAATGCTGGTGAATGAAGGCATCTTCGAACCGGCCAGGTAATCATCGTTTTCCATAGAAAATAACGGATTAGTCTCATGGATACTTCCCAAGAAAACCCATTGGAAACATCACTCCGGCTGGCCGCGGACGAACCCGCGCATCGCCCTGAGTTCTATCGAACCCTGCTGGACTCGACCGTCTACATCCTCGGCACCGCCGGTGCGGCGCAAGGTCATGTCAATCTCGAGGTCGGCAGCAATATCAGCATCGCTCATTGGCAGAAGCCCGATGGCACGCCGGTCATTCCGTTCTTCTCCTCGCTGCAAACGCTGCAACAATCCATCGACAGCGAGCAGAGCTATGTGGAGATACCGGCCCGATCATTGTTCGAAATCACGCTGGGCGCGCTGCTCTTTCTGAATCCGAAGTCGCCGTACGGCAAGGAATTCCTTCCGGAGGAAGTGCAACGCCTGCTCTCAGGCGAAATCGGCCGGCCCGCCACGCAGCGCACCGTTGAAAAAGAAACCAACGTCTTGCTTGGACAGCCTTCGGACTACCCATCGACGATGGTCCATTCGCTCTCGCAACTGCTGGCCAAACACTCCAATGTGAAACGCGCGTTCCTGGCGCTGATGCACGACGCCTCGGTTGATGAAAAACCGCACCTGATCGTCGGCATCGAAGCGGATGGCGATATCGAACAGGTCATGCGCGAAGCCGGCAATGTCGCTGCGGACACAGCCCCTGATGGCGGGCCGGTTGATTTTTGCCGCGTGCTGACGGGACAAGCCGGGCTGAGTGATTACTTCCTCAGGGAGACCAAACCGTTCTACGAACGCAAGTCACCGGGCAAGCTGCGTTCGTTCTTTGGCTTTGGTTGAATACGTACTGACGAACATCGCAGTCGACTGCACGTCGCTTGATCAGGTGGCCAGTGGTCGATTCTGATGAGCGTAACCTTGGATTCTCTCAACCCGCCCTCATAACAGTGGGTATCCCCACATCGTCTTCGAGAGGAAGCACACACCATGACCACTCAAACCGAAACTGCCATTCTCGCCGGCGGCTGCTTCTGGGGCATGCAGGATTTACTGCGCCGCTACCCGGGTGTGCTGAACACCCGCGTCGGCTATACCGGCGGCGATGTGCCGAATGCGACCTATCGCAATCACGGCAACCACGCCGAAGCCATCGAAATCGAGTTTGATCCGGCCGTGATCAGCTACCGACAGATCCTCGAGTTCTTCTTCCAGATCCACGACCCGAGCACGCCCAACCGTCAAGGCAACGATCTTGGCCCGAGCTACCGCTCGGCGATCTACTACCTCAACGAAGAGCAGCGTGCCGTCGCTGAAGACACCGCCGCCGACGTCGATGCATCGAAGCTGTGGCCGGGTCGAGTAGTAACGGAAATCGAACCGGCGGGGCCGTTCTGGGAAGCGGAACCCGAGCATCAGGATTATCTGGAGCGGATTCCGAATGGCTACACTTGCCACTTCATCCGGCCTGACTGGAAACTGCCGAAGCGCGGTTGAAGAGACGGGATCGGCGGGGCTTCAGTGCTTCGCCACCGCCCCGCCCTGATCAACTCACAAATGCACTGGCAAAGCCGCTGAGCCCGGCTCCGGCACATCGACATTGACCTTTAGTGCAATCAGCAGCGCGGCCAGCAACATCAGAATTCCAGCCGCTACAAACACGCCATTGATACCGCTGAAACTGAACACCGAACCGCCAGCGGCGGCGCCTGCGGCAATCGCCGACTGCACCGATGCGACCACCATCCCGCCTGCGCTTTCGGCCTGATCGGGTATCGAGCGCGCCACCCAGTTCGACCATGCGACCGGCACGCCACCAAAGGCCATCCCCCACAGCGCCAAGAGCAACGCCTGCCCGGTGACCGACGCCGGTAACCCGACCAACGCCAGAGCAGCAACGCCCACCAACACTGGCATCAGCACCAACGTTGCCCTTGGATTGCGCTGCAACAGCCAGCCGGCGAACAGCGTGCCGGCAAAGTTCGCCACGCCGAAACCGAGCAGCATCAGTGCCAAGGTCTGCGGGCCGACGCCGATGGTGCTTTCCAGAAATGGCCTGATGTAGGTGAACAACGCGAAATGGCCGGTATGCACCAATACACAGCCGAACATGCCGACGGCAATGCCCGGTCGCAGCAACACCTCGAGCACCGTACGCAGGCGTGACGGACGATGCGGCGCCAGACTGGGTAGCGTGAACATCTGAAAGACCAGCGTCACCGCGCCCACCGCTGCTGCTGCGAAAAACGCACTGCGCCAGCCAAACTGGCCGCCGAGATAGCTGCCTAACGGCACCGCCACCACGGTACCCACGGCGATCCCGCTGAAGATAATCGACAACGCGCGGGGCAGCAGCGCCGCCGGCACCAGGCGCATCGCCACAGCCGCCGCCATGCTCCAGAATCCGCCGAGGGCTATGCCCAAAAGGATGCGCATGATCAGCAACACTGCGAGGCTGGACGACAGCGCCACCAGCAGATTCGAAGCAATCATCAGTGCCGAAAAGCCGAGTAATACCAGCCGCCGATCAAGGCTGCGCGTCAACCCGGGCACCAGCAATCCGGCAAACAGCGCGACCACCGCAGTCACCGTCACCGCTTGCCCTGCCAGCGCTTCGCTGACGCCGAGATCGAGCGCCATCGGCGTCAGCAGGCTGGCCGGCAGATATTCCGCCGTGAGCAGACCAAACACACCCATCGCCAGCGAAAACACCGCCATCCAAGCAGGCACCAGCGGCTCCCCTTCAGTTCGCCCATCACCTACACGTTCATTCATTTCAAGACTCCCTCGGACATTTCGAGAGGGCAGTCTATTGACGGCAAACCGGATGATCTATGATGCTCAGTCTTGAACTTTTGATCGAAACCCCGAACATGAGCAGCACGGATCCCTTTTCACTGTCATCAGACCTGATCACTGAATTGCTGCGCAGCATGCGTCTGCGTGGCGTGCAATATCGGCGGATCCACGCCGGTGCGCCGTATGGTCTGGGTTTCAGCGACAAGCCCGGCCATGCGTATTTCCACTTCGTCGCCGCTGGATCGACGGTATTGCGACTGGAGGACGGCAGCCTGTACGAGTTGTCAGCAGGCAATGCGGTATTCATTGCTCATGGTGCCGCGCACCAGTTGCTGTCACACGCCGGAGCTGAAGTGCAGGACATTGACAGCGCCGTCGCCGCGCCACTCGGCGATACGGTCTGCGCGGTGCAGGTCGGTCACAGCGCCGATTCGCCCGATAGCGCCCTGCTCTTCAGTGGCTGTATGGAGTTCGAGCTCGGCAGCCTGCAAGGCCTCGGTCGGCTGATGCCGGGTCTTATGCTGATCGACGCCGGCGGCCAGCGCTATCCGGGCCTGATGCCGATCCTCGCGACCATGGAACGCGAAGTCAGCGCCGCGCGCATCGGCTTCGCCGGCATTCTCGCGCGCCTTGCCGACGTAGTGGCGGCAATGATTGTTCGTGGCTGGGTCGAATGCGCTTGCGGCAATGCCTCCGGTCTCGTCGCCGCTGCGCGACCCACGCCTGGCGCAGGCCTTGCTGGCCCTGCACCAACAACCGGGGCGCGACTGGAGCGTCGCCGAACTCGCAACGCTGTGCAACACCTCACGCTCGGTCTTCGCCGAACGCTTCCAGACCACCCTCGGCACCCCGCCGCTACGCTACGCCACCGAACTGCGCATGCGCCTGGCCAGTCAGTGGCTTACCCTGGAAAGACTGCCAATCGAAGAAGTGGCGCAGCGGTTGGGCTACACCTCCCAAGCGGCCTTCAGTCGTGCGTTCAAGCGGATAACGGGAAGCTCGCCGGGAGCGAGTCGGCGCCAGCGCTGAAGACGAGAATCGCCGTAACAGAGCCGCTCTCATTATGTGCCCCCCCCCCGGATTCTGCCCAACACCGCGCTCGCCCGCTCACGGATAACCGAGCCTACGAGACACAGCGCTTTTGCCTACAAATCTTACGGAAGTCGCTGTCTTGCCCGCTTACCCTCCGCAATTTATCGTTTCCCCGTCGCCACCTGAGAGTTGAAAGCGCTGGGCACATTCGACTTTGTGCAAACAGGTCAGACGAAAAAGGTGTTGTTGACGTATCCGTCACTCCTACCTAATCTGCTCCCATCCCGCCCAAGGCAGTACGCCGTTCTAATCATCCAGAACGTGCCAAACCCTTGGGCGTTTTTTTAGGTAAAAAACATGCCCACTGCGGTGTTAGTCGATGGCGCCTTTTTCATCAAACGTTTTCGACGAATCGAACCTCAAAACGCCTTCAACGCTGAACGCGCGGCCGATCTGGTCCATCGATGGGCAACCGCCCACCTCCTCAATAAAACCTTGACCCGTCCAACGGGCGCCATTCGAGAGCTACGACAACGAGCCAGGAAAGAGCTTTACCGTATCTTCTTTTATGATTGCCCACCACTGGACACCAAACAGCACAACCCAATAAGCAAAAAAGCTGTGGATTTTTCCAGGTCCAGGGAGGCGGCATTTCGCAAAGAGCTGCACTCCAGACTGCGAAGTAAACGTAAGCTGGCGTTACGACTTGGACATCTGTCGAAGGATGTCAGATGGACCATCAAACCCGCAAAAATCGCTGAGCTGTTGAAAGGCAAAATCCAGATGACTGACCTTATGGAAAATGACGTCAGTATTGAGACCCGTCAAAAAGGTGTCGATATGCGGATCGGCATTGATGTCGCGTCGCTGTCCTTTAAACAGCAGGTCGATCAGATAGTGTTGATAGCAGGCGACGCAGACTTTGTTCCAGCCGCAAAAATGGCAAGGCGAGAAGGTGTGGACTTCATTCTCGATCCGATGTGGCAGAGCATTCCCGATAGCTTGATGGAGCACATAGACGGTTTGCGCTCAACATGCCCCAAGCAGCCGCTTCGTGAAAATAAGGCGGCGATCTTGGAGATGCAGCAACCAGGTTCAGTCATTGGTGAGAAATAATGGTACTGGTATCCCCGTCTACTTCAGCCCCCAATTTCCCCAGCCCCGCGCCCACCCGCTCAGCAGCCTGCAAATCCCCACGCGCCTCCAACTCCTGCGCTACTTGCAGCAACTGCTCAACCGTCAATCCCAAGTTCAGACTGATCTTCAAATGCGACTCCAGCTGCGATTCCACCCCAGCCATTGCCGCCAGCGCGCCAACCGTCGCCAGTTCCCGATCCGTCCATGCCAGGTTGTCGCGGGCGAAGATGTCGCCGAACAAGTGCACTTTCAGAAACTGATCGATCGCCGGGGCGAATTCGAACAGTGGGCCGGACACTGGCGCACCGACCAGACGAGTCTGATTGTCGGTGCCGAGTTCGGTGAGCGCATATCCCGACGGAACCGGACCCGGCTCGCGTCCCGGCACGTCTTCGATGCCCCGAGCAGCGCGTTCCTGCAAAACCTTCATCAGCAAGGACAAGGCGTTGAGGCTGCGCGGGAAGCCGGCGTAGGCGTACAGCTGCACCAGAATTTCCTTGGTCTCGCTGATGCTCAGCCCGGCATCAAGACCACGATTGAGTGCGTCGTGCAAACGCGGCATGTCGCCGATGGCAGCGTTGGCGGCAATCGGGGCGATCGCCAGTTGTCTAAGCGTCAGAGGCTGTTCTTGCATGATCGGTTTCTCCGGTGATCGGGAAGGATTGGCGCAGAGGGGATTCACGCAGGCTGCACTGGCGAGGACCGCGCAGCCGAGGGCGACGATGCGCAAAAGACGCCCTTGATTTAACGATTTCTGGTTCATCAATGACTCTCCTCACTCATGCAGAGTGAACGTCACCCGCACATCGCCACGCCCCAAGACTTCGGCCAAGTCCTGCGGCCGGTCGATGCGACCAAGACGCGAATAGCGGTAGGACGAATCGAAGGTTTTGTAGAAGACCACCAACGTATCGTCGCCATACAAAAGGAAATCGCCGTTGTGGATCGTGCCCGGCCGGTAGGGCTGGGTGGGCAATGGCGGCTGCACGGTGGCGTATTTTTCATTGCCGTGCAGGTCGGTCATTTCCAGGCTCAGCGGCAATCGCGTGAGCAATTGCCGCGTACTCGGGTTGTCCTCCAGAGCAATGGCAAAACGCTGTTCTCCGACGGTCATCCACATCGTGCTGGCCTCCATAGCGGTCGGTGCAGACAGAGCAACGGGCAGCCATGCCATCAGTACGAATCCCTTCCAGCCGTTGGCAAAAAACCGCATCGCTTTGCTCCGTCGCGTTGAAAGTTACTTCAGGTTGCTCTTGAAGAACTGCGTCAGCTTGGCAAAAGGAATCAGCTCGACCCGGTCGTACAGATCGACATGGCCGGCATTCGGCACAATCACCAGTTCTTTCGGCTGACCCGCCAACCGGAAAGCCTCTTCGCTGAACTCACGGGAGTGCGCGTCGGCACCGGCAATAAACAACATCGGGCGCGGCGAGATGCTCTCGATATCGACGAACGGATAGAAGCTCATGAACTTGGTGTTGCTGCTCAGCGTCGGCCGCGTGGTCTGTTGTGGCGTCGAGCTGGCCGGGGTGAATTCGCCGCGCGGGGTGCGGTAGAAATCGAAGAACTCACGCTGGATCGGATGGGTGTCGGCCTTCAGTTCCAGCACGGTGCCGCCGGTGTATGCGACCTTGCCGCCAGTAAACTCGGCGTAACGCTGCTCGGCCGCTTGCGCAATGATCTGCTTGCGCTGCGCAAGGCTTTGCGAGTGCTTGAGGCCATCACGGTTGGCCGCGCCCATGTCGTACATGCTGACGGTGGCGATGGCTTTCATGCGTGGATCGATTTTCGCCGCGCTGATCACGAAGCTGCCGCTACCACAGATGCCCAACACGCCGATGCGCGCGCGGTCGATGAATGGCCGTGTGCCGAGGTAATCGACGGCCGCGCTGAAGTCTTCGGCATACATGTCCGGCAATACCGCGTTGCGCGGCGCGCCCTCGCTTTCGCCCCAGAACGACAGATCCAGCGACAGGGTGACAAAGCCCTGCTCCGCCAGTTTCTGCGCATACAGATTGGCGCTCTGCTCCTTTACCGCGCCCATCGGATGACCAACGATAATCGCCGCGCTGCGCGCTGCCGGGTCGAGTCCTTTAGGGACAAACAGGTTGCCGACCACGGTGAGTTGATATTGATTTTTGAAGCTGACCTTCTGCACGGTCACCTTGTCGCTTTTGAAGAAATTGTCGGCACCGTGGGACATGTCAGCTCCGAATGCAGTAAATGAACTCAGGAGAAACCCGAGCAGTATGAACAGTCGTTTCATGGGGGCGTCCTTGAACGAGAAACCAGGCGAGGCCGGGATGGAGGTATTGTTGCGCAGGCTCGAGGCTTTGATTAGCTAATGAGTGCTTAATGCGGTTATAAACGCAGCTAATCAATAAACCTGAGCATTGCGCCATGGCCAAACCCAATTTCAACGACCTGCTCGCCTTCGTCACCGTGGCCCGCAGCGGCAGCTTCACCCGCGCGGCGGTGCAACTGGGCGTGACGCAATCGGCGGTGAGCCAGGTAGTCTCGGCGCTGGAAGCGCGCCTGAAAATTCGCCTGCTGACCCGCACCACACGCAGCGTGTCACTGACGGCGGCCGGTGAACGCTTGCTGCACACCGTGGGCCATCGTTTCGATGAGATCGAAGCCGAGCTGGACGCGCTGACCGAGTTGCGCGACAAGCCTGCCGGTACGGTGCGCATCACCTGCGGCGACAACATCATCAAGACCACTCTGCTGCCCAAGCTGACGCCACTATTGCTGCAATACCCGGACATCAAGCTCGAGTTCGATATCAACTACGGTTTCCGTGACATCGTGGCCGACCGCTTCGATGCCGGCGTGCGTTTCAGCGATACCGTCGCCCAGGACATGATCGCCGTACCGATCGGCCCGCCGCTGCGCATGGCCGTCGTTGCCTCGCCCGACTACTTTGCCCGGCACCCCGCCCCGCAGCATCCGCGCGAGCTGGCGGCGCACCGCTGCATCGACATTCGATTTCCGACCTACGACGGTGTCGATGCCTGGGAATTTGAGCGGCAGGGCAAAAAGCTGAAAGTGCGGGTCGACGGCCAACTGGTGTTCAACTCCACCGTGCACATCGCCGACGCCGCTGTGAACGGATTGGGAATTGCCTACCTGCCTGAAGACGAGTTCGGTGCGCATCTGGCCGAAGGGCGTTTGGTCAGAGTGCTGGAAGACTGGTGCGAACCGTTCGGTGGCTTCCACCTCTACTACCCCAGCCGCCGCCAACCGTCGCCGGCGTTTTCACTGGTGGTGGATGCGTTGCGCGTGGATCCAGCCCCGTTGTAGGAGCGGGCCTGCTCGCGATAGCGTCGGCACATCCAACAGAGTAAGTGCCAGATCCAGCGCTTTCGCGAGCAGGCTCGCTCCCACATGGGATTTGTAAATCGATTGATTTCCGGGATGTGACGCAAATCCCTGTGGGAGCGAGCCTGCTCGCGAAGGCGCCAGACCCGGCACATCATCTCTGCATGCCAGCCCCGCGACACCCTCACAACTTCGGCACGTCCCCGGTCGCCTCGGCAATCGTCGCCAACGTTTCCTCCATGCTGGCGATGTCTTCATGCAGCTTTTGAAACACCAGATCCAGCGACTCGGGAGCGTCCACGGTCTGATGGCCACGCAGCGACTCGACGCTAGCGCTCTCCACGTGCTGGAGAATGTCCACACTTTCTCGCAGTGCCAACAGCTGATCGAAGATCGCGACAATCTGCGCCTGGCTGCGGGTGCTCATCATTTCCACCCAAGCCTGGCAATGATTTCACGGCGATACGGCGTGTCGATCTGAGCCGGCACCTGTTCGATATAGTCGCGCGCTTGTTCGTGCGCCGCGCCGCTCAACCCGGCCAGATAAGAAACTGCGTCGTCGACATTCGGCACCAGGCCTTCAATGTTCTTGAATCTGCCGGGCAGCGCCGTCCAGATCACCGCATCCAGTTGCCGAGGAATTGCCCATTCAGCAAGCACGCCCATCGGCGAGGTACCGACGGTGAAACTGCCGATGCCATCCTCCCTGCCCTCCGGCACGCCTTCTCGAATACGCAGGAGTTCACGGGCCTGATCGAGATCGGTCACGTCCAGGACCGACCACAGCACTTTGCACGGCGGCGCGTTCGCGCTTATGGCTGTAGTCAACTCGCCAGTGTCACTGACGCGAACGAAGTCGATCGGTACCTGCGGCCCGTCGGCAAACCATTCGCTGGCCAGCGGCAAGCCGTCCGGCTTCCAGATCAGTGAGCCCCATCCCAGACATGCGATGACCATATATCAAACCCTTCTGAAGAAACGATGAACACAGAAAAGAACAGCCTGCTCAGCCTTTGGTTTTTCGCGGGTCGGCAGCGCGTGGAAAGGTGCGTTCTTCCTGGATCGTCCCGTCCTCTTTATGGATTTTCAGCGAGGCGGTTTTGTCTTGGAGGTAGTCGCTGGCGATTTGGGTGATCTCGGCTTTGGTTGCAGCCGTTTTCGACGCACGCTGCGCGCCCTCTTTGACCAGTTCCCAGCGCTGCTGGTTTTTACTGATGTGGTAGTTATCCATTCCTTCACCTCTGATGTGAATGACGTGACCGTTAAAGGATTGACCTTGAGCGGTTCAGAGAGTTTGAAAGAATTGATCCCGACTCAATACGCGAATTCGTGCCCCAACTCGCTCTCCATCCACGCCAGAAAACGCCTGACCCGTGGAAAGCTCGAATGCGCTTTGGGGAATACCAGATGGTGCGCCGCCACCGCAGCACTCAGTGACTCAGGCGCTACTTCAACCAGCGTGCCCGCCGCCAGATACTTCTGCGCCAGCAATGTGCTTTCCAGTGCGAAACCCAAGCCATGACTCGCGGCTTCCAGCGACATGTATGAGCGATCGAAGCTCAATGCGTAAGGCCGTTCCGGACGCGCCAGGCCATGCTGGGCGAACCATTGCGGCCATTTGAGCAGGGTGGCTTCCGACAGAATCAGATCGCACTCCAGCAGATCCGCCGCGCCGCGCACCGGGCGTTGTGCGAGCAGTTTCGGTGAGGTAAGCACCGCGAACGTCTCGTTCCTTACCGTGCGCACCTCATAGCTTGGCCAGTTCGGCAGACCATGGCGGATATCGACGTCGATCTTGTCGCGACTGAAGTGCAGCGATTCATAGGAGCATGACAGGTTGATCTGAATGTCCGGATGACTGGCGCGAAACGCTTCCAGGCGCGGCATCAGCCAGAGCAGGCCGAAGCTTGGCGACGAGTGCAAGCGCAGGCAATCGAGGCTGACATCGCTGGCCGCACGCTCGGTGGCAACGGCGAGGCTGTGCAGAATCCCGGAGACTTCCTTGAGGTATTGCTCGCCGACCGGCGTCAGCGAGACGCCCCGAGCAGCGCGAACGAATAATTGCCGGCCGATCATCCCTTCCAGTTTCGCCAGTTGATGGCTGACTGCCGAGGGGGTCAGGTCCAGCAATTCCGCCGCTCTGGCGACGTTGCCGAAGCGCGCGGTTTGTTCGAAGGCCTGAATTGCTTTCAGCGGTGGCAGGATGATCGATGCCTCAGTGTCAGAGCGCATGGGGACTCCGTGGTGATTTCTTGTGATGTACGGACCGGTTTCATTCAAGCATTTGCGAAACGGCCTGACGAGTACTGAATTTTTTTCAGCATTGAGTGACTTCCGCGTTATTGCTCACGCTCGCCCCGGAGGACAAGCTGAGTCATCGGTTACTTACACACCGACCCAATAAAAACAATTCGAGGGAATCCTCCATGCTTCTTCAAGGCAAAGTCGCAATCATTACCGGTGCCGCATCTGCCCGTGGCATTGGCCGCGCTACCGCCAGCACATTTGCGCAACACGGCGCTCGCGTGGTCATCCTCGATCTGGATGCCTGCGCAGCACGTGACGCCGCCGCAGCACTGGGCGAAGGTCATCTGGGCCTGGCGGCCAACGTGGCCGACGAAGCGCAGGTTCAGCAAGCCGTCGCCGCCATCATCGAGCACTTCGGGCGCATCGATATTCTCGTCAACAACGCCGGCATCACCCAGCCACTGAAGACTCTGGATATTCGCCCTTCGGACTATGACAAGGTGCTGGACGTCAGCCTGCGCGGCACTTTGCTCATGTCGCAGGCGGTGATTCCGCTGATGCGTCAACAGTCTTCCGGCAGCATCGTCTGCATGTCGTCGGTGTCGGCCCAGCGCGGCGGTGGCATCTTCGGTGGCCCGCATTACAGCGCGGCCAAGGCCGGTGTGCTGGGGCTGGGCAAGGCCATGGCGCGGGAACTGGGGCCGGACAACATCCGCGTCAACTCCATCGCTCCCGGCCTTATTCACACCGACATCACCGGTGGCCTGATGCAGGACGAGCGCCGTCACGCCATCATCGACGGCATTCCGCTGGGTCGCCTGGGTCAAGCGCAGGACGTCGCCAACGCCGCGCTGTTTCTGGCCAGCGACCTGTCCGCTTATCTGACCGGCATCACCCTCGATGTGAACGGCGGCATGCTGATTCACTGAGTCACTCTGGGCGGGCCTGCGTGGCCCGTGCGGTTCTGGATCGATGACGCAGCCGGGCCTGATGGCCTGGCGGTCAATAAAAACAAGAGATCAGACCATCATGACTACCCTGTCGCTCGAAGCGGTTTCGACCGTGCGCTCTTCTGCCTACCGCAAAACGGCCTGGCGGCTGATGCCGTTCCTGATGCTGTGCTATTTGTGCGCGTATCTGGATCGGGTCAACGTCGGTTTCGCCAAGCTGCAAATGATGAACGATCTGGCCCTCAGCGAAACGGTCTACGGACTGGGTGCCGGGGTGTTTTTCATCGGCTATTTCCTCTGCGAAGTGCCCAGCAACATCATCCTGCACATGGTCGGCGCACGAGTGTGGATTGCGCGGATCATGATCACCTGGGGCATCGTCTCGGCGCTGTTCGCCTTCGTCGAAACCGCCTGGCAGTTCTACGCGCTGCGCTTTCTGCTGGGGATTGCCGAAGCCGGTTTGGCGCCGGGCCTGCTGCTCTATCTCACCTACTGGTTTCCGTCCTATCGGCGGGCGCGCATGACCGTGTTGTGGTTTATCGCCATTCCGCTGTCAGGCATGGTCGGTGGCCCGCTGTCCGGTTGGATCATGAACCACTTTGCCGGCGTGCACGGCTGGGCCGGCTGGCAGTGGATGTTCGTTCTCGAGGCGGTGCCCACCGTGGTCGTCGGCCTGCTGGTGCTGAGTTATCTGAAGGACGGCGTGCATCAGGCGACCTGGCTCAATGACGACGAAAAAGCCTTGATCACTCGCGAACTGGCCGAAGACGACCAGCAAAAGGTCACCCACGCCTCGATCGGCGAGTTCATCCGCGACCGGCGCTTGTGGCTGCTGGCGGCGATCTACTTCTGTGTGGTCATGGGCCAATATGCGATCACCTTCTGGCTGCCGACACTGGTACGTAATGCAGGGGTTTCCGACCCGCTGCACATCGGTTTCCTGACCAGCCTGCCTTATCTGTGCGCCATCGCCGCGATGCTGCTGGTCGGCCGCAGTGGCGACAAACATCGCGAGCGCCGCTGGCACCTGATCGTGCCGATGATCGCCGGTGCGATCGGCTTGAGTCTGGCAGCGCTGATGGGCGGCAATTCGACCTTGTCGATCCTCAGTCTGTGCCTCGCTGCCTCCGGCATTCTCTCCGCCACCTCGTTGTTCTGGATGCTGCCCACCACGCTGCTTGGCGGGGTGTCTGCGGCCGCCGGCATCGCCGCGGTCAACAGCTTCGCCAACCTCGCCGGGTTCTGCTCGCCTTATCTGATCGGCTGGATCACCACCCTGACCGGTTCCAGTGCCATCGGCATGTACCTGATCACCGGCGTGCTGCTCCTCGGCGCGAGCCTAGTTCTGCGTATTCCTGCCGCTTTGGTCAATCGTTGAGTCAACGGAGTTTCATCATGACGACTAATCTTGCACACGCTGCATCGCTGAGCCTGACCCAGCGCGCGCACAACATTCGCCGCCATGCACTGCGCATGGGCCAGGTTCAGGGCCAGGGCTATGTGGGCCAGGCCCTCGGCGCGGCTGACCTGCTGGCGGTGTCTTACTTTCATGCGATGAATCATCGTCCCCAGGATCCCGAGTGGGAGCAGCGCGATCGCTTCTATCTCTCCATCGGCCACTACGCCATCGCGCTGTACGCAGCGCTGATCGAAGCCGAGATCATTCCGCTCGACGAGCTGGAAACCTACGGTTCGGATGACAGCCGCCTGCCGATGTCGGGCATGGCCGCCTACACGCCGGGGATGGAAATCACCGGCGGTTCGCTGGGTCAGGGCCTGGGTATCGCGGTCGGTGCCTGCCTGGGCCTCAAGCGCAAAGGCTCGTCATCTTTCGTTTACAACCTGCTGTCCGATGGCGAACTCAATGAAGGCTCGACCTGGGAAGCGGTGATGTCGGCTTCGCACTGGCAGCTCGACAACCTGATCGCCATCGTCGACGTCAACAACCAGCAGGCCGACGGTTACTCCAGCGAGATTCTTTCGTTCGAACCCATCGTCGATCGCTGGCAAGCCTTTGGCTGGTTCACCCAGCGCGTCGACGGCAATGACCTCGACGCCCTGGTCGCTGCATTCGATGCCGCGCGCAATCACCCCGGCGGGCAACCGCGCGTGATCATCTGCGACACGAAAATGGGCAAAGGCGTGCCGTTTCTGGAGAACCGGGAAAAGACCCACTTCATTCGCGTCGAAGAGCACGAATGGGACCTGGCACTGAGCAACCTTGAAGAAGGAAAAGACCAATGAGCAACGCCGCCAACACTGCGCCTTCGACTGCCACTGGCGCGCCGGTGAAAAAGCGCCTGACCACCTCGGCGATGATTGCCTCGATTGCCTCCGAGGGGCAGGCGACCCGCTCGGCACCGTTCGGCCATGCGCTCGCAGCGCTGGCAGACCAGCGCGCGGACATCGTCGGTCTCTCGGCTGACCTGTCCAAGTACACCGACCTGCACATTTTCGCCAAGGCGCACCCGGAGCGTTTCTATCAGATGGGCATGGCCGAACAGTTGCTGATGAGCGCGGCCGCCGGCATGGCGCGTGAGGGTTTCGTGCCCTTCGCCACCACCTACGCGGTGTTCGCATCGCGCCGTGCTTACGACTTCATCTGCATGGCCATCGCCGAGGAAAACCTTAACGTCAAAATCGTTTGCGGTTTGCCCGGCCTCACCACGGGTTACGGGCCGAGCCACCAGGCCACCGATGATCTGGCTATTTTCCGCGCCATGCCCAATCTGATGATTGTCGACCCGTGCGATGCGCTGGAAATCGAACAGGCCGTGCCGGCCATCGCCGCTCACCAAGGCCCGGTCTACATGCGTTTGCTGCGCGGCAATGTGCCGTTGGTGCTGGACGAGTACGGTTATAAATTCGAGATCGGCAAGGCCAAGACCCTGCGCACCGGCAACGACGTGCTGATCATCTCCACCGGGCTGATGACCATGCGCTCGCTGGAAGCGGCCAAGCAATTGCAGGCCGACGGCATTGATGTGGCCGTGCTGCACGTGCCGACCATCAAGCCGCTGGATGAGCAAACCATTCTCGCCGAAGCACGCAAATCCGGGCGTCTGGTGGTCACAGCCGAGAACAGCTCGATCATCGGCGGTTTGGGTGAGGCGGTTGCCGGGTTGTTGTTGCGCAATGGCGTGACGCCCACCTTCAGGCAGATCGCGTTGCCCGACGCCTTCCTCGACGCCGGCGCCCTGCCGACGCTGCATGATCGCTACGGCATTTCGACGCCGGCCGTTTGCGCGCAGATCAAAGCCTGGCTGTAACTCCACCGTGAGCGGCGCCTCCATCCGAGGCGCTCGTTCATTCGCAACCAGGAGGCAGAACGTGAAAGCACATGAACTGCTGGATCCCGACTTCAAAAGCTTTTTAACCCCCGGCGCAGAAGCCTGGACGTTGGAAACGCTGCCCGCGATCAGGGAGCGTGTCCATGCGACATTCAGATCCCGAGAACCAGCGCGCGGTGAAAGCCTATGGATAAAGTCCCACGACGGTGAGGATTTGCGCCTGTGTCTTTACCGGCCCGCCGCCGCAGCAGCGGACGGTAATTTTGCGGTGATCCTGTACATCCACGGCGGAGGCTTCGTCCTTGGTTGCCCCGAAATGGCCGATGACTATCTGGCCAATCTCGCCGAAGCACTTCAGGCGATCATCGTTGCTGTCGATTACCGTCTCGCGCCCGAATACCGCTTCCCTATTCCTCTGGAGGATTGCTACACCGCCCTCGGCTGGGTTTTCGCCCACCCGCAAACGCTCAATATTGACGCCGACAAAGTAATCGTCATGGGCCACAGTGCCGGCGCCGGGCTGGCAGCAGCGCTGGCCATTGTGGCGCGGGATCGCGGGGAGTATTCCATCGCCAGTCAGGTGCTGGTTTATCCGATGCTCGATTACCGTTCGGGCAGCGCAGCCTCGCCTCAGCAGAACAGCACGACCGGAGTGATTGGCTGGCCGGCGCAAGCCAACCAGTTCTGTTGGGAGTGCCTGCGCGCTGACCAAGCGCTGGATGATCTGCCAATCGGCTGGTTTTCGCCGGCCCTGCAGGATGATCTGCGTGACTTGCCACCGACGTTTCTGGCCGTCGGGGCGCTGGATCTGTTTCTGGAAGAGGACGTTGCATTTGCCCTGCGGCTGTCCCGCGCCGGGGTTGCCGTCGAACTGCATGTCTACCCTGGGGCGCCACATATGTTTGATCAGTGCCCCGGCAGTGTTAGCGATCAGTCTGCGCTGGATATCGTCCGATCACTTCGGCGATCGATAGCTAGCGCATTAACTGCTGAGGGATAAAAAGAACAGCTGAAACGGTACAACAGGATTTCTTATACAAAACCTTCCTCCCCTTCTACGCTTTTTGATTAATACCTTCGCAGACAGGCAACTGCGGAGGGTGGCCTGCGCTTTGAGAAATTCAATATCGCTTAGCCATCACCCTCGGCGATTCCGCCCGGATCTTTTCCAGCGTTCCTTTGGATAATGTCGAAAACGACACATTTTGTTGCACCCAAAAACCGCCTGGATCCAACGTCCCGACAAACGGTAACGACCTGAATAGAACAGATTTTCAAATAGATAAACGTGGGCAAATGGCCCATCCAGACGCTCGTCAAAAATCAGGCAGCCCCATCTGACACTCCCTATCTATGGTTTTAAAACCATCCGTGGACGTCCGCCCCACCCATTTACAGGGAGTAGTAATGGACAACATCGTCATTGCCGACAAAGCCAATTCTCAGCTCACTGCCCAGAACTGGGGCAATGTTCAGCTCAGTCAGCCTTCAGTTGTACAAATGCCGGTTCGGCCCGATCAATTGGCTTCGACCAGTCGCAGCGGTCAGGATTTGATCGTCAATCTGAAGTCTGGCGAGCAAATCAAAATCTCCAATTTCTTTGTCACCAGCCCTGACGGCGTGCCCAATGACATTGTCTTTCAGGGTGACGACGCGACGTTGTGGCAGGCGCGCTACAGCGCCGAGCCGTTCAATGGCTTTACCTTTGATGAAATCAATTCGCTGGACGAACTGATCGCTGGCGTCGGTGTGGTGGATGGCGCAACGCCGGCCTGGGCGATTGCCGGGCTTGGCCTGTTGGGCGCGGGTGGTGCGGCGGCCGCTGCCGGCGGAAGTGGGGGCGGCGGTGGTGGTGGTGGCGGTGGAGACGCGACGCCTCCTGCGCCCGCGACCGGATTAACCTTGTCGGCCGATGGCCGCGTGCTGAGTGGTTTTGGCGAAGCTGGCAGTGTCGTTCAGGTACGCGACGCAGCCGGCAACCTTTTGGGTTCCGGAACCGTTGGCGCCGATGGCAGTTTCCAGGTCGACCTGGGTACGCCACAGAACAATGGCCAGCCGCTCGACGTCACGCTCACCGACCCTGCGGGCAACGTTTCGACGCCGGGTACGGTCACTGCGCCGGATACCACCGCGCCCACCGCGCCAGGCAATCTCAGCGTGAGCGCAGATGGCACGCAACTCGGCGGCACCGGTGAAGTCGGCTCGACCATCCAGGTGCGCGCCGCCGATGGCAGCCTGCTCGGCAGCGCCGTGGTTGCGGCCGATGGCACCTTCAGCGTCATCCTCAGCCCCGCGCAAACCGGCGGTCAGCCGCTGACAGTGAATGCCACCGATGCCGCAGGCAATATCTCGACCGGCGCAACGGTCAGCGCGCCGGAGATCGTCGAACCGACGACGCCAGGCAATCTCGATTTGAGCAGCGACGGCAGCCAACTGACCGGCACCGCCCGGGCCGGCACCACCATTGAGGTCCGTGCCGCCAACGGCGAATTGCTCGGGCGCGCGGCGGTGGCCGCTGATGGCACTTTCCTGCTGACGCTGATTCGTGCGCAGGCCAACGGTGAAACCTTCAGTGTCGTGGCAGTCAACAGCGCCGGTGCGCAATCGCCGGCCATCACCTTCAATGCGCCGGACATCACCGGCCCCGCCGCTGCGACGGATCTGGCCGTGAGCAGCGATGGCCTCTCGGTCACCGGCCGTGGCGAACCCGGCAGCACAGTCAGCGTCCCCAATGCGCAAGGCACGCTGCTCGGCACGGCTCTGGTCGCCGCCGATGGCTCGTTCACTGTGCAACTCAATGCCGCGCAAATCGATGGTGAGGCGCTGAGCGTGCTGGTCACCGACGCCGCCGGCAACCCTTCGCCAGCAGCGACCGTTATCGCTATCGATCTGGATGGCCTGACTCAACCGAGCGACATCGCGGTCAGCATCGATGGCACGCAGTTAAGCGGACGCGGCCAGGCCGGTTCGACCGTAACGGTGCGCGACGCCAACGGCAATCTGCTCGGCACGGCCGTTGTCGCGGCGGACGGCACGTTCAGCCTGCAACTGAGCAGTCCGCAGAACAATGGCGAAACACTGCAGATCAGTGCCAGCGACGCCGCTGGCAACACTTCCGCACCACTGAACTACGTGACGCCTGACACCCAAGGGCCGACGGCCGTCTCCGATCTTGCGCTCGACGCTCAGGGGCAGACGCTCACCGGTAAGGGTGAGTTGGGTGCGTCAGTCACTGTGCGCGATCCGGCCGGCAATATCATCGGCACCGGCACGGTGGGTGCCGACGGCAATTTTACCGTTCCACTTTCCACACCACAGACCGATGCGCAACAGCTGCAAGTGATCCAGACCGACGCGGACGGCAATCCTTCGGCGCCGGTCAACGTGATCGCACCCGATCTGACCACGCCGGTTGCCGTGACCGATGTAAGCATTTCCGCCAATGGCGCCGTGGTCTCCGGCGCGGGTCAGATCGGTGCGACCGTTACTGTCACTGACACCAATGGGACCGTGCTGGGAACAGCTATCGTCGGCAGCAACGGCCGGTTCGAAGTCACCTTGTCCTCGCCACAAACCAATGGCCAGAACCTCAGCGTCGTGCAGACCGATGGCTCGCCGTCGGGCTCGCCGGCAGTTCCAGTTGAAGCGCCGGATATCCAGGCCCCAACGGCTCCTTCGGATCTGACGCTGAATGCAGGTGGCACTGAACTGAGCGGCACCGGCGAACCCGGTGCCACGGTGTCGGTCAAGGATTCGGCCGGCAATGTGTTGGGCACCGCGATCGTCGACGGCAGCGGCGCCTTTACAGTGCCGCTGAACAGCCCGCAGATCGAAGGCCAGCAACTGCAAGTCAGCCAATCGGATGGCGTGAACGTTTCCCCCAGCACACCATTGACGGCGACGGACATCACCGCGCCGCTGGCGCCGGACAATGTCGTGCTCGCCAGTAACGGCGTGACCTTGACCGGCACCGGGCAAGCGGGCAGCACCGTAACCGTCAGCGCGCCCGACGGCACGGTGCTTGGCACTACGGTGGTCGCCAGCGACGGCAGTTTCAGCGTCAACCTGAGCCCGGCTCAGCTCGACGGTCAGGTGTTGAGTGTGATCCAGACCGATGCGAGCGCCCTGCCCTCGCCGGCCACGCCGGTCACCGCACCGGACATCACCGCCCCGCCTGCACCGAGCGGTCTGCTCATCGATCCGGCGGGTGCCACGGTCACCGGCACCACGCAGCCCAATAACACGGTGCAGGTGCTGGATGCCGACGGTAACGTCATCGGCACCGCGACCGCTGACGGCACGGGCGCCTTCACGGTCGACCTCGATACTGCGCAGACCAATGGCGAAGCCTTGCAAGTCGTGGTGTCGGACGGCGCCAACAGTTCGCTGCCAGGCACCGTTGCCGCGCCGGACAGCACCCCGCCGGCAGCGGTCAGCGATCTCGCGCTCAACCCCGCCGGTACGCAAGTGTCGGGACTTGCCGAACCGGGCACCACGGTCACCGTCAGCATTGCCGGCGGTGGCGCTGTGCTGGGCACCGCGACGGCCGATGCGGATGGCCGCTTTGTCGTGACCCTCAGCCCACCGGCCGAGCCTGGCGGTAATCTGGAAGTCATCAGCACGGATGGCGGCGGCAATGATTCGCCCGTCGTGCCGCTGGCAGGTCTGGACGGTAGCCAGGTCGCGACCCCGACCGATCTGGCCTTGAGTGCCGATGGTTTCACCCTGACTGGCGCCGGTACGCCCGGCTGCACCGTAACCGTGACCAGCAGCAGCGGCACGGTGCTCGGCTCAGGTCTGATCAACAGCTTCGGCCGCTTCACCCTGTTGCTCAGTAGCAAACAGATCAATGCGCAAGTCCTCCAGGTGACCGCCACAAGTCCCGACGGTGACGTGTCGATTCCGGGCACGGTGACGGCGATCGATGGCACCGCGCCGGATGCTGTGAGCAATCTAGCGCTGAATGCCAACGGCACAACACTCACTGGACGCGGAGAGGCCGGGGCGACGGTTACTGTCACCGACGCCACAGGTACCGTGCTCGGTACTGCACTGGTCGCCAGCAACGGCACGTTCAGCCTGACGCTGACGCCGGCACAACTTAATGGCCAGGCGCTTACCGCGATCCAGAGCGACGCCGCCGGCAACCTTTCGCAACCCGCTGGCATCATCGCCACCGATTTGCAACCGCCCGCCGCAGCGACTGGCGTTACGATCAATGACGTCGGCACCGTGGTCAAAGGCCAGGGCGAAGCCGGCAGCACCGTGACCGTGCGCGATGCCGCCGGCAATGTTCTGGCCACCGGCGTGGTCGATCAGAGCGGCAACTTCCAGGTCACCTTGCCCAATGCGCAGAACACCGGCGAAACCCTGCAGGTCACCCTGACCGACGCCAATGGCAACGCCTCGACTTCCACTGGCGTGATCACCATCGACGGCACCCCGCCGGCCGCCGTGCAGAATCCACTGATCAGCGCCGATGGCAGCACCCTCAGCGGCACGGGTGAAGCTGGCGCGACGGTCAATGTCACCACCGCCAACGGCACCCTGCTGGGTAGCGCCGTGGTTGGCGCGGACGGCTCGTTCAGCGTGACCCTGGCGCCAGCGCCGACCAATGGTGAGGCGCTGGCGATCAGCCAGACCGACCCCGCCGGCAACGTCTCGCCATCGACCAGCGTCACCGCACCCGACATCAGCCCACCGGCGGCACTGACCCAAGTCGCGGTGAATGCCGACGGCGTCACCGTTACCGGCCACGGCGAACCCGGCGCCACCGTGTCTGTACGCAGCGCCGACGGCACCTTGCTCGGCACCGCGCAGGTCGGCAGCGGCGGCGCGTTCACTGTCACGCTGAACACAGCACAACTGAATGCCGAAGTGCTGACCGTCACTCAGGAAGATCCGCCGGGCAACGTTTCGACGGCGGTTGAAGTCATCGCCGCGGATTTGACCGCGCCGGCGATTCCGAGCGCATTGACGCTCAATGCTGCCGGCGTGCAACTGGCCGGTAACGCCGAGGCCGGCAGTACCGTGACCGTACGCGACAGTCAGGGCAATCTTCTCGGTACCACCACGGCGGCGGCAAACGGCACTTTCCAGATTACCCTCAACAGTCCGCAAACCAATGGCCAGTCGCTGAACGTGACGGCCACCGATGCGGCAGGCAATCCGTCGGCCCCGGCAATCGTCAATGCGGTCGATAGCACGGCGCCGTTGGTGGCGAGCGATCTGGCGGTGAGCGCCAATGGTGCCACCCTGACCGGCATCGGCGAGGTCGGCGCCAGCGTGGAAGTTCGCGATGCCGGCGGTATTTTGCTGGGTACCGCGACCGTTGCCAGCAACGGCAATTTCAGCGTCACGTTGTCCCCGGCGGCGGTGGCTGGATCGAATCTTTCCGTGGTGCAGATCGATGCTGCCGGCAACACCGGAACGGCGGCGCCGGTGACTGCACCGGGCAATCTGGCGGAAAGTGCACCGACCAATCTGGCCCTCAGCGTCGACGGTCTGACCCTCACCGGCTCGGCCACCGCCGGCAGCACCGTGAGCATTCGCAATGCCTCGGGCGTGTTACTCGGCAGCGCGCTGGTGGCGGCCAATGGCACTTTCAGCGTCACCCTCAACGCCGCGCAACTCAACGGCGAACAGCTGTCTGCCGTGGCAACCTCGAGCACCGGCATTAATTCGTCACCGACCGACTACACCGCTGCCGATATCGCCGCGCCAACGCCGCTCAGCGAGCTGAGCCTGGCACCGAACGGCACGGCCCTGACCGGGCGCGGTGAAGCCGGCGCCACGGTGACCGTGCTCGGCACCGGCGGAGTGGTTCTCGGCAGCGCGGTGGTGGCGGCCAATGGCACGTTCAGCGTCACCCTCAGCCCGGCGCAGACTTCGGGCCAGACTTTGAGCCTGAGCCAGGCCGACACCGCCGGCAACGAATCCAACAGCGTCAACCTGATCGCCCCGGACCTGCTCGCGCCCAATGCGCCGGCGGCGCTGGTGGCAAGTGCTGACGGCACCCTGCTGTCGGGTACCGGTGAGGCCGGCACCACGGTCAACGTGTACAACGCCGCCGGAGCGCTGGTCGGCACCGGCACCGTGAGCATCGACGGCACGTTTGCGATCACCCTGACCACGCCGCAAGCCAATGGCCAGGCGCTGACCGTGTCGCTGACGGATGCGGCGGGCAACACCTCGGCAGCCACGCCGTTCACTTCGGTCGACAGCACACCGCCAGCGGCCGTTTCGCAACTGAGCATCGGCGGCGACGGCGCAAGCCTGACCGGGCGCGGCGAACCGGGCGCGCAGGTGCGCGTCATCGACAGCGACGGCAACGTGCTTGGCACCGTCGTGGTCAGCGCGACCGGTACCTTCACCCTGCCACTGAACCCGGCGTTGACCAACGCCGAAGTGATCACCGTGGTCCAGGCCGACGCAGCGGGCAACGACTCGCCGGCAGTGAACCTGACCACACCGGACTTCACCCCGCCTGATCCACTGGACAACGTCGACATCAACTCGTCCGGCGCGCTGGTCATCGGTACCGGCGAACCCGGCGCGACCGTGACCGTGCGCGATGCCAATGGCACCTTGATCGGCACCAGCGTGGTACTCGGCGACGGCACCTTCAGCGTCACCCTCAATCCGCCACAGATCAACGAACAGATCCTCAGCGTGCAGCAGGCTGATCCACCCGGCAACGTCAGCGCCCCGGTGTCGGTCACCGCACCGGATCTGACCCCGCCAGCGACGCCGGCCGATCTGCAACTGAATGCCGATGGCGGCCTGCTCACCGGTACCGGCGAAGTCGGCGCCACTGTCCGTGTGACGTCGGCCGATGGCACCGAACTGGGCACCGGGACCGTGGGCAGCGATGGTCGTTTCGAGGTCACGGTGATCCCAACACAGACCAATGGCCAAGCGCTGTTCGTAGTGTTGGCGGATGCGGCCGGAAATGCCTCGCCTGCCGGCACCCTGACCGCGCCGGACAGCACGCCTCCTGCCGCACTGACCGATGTCGAGATCGACGCCAGCGGCAGCCTCATCACCGGCTCCGGTGCGGCTGGCTCGCAGGTGGTCGTCACCAATGCGGTGGGCACCATCGTCGGCACTGGCACGGTGCAGGCCGACGGCAGTTTCAGCGTGACACTGGATCAGCCGCTGCTCAACGGTGAAGCCTTGTCGGTGATCCAGCGCGATGCGGCGGGCAACCCTTCGCCGATCGTGCCCGTTACTGCGCCGGACATCACCCTGCCCGCTGCGCCCACCGACCTCGTTCTCGCGCCCGACGGCGTGACATTGACCGGCAGCGGTGAAGCCGGCGCCACGGTGCGCGTGCTCAGCGCGACTGGCACGGTACTGGGCTCGGCAACCGTGACCGGCAATGGCTCGTTCAGCGTGACCCTCAACCCGCCGCAAGTGAACGGTGAGCTGTTGAGCGGCAATCAGACCGATCTGGCATCCAACACATCGCCGGCAGCGCCCGTGCAAGCGGGCGATATCACCGATCCACTGGAGGTGGCCGACCTCAAT
>NZ_CAMPPP010000026.1:0-52832 GCF_946901175.1 Pseudomonas sp. Marseille-Q5117 | reverse complement strand
CTCCGCTGCCGTGCAACTGGCCTACGCCACAGGCGCCACGGTGTACGCGACCACCGAAGGCAGCAAGCTGTCACGTGTCGAACACCTGGGCGCCGACGTGGCCATCGACTACAAAAACGAGGATTTCGCCGCAGTCATCGCCGACAAAACCCAAGGGCGCGGCGTCGATGTGATCATTGATTTTATCGGCGCACCCTACTTCGCCCGCAACATCGCCTCGCTGGCCCACGGCGGCCGCCTGGTGCAGGTCGGCATTCTTGGCGGCGGCGGCAAGGTCGACGTGGAGCTGGAGCACATCCTCTACCGGCACCTGCAAATCATCGGAACGGTGATGAAGTCGCGCACCCAGCCGGAGAAGCACGCGATGATCCAGCGCTTTCGCGACCACTGGCTGGAACGCTTCGCCGGCGCTGCGAGTCTGGAACCGGTGGTGGACAGCACCTTTCCGTTGTCCCGCGCAGCCGATGCCCATCGGCGGATGGAGTCTTCGCAGAATGTCGGGAAGATTATTCTGACGATGCGGCCGGAGGATTTGCGCTAAGGCAGGTCGATCAAATCTGGCCTTGCACCGTCCTGTTGCAAGGTCAGCGGCCAGCGCACTCAAGACTTAACACTGATCCCGCGAGCAGCAAAGACTTCACGCGCAGCGGTTATACCGTTCAAGGCGCTGGGAAACCCTGCGTATACGGTCATTTGCAAGATCACATCGACCACCGCCTCCGGCGTGCACCCGACGTTCAGGGCGCCGCCGATATGCACTTTCAGTTGTGGCTGGGCATTGCCCAGTGCGGTCAGTGCCGCAACGGTTGCCAACTCACGAGTGCAGTGATCGAGACCGGGGCGGGCGAAGACATCGCCGTAGGCAAAACTCAGAATCCAGTCCGCAAGCTCTGGAGCAGTATCCTTCAATGAATCAACCACTGCCTGACCAGGTCCGCCAGTGATCTGCGTCAGAGCGGCTTCTCCGCGCTCTCGACGATCAGTCATCTCCACCGGCGCTGCGACACCGGTCACGCTTGCGCCAATCAGTGTGGCGGACAGCAAGCGGTTGAAGCCGGGAAGTTTACGGATCATGGTGATGCTCCTTTTGCTCGAGTTGGTGGTAGATCTGAATCTTGTTATCCAGAACCTCCAGGGACTGGCTCAACTGGCTGATCTGCGCTTGCACGTCCCGGCGATGCTGCTCGAGAAGCTCGCGGCGTTCTGCCAGGGTCGAGTCGCCTGATCGACGCAATTCGGCATACCGCAGCATTTGCTGGATCGGCATTCCGGTCGCCTTCAGCCGGAGCAGAAACTCGGCCCACAGCACATCCTTCTCGGCGTATACCCGGTGGCCATTGCCACCGCGCCCAACCGGATCGAACAGCCCGATGCGCTCGTAATAGCGGATCGTGTGAGCGCTCAAATCAAGGCGTTTGGCCAACTTTGAAATTGTCAGTTCTGGATTCATGTCATCACCGTAAAGGTTTGAGTGCGCTCTAAGTCAATGGCTATTTTCAATCAGTGGAATCAGACAAATCGCGGGCACTATCCGCGCGGTCCGTCGCTATCAGTCTCGACGGTTCAACCGCTGTTATATTCGCTTTACCAGATATATGACTATGCGTATATTCGGTTATCCGTATCCATTGCTCGGCAATCATGCCGCCGCCTTTCACCATTACGCGTCACGACATCCGCAAGCGCATCAGGCACTTCGTTTTGGTCAAGACAAAAGCTTTTGGAGGACGTATGACAGAACCCATGACCCCCACCACCTTGTTCAAGTGCCTGGCCGACGACACCCGAGCCAAAATTTCCCTGCTTGTCGTGAGCCAAGGTGAACTCTGTGTATGCGAGCTGACGGCAGCGCTCGACCTGAGTCAGCCGAAGATTTCTCGTCATCTGGCGCTGCTGCGCTCTGCCGGTTTGCTGTTGGATCGTCGCCAGGGTCAATGGGTGTACTACCGGGTGAATCCTGATTTGCCCGCGTGGGTGGCTGCAGTTTTGAAGGAAGTGGTAGACGCCAATCAGCAATGGCTGGAAACCGAGGCCAAGCGCCTTTGCGGCATGAGCGACCGTCCGATCAACCAAGCCGTGTGCAACTGATTCACGCCCAACCGGATTAATGAAATGCTGATTGCCGTATTGATCTTTATCGCCACCATCGTCCTTGTCATCTGGCAGCCCAAGGGACTCGGGGTTGGCTGGAGTGCGACGCTCGGTGCCATCGTGGCGCTGCTGGCAGGCGTCGTTACCCTTGCAGACATACCCGAGGTCTGGCGCATCGTCTGGAATGCCACTGGGACATTCATCGCGGTCATCATCATCAGTTTGCTGCTTGATGAGGCAGGCTTTTTCAGGTGGGCTGCATTGCACGTGGCTCGGTGGGGAGGCGGAAGCACCCGCAGGCTGTTCGCATTTATCGTCCTGCTGGGTGCGGCTGTGTCGGCACTGTTCGCCAACGACGGAGCGGCATTGATCCTCACTCCCATCGTAATCGCGATGTTGCTGGCGCTGCGTTTTTCTGCCGCCGCGACGTTGGCGTTCGTCATGGCCGCTGGATTTATCGCAGATACGGCGAGCTTGCCATTTGTGGTTTCCAACCTGGTCAACATTGTTTCTGCCGACTACTTCAATATCGGCTTCAACGAATATGCTTCGATCATGGTGCCGGTAAACATCGTCAGCGTGGCGGCGACATTAGCCATGCTGCTGTGGTTTTTCCGCAAAGATTTACCAAAGACCTATGACCTCAACCAACTGGACAATCCGGATGACGCAATCCATGACCGTGCCACTTTCGTAGCCGGCTGGTGGGTGCTGGCACTACTGCTGATCGGCTTCTTTGTCATTGAGCCATTGGGGGTGCCAATCAGCGCCATCGCAGCGGTCTGTGCATGCATTCTCTATGTCATCGCGGCTCGTGGTCATGCCATCAACACAAGCAAGGTGCTCAAAGAGGCGCCATGGCAGGTGGTGATTTTTTCTTTGGGTATGTACCTGGTTGTTTATGGCCTGAAGAACGCCGGCCTGACCGACCACATCGCGCAGATCCTGAACGTGTTCGCCGGTTATGGCGTCTGGGGCGCGTCCCTTGGTACAGGGCTGCTGACAGCATTGCTGTCTTCGATCATGAACAACATGCCCACCGTTCTGGTAGGCGCCTTATCCATTCATGCCGCCGAAGTCGACGGTGTAGTCCAGCAAGCGATGGTTTACGCCAACATCATCGGCTGCGACCTGGGCCCGAAGATCACCCCGATCGGGAGCCTGGCCACGCTGTTGTGGCTGCACGTGCTCGCCCGGAAAGACATCACGATCAGCTGGGGTTACTACTTCAAGACCGGGATCGTGCTGACCTTGCCCATTCTCGTCGCCACATTGTCCGCCCTGGCACTGCGCCTAAGTTTCTGAATCAAGGAATCGTCTGATGAAAATCCTGTTCATGTGCACCCACAACAGCTGCCGCAGCATTCTGTCCGAGGCGCTTTTCAACCACTTGGCGCCCGAGGGTGTAGAAGCCGTCAGCTCGGGAAGCTTTCCCAGTGGCCGGGTGAATCTACGGGCATTGCAAACGCTGGAGGCGGCGGGCATCTCCACGGCAGGCTTGAGCAGCAAGGCTTCGGATGCTTTTGAGGGCTCGCCTCCCGACATCGTCATTACCGTCTGCGATCGCGCTGCTGGAGAAGCATGCCCGATCTTCTTCGGCCCAGCCCTGAAGGCGCATTGGGGGCTGGCCGACCCATCTGAGGCTAGCGGGTCGGAAGCCGAGATCACCGCTGCATTTGAAACCACACTGGCCAAAATCCACGAGCGCGTGAGCGCATTTCTTGCGCTGCCACTGAAGACCATCAGCGCTGAACAGTTGAAAGCTGAACTGAACCGCATCGGTTCGCTTTAAAGATCAACCGAGGCGGCGCCCCTCCACGCGCCGCCGCAGGAGTTCATATGCAAGATACATTGCCGAACGTACACGCCGACCTGATCGACATTCCTACGCTGGAGCAGCTGTCTCCTCGCAATCCTTCGCAGCATAAACCTCGCATTCTGCTGTTATACGGATCGACGCGAGAGCGCTCATTCAGTCGTCTGGTCACGCAAGAAGCGGCACGCCTGCTGAAGGAGTTTGGCGCCGAAACCAGGATTTTTGACCCTGCGGGTCTGCCGCTGCCTGATGACGCACCCGACACGCATCCCAAAGTCGTGGAACTGCGCGAGCTGATGCAATGGTCAGAGGGTCAGGTGTGGTGCTCTCCCGAGCGTCACGGCTCCATGAGTGCCGTGTTCAAAGCGCAGATCGACTGGGTTCCGCTGGCACTGGGCGCTGTACGACCTACGCAAGGCAAATCCCTTGCTGTGATGCAGGTCTGCGGCGGCTCGCAGTCCTTCAACGTGGTCAATCAGTTGCGGGTACTTGGCCGCTGGATGCGGATGTTCACCATCCCGAACCAGTCTTCCGTGGCCAAGGCATTCACCGAGTTCGATGAGGCCGGACGTATGAAGCCTTCCGCCTACTACGACCGCTTGGTAGACGTGATGGAAGAATTGATGAAGTTCACGCTGCTCTTGCGAGATCGTCAGGATTACCTGGTCGACCGTTATTCCGAGCGTAAGGAATCCGCCGAAGAGCTGTCCAGACGTGTCAACCAGCGTTCGATTTGATGCCCGTGTGCGGAACCGGTATGAGCCGCACCACGATCTTTCACAAGTTGAGGCCTTTGCGCCGGGAGGATGCTGGTGAGTCAGAATTCGAAACTTGATGTCGTGGTCGTTGGTGGTGGCCAATCCGCGCTGACTGTCGCTTATTTTTTGAAGCGCACAGGCTTGTCTTACGTGCTGCTGGATGCCGAGCCGGGACCAGGAGGCGCCTGGCGGCATGGCTGGGATTCGCTGCGGCTCTTCTCGCCGTCGGCATGGAGTTCGATTGCAGGCTGGCCGATGCCGGCCCTGTCCGAGGGGACGCCCGGGCGGGACGACGTTGTCCAATACCTGACTCAGTACGAGCGCCGGTATGACTTCCCCATCATCCGCTCCACGCGGGTGACCCGTGTCGAGAAGATCGAAGGCGGCTTGCGTGTTATCTCAAAGGACAACCACTGGGACGCCAAAGCGGTTATCAGTGCAACTGGCACCTGGAGCTGCCCATTCGTACCGGACTATCCCGGCGAGGCATTGTTTGCAGGCAGGCAGCTTCATTCCGCTCATTACGTCGGGCCGAACGAGTTTGCGGGTAAAACCGTCCTTGTCGTCGGTGGCGGCAACTCGGGCGCCCAGATTTACGCCGAGGTCTCCAAAGTGGCTCAGGCAACCTGGGTTACGCAACAGGCCCCAACGTTTCTACCTGATGAGGTGGATGGACGCGTCCTGTTCGAACGCGCTACTGCTCGATTGAAGGCGCAGCAGGATGGCGTGGAGCCTCAACAGCCCGTTGGAGGGCTGGGCGACATCGTCATGGTGCCACCGGTCAAGGAAGCTCGCGAACGCGGTGTATTGAGCGCGGTACGGCCGTTCACGCGTTTCACTTCGACAGGGGTTGTGTGGTCATCGGGAATCGAGACAAAAGTGGACGCTGTCATCTGGTGCACGGGATTTGCTCCGGCGCTCGACCACCTGAACAACCTGGGCGTTGTAGGCCGGGATGGCAAAGTGATTGTGGACGAAAGCCGAAGCGTTGCGATACCCGATTTGTGGCTGGTGGGTTACGGCGACTGGACGGGCCTCGCTTCTGCCACATTGATCGGCGTAACCCGCACCGCTCGCGATGTAGTCAGGCAAGTGCAAAGCTATCTCTCTGGCGGAACCTGATTGCTCGCGGCGCCGTGAAGCCATAAGGTCGCTAGCCTGTAAATCATCTTCAGCGAGCAGAATCAGGCAAATCGCCAACAGTATCCGCCTAACGCCGATACCGCCCTGCCCCCTAATCTGAACCCATGCAGAACACACCACTGCAACGGGTTAACCAGAGACTGATCTGAACGACCCGGACCTCAATCGAAATTTGACCGGAGTCACCGCCATGAAAACTGTAAGCCAACTGATCGCTATCGCCACCTTCGCTCTCAGCGCCAGCGCATTCGCCGTACCGAGCAATCAGGAAGATCGTTTCTTCACCCAGGTCAGCGAACCACAGCAGACTGTTGCTGCCGATGGCTCGGAACGTACGCCGCAGCGTCAGGCTCTGGCTGAAAACGGCCGCAACCGCCTCAAGGAACAAGGCCTGGTTGAAGACGGCTATGACAAGACCCCACAAGGTCAGGCCATCGCTGCCGACGGCTCAGACCGCACCCCACTGGGTGAGGCCCTCGCCGCTGATGGATCGGACCGTACACCGGGCCGTCGCGCAGCATAAGCGCGTGATGCTGAGACAGGAAAAGTCCTGCGGGTTTGAGACCTGCAGGACTTTTCCGCTTTTTGAGGCAAGACCTGGAAAACCCTATTGATAGGAACAGGCAATACTTCGATCCGATTCGGCATCGTCCACCAGCGTTATCCGCCCTAGCATGGCCTCTCCAATTGCCTCTTGGAGTACAGATCCATGAAGACTCTTTTCATCACCGGTGTCAGCAGCGGCTTCGGCCAGGCGCTGGCCAAGGAAGCGCTCGCTCAAGGTCACAGGATTATCGGCACAGTGCGCAGTGAATCCGCGCTGGCAGCCTGCGAAGCGCTGTCGCCCAAGCGCGCGCATGGGGTGCTGCTGGACGTTACCGAATTCGATGCCATCGATAGGGTGGTTGCGGCTGTGGAGGATCGTCACGGCCCGGTGGACGTGCTGGTCAACAACGCAGGTTATGGCCATGAGGGGATTTTCGAAGAGTCATCGCTGGAGGAAATGCGTCGCCAGTTCGACGTCAACGTGTTTGGCGCAGTGGCGGTGACCAAGGCGTTTGTCCCGTATTTCCGCCAGCGCCGCGCGGGGCATATCCTCAATATCACTTCGATGGGCGGCCATATCACCATGCCCGGGATCGCGTATTACTGCGGCAGCAAGTTTGCGCTTGAGGGTATCTCCGACACCTTGAGCAAGGAGCTTGCGCCCTTCAATATTTTTGTCACCGCTGTGGCGCCGGGGTCATTTCGCACCGATTGGGCAGGCCGCTCGATGCAACGCACGCCGCGTAGCATCAGTGACTACGACGCAAGCTTCGATCCGGTGCGCAAGGCCCGGGAGGAGAAAAGTGGCCATCAGCTGGGCGATCCGCAGAAAGCTGCACGGGTCATGCTGACGATCATCGACAGTCCAAACCCGCCGGCTCACCTGCTATTGGGCAGTGATGCGCTGGCGCTGGTGCGTGACAAATTGCAGCGCACGGCGGAGAGTATTGAGCAATGGGCAGCGCTTAGCCGCTCGACGGATGGCTGAAAGATCAAAAGCACCCTCACCCCAGCCCTCTCCCGGAGGGAGAGGGAGCCGATCGCGGGTGGATTCAACTCCTGAGCCTGCCTCGAAGATTTCCGCAGGGCTTATTACTCTAGAACAGCGCGGTCAGCATTCGGCGCGATATTTCAGGTCGGCAGATCCCGATCAAACACCACGGTCAGTCCCCTCTCCCTCTGGGAGAGGGCTAGGGTGAGGGCTCTGTCTGACACCCCGCCAATCAGCCAGACAGGTTCAAACCCGCCTTTTCACAAGGAAACCCACAGCCCATGCCGAAACCGAAAGACCTAATCACAGCGCGCATGGTCCAGCTAATGAGCAAGCTCGCCCCGCTGGAAGGTTACAACCTGAGCCCGCTGGACGATGTGCGTTTCCTGCGTTCCAACCGACCGCTGACCCGCACGCCGGTGCTGTACGAGCCGGGCATCGTGATCCTTTGTCAGGGGCGTAAACGCGGTTATCTTGGCGATGAAGTCTACGTCTACGACGCTCAGCATTATCTGGTGGTGTCGGTGCCGGTACCCTTCACCATGGAAACCGACGCCAGCGAAGCCGAGCCAATGCTCGCGGTGTACGTGCGCCTGGATTTCGCTTTGGCTGGCGAGCTGATTCAGCAGGTCGATGAACTGTGGGATTTCCCCAGATCCCAACCGATGGGCATGTACGCCTCGCCTCTCGACGAACCGCTGCGCCGGTCAACCCTGCGTTTTCTTGAAGTGATGAGCGACGATGCCGACGCGCAAATCCTCGGCCCGGCGATGCTGCGCGAGCTCTACTACCGTATCCTCACCGGCGAACAAGGCGGCACCCTGCGTGCCGCCATCGCCCAGCAAGGTCAGTTCGGCAAAGTGACCCGCGCCATCCACAAGATCCACAGCTGTTATCACCAGCATCTCGACGTAGAAACCCTGGCCGAGGAAGCGCAGATGAGCGTGCCGAATTTTCATCTGCACTTTCGCAAGGTCACCGACTCCTCGCCGATGCAGTATCTGAAGTCGACGCGGCTGCACCAGGCGCGATTGCTGATGCTGCGTAACGACCTGACCGCGGCAAAAACTGCATTTCTGGTCGGCTACGAAAGCGCCTCGCAATTCAGCCGCGACTTCAAACGCCTCTTCGGCCGCACACCGCTAGCGGAAGTTGCGTGGATGAAACAGGCCTATGCGCTGCCGGCACCGACGACTGCTTCGCCGTTTGTGTCGTCGCACTGACTTCACCCGCGTCTTGAACAAACAGAAATCCACATTGAAGGGAAGAAAGTGAATCTGAGAGCTGAGATCGAAAACGCATTTGGACCCCAGGCATTCGCCCGTCCGCTTTTCTATTCCTGGCCGGGAGGATTGCGTTTCGAACTCTCCGAAACGGGCGGAATGATCGAGCAATTCCTGACCGCTATGCGCAAATCCATATCCATCTGCGGCGACATTTTCCAAGGGGACGCATCGTTTGTAGCGTGTCTGCGCATTCATTCCGGTCGCAATCGATTCGCCCATCGCAGCACTCTTCGCGCCCTTAAATCTGCTGGAATCGACACTCCATCAGCGCTGTGCATCTGGAGCGAAGAAATAGACAACGAGGAATGGTTCAGTGAGGAAGAGCCGGAATATTGGGTCAACGTCGCCTTCGAAGCGTCTGTGGCGAGCATTCAAGCACTACTCTGGTGCGCATTGGCCAAGGACTTCGGTGCTATGCAACCGCGTGCGAACTGTGCTGTCTACCTGTTCAATCTGCCCAAGCGAGTCATGATCTTTCCCTATGACGACAGAGGCATGGACGTGGTTGGAGCCAACACCGAACTACTTTTGCAGCTTTATCAACGTCATCATGCCTGGTTGCTCGACCCTGACCGGGCAGCGATGGAAGCCACATTCGGCAGGCTTAAACGTTAGATGAACGCTATCGTTTCAACTTCTTCGCCATGATGATCGTGCGCTCCGTCTGATGAAACTCATCTCTGATTTTCTTGAAGCCGAGCGAAGCATAGAAGCCTTCTGCGGTGACTGAGGAAGGAACGCGCAGCAAGTTGAAACCTGTGTCCATGGCGAGTGATTGAATGCTCTTCATCAGCTGTCTTCCAACACCCATTCCTTGAAAGTCCGGGTCGACAAATACGCTTCGAACAACGTCTTGATCGAGACTTGCCGTTGCGACGATTTGACTCTCGAGCGTAGCGACCAGCACCTGACGCTCAGTCAAAAAACGAAGGATGTTCGAGGGCAAAAAACTTTCAATCACTCGATCAATGATCTCGGGTGGATAGTCGCGAGCATTGCTCTCACGGAGCGTCTTGATGATCGTTTCACTGATAGCCGATGCATCCGCATCCCTCGCAATGTGAATTTGAATATCCATCCCGTAGCCCCTTGCTGGTCAGTTCCGTGTACAGCACTTATCGCAGCAAATTCCCCATCCGCATAGTGCTTGCCCCCTCCTGTGTTTCCCCGCCCAATCAAACAGGTCAGCCACCTGCATCAGGATGGGATCATGAACACCACGGCCATTCCCGAAGGTTTCACACCATTCACCCGCAGCAGTCCGTTGCTGGATCTGCTCGGCCCGATCTACGCCAGAGGTCAGGGGCTGCACTTGGAATTGGGTTTACTGACCGACTCCCGCCACGCCAATGGTCGCGGCACTTTGCATGGTGGTGTATTGGCGACTTTGGCCGATGTCGGCATGGGCTACGCCATGGCCTTCTCCAGCGATCCGCCGCAGCCGTTGATCACGGCGAGCATGACCCTGGATTATCTCGGTGCGGTGCAAATCAACGAGTGGCTCGAAGTGCGTCTTGAACACTCCAGAAAGGGCCGCCAACTGGCGTTTGCTGGCGTCAGTCTGCACGTCGGTGAGCGAACGGTTGCGCGCGCCAGTGCCGTGTTCGCGGTGCCGCTGAGCTGAAGCGCGAAACCTCAGTCTGACGCTTCAGAATCATCCCGCGCTGGAACAGGAATTTGCCATGAGGGTTTCTTGCCGATCTGGCTATCGAACGTGCGTCGCGCTTGGCGGAAACCCTCGACGTTTTCCACCACCCAAGTCCAGATCGGCGACATCCGCACCAGCAAGCCCATGCCCAATGGCGTCAGCTCGTACTCGACGTGCGGCGGCACCTGGTCGAGCTCGCGCCGGGTCAGCAGGCCGTCGCGTTCCAGCGCACGCAGGGTTTTGGTCAACATGCGCTGAGTCACGCCGGTCATCTGCCGTTTGAGCTCGGCATGGCGCATCGTGCCGTACACCCCCAAGGCATGCAGGATGCCCAAAGACCAGCGACTGCCGGCGTGCGCGAGCACTTCGCGGCGCACGCCATCATCGTCTCGTCTGAGCGTCTGGCAGATCGCTTCTGCCTCACTGAGCGCTTGCTGATCAGTCATTTCTTCACTTGGTATCACGCGTGTGCCTTCTTCTGAGTGCTGCCCGATCGTGCCAGCATTTGCCGATCTTACATGCAGATCTCAGGAGACATCATGACCGAATCGAGCCACCCTTCTCCGCAATCCATTCTTGTCCTGGGCGCAGGCGAGCTCGGCCTGCCGGTTTTGCGCAACCTTGCGCGAGTGGCAAAGCGCTCGCCCGGCAGCACGATCAGTGTCCTGCTCAGGGCCTCGACGATCGACAGTCAGGTGCCGGCAAAGAAAGCCGAAATTGATGAACTGCGCAGTCTCGGCGTGCAGATGGTGGCGGCAGATCTGGTCAACGATTCGATCGACCAACTGGCCGAAGTCTTCGCACCTTTCGATACCGTCATCGGCTGCGCCGGCATGGTCGCTGGTCGCGAGACGCCGATGAAGCTGGCGACCGCTGCGCTCAAGTCGGGCATCAAACGCTACTTTCCCTGGCAGTTTGGCGTGGACTTCGAAGTCATCGGCCGGGGCAGTCCGCAGGATCTGTTCGATGCTCAGCTCGACGTGCGCGAACTGCTGCGCGCGCAGGAAAAAACCGAATGGGTGATCATCTCGACCGGCATGTTTACCAGTTTCCTCTTCGAGCCGGTGTTTGAAGTCGTTGATTTCGACAACGACACCGTTAACGCCCTGGGCAGCCTGGACACCAGCGTGACGCTGACGACCCCGGACGACATCGGCAAACTGACTGCAGAAATCGTTTTCTTCGAACCGCGTTTTCGCAACGAGATCGTGTATCTGTCGGGCGACACGCTGACCTATGAACAGGTCGCGGGCCTTCTCGAACGCGTGCTCGGACGGCCCTTCAAGCGTAACGTCTGGACGGTGCCGCACCTGATGCAGGAACTGGAAAAAGACCCCACTCACCACATCAAAAAATACCGCGCGGTGTTTGCCCAAGGTCGAGGTGTGGCGTGGCCGAAAGCGGGCACGTTCAATGAGCAGCGGGCGATACAGGTCACGACGGCCGAGCAGTGGGCGCGGGAAAATCTTGCGAACGAGTGAAAGCAGATTTTGCGCAGCGGGGCGTTGTGGGCGCTTTATACTCCCGCAAGCACCAGCTCCGCTGCCCGCTCACCAATAACGACGCACGGCGCCATCGTGTTGCCAACGGTAATGCGCGGCATGATCGAGGCATCTGCGACGCGCAGCCCGTCGATCCCGTATACGCGTAATTGATGGTCAACCACCGACAGCGCATCGCGGCCCATTTTTGCCGTACACGACAGGTGCCAGTAGGTCATCGCCGAGTTGCGGATGAACTGTTCCATAGCGCGACGCTCTCTGGGACCGGGCACGACTTCGCGCTTGATCAGCCCATTGAAGGCCTGGCTGTTGCCGAGTGCGCGGCACAGTTCGATCGACGCATATGCCGCTGCCATGTCCTCGGGCTCGCTCAGGGAGTTCGGCTCAATGATCGGTGCATCCAGCGGCCCTGCACCCGATAGCCGCAGGCGTCCGCGACTGGCCGGTCTGGCCAACCCGGCGAACATCGTCCAACCATGTTCCGGCGGTTGAATGGCGACCTCAGGCGGAGACGGTACCGCGAATGCCAGCTGACACTGCAAAAGATCCGGGGCTTCCAGGCGACTGTCGCTTTTCCAGTACAAGGTGGTTTCGCATCCGCTGCCAGCGACCGCTTGGGGTTGTTGGTATTCCCACGTGCAGCCGAAAGCCAGATGATCCTGCAAATTCTCGCCGACACCGGGTAAATGAACGACCGGTGCGATGCCGTGTTTTCGCAGTTCATCCGCCGGGCCGATGCCCGACTGCATGAGCACTTTCGGTGATTGCACCGCGCCCATGGACAGAATGACTTCAGCTGCGGCATGAAACCGGCGCCGCTCGCCGGCGATCAACACTTCGACACCGACGGCCCGGGTGCCGACCAGCAACACGCGGGTCACCAACGCCCCGGTCAGCACCGTCAGGTTCGGACAGTGCAAGTGTGGCCGGATGTAGGCGTCGTAAACCGACTCGCGCTTGCCCTGTTTGATGCGCAAGTCGGTGACAGCGATCCCACCTGCCCCTTCCATCATCACGCCATTGGGACTGTCGAATCGGGGGATGCCCAGATCGCTGGCCGCCTCCAGCGTTGCCCACGCAAGGGGTTGAGGCGTGGCCGGCTGCTCGACATGTACCGGCCCACCTGAACCACGCCGGGTGGCGTCCGGGCTGCCTTGCCAGTTTTCGATCCTGCGGTAGTAATCGAGCACCGATGCGTAGCCCCAGGCCGGGTCGCCAGACTCGGCAGCAAAATGCTCCCAATCGGCGCGATGGCCGCGCGACCAGACCATCACGTTGATGCTCGAACCTCCACCGAGCCCCTTGCCCATGCTCAGCGGGAGCCGTCGGCCGTTGAGGCGTGGATCGGATTGCCCCTCGAATGCCCAGTCGCGCGCAGAGCCGAGGTTCAGCGGCCATTGCGCTGGTTCTGTCACCTCGGCGCCCGAATAGTCTTCGCCGGCCTCAATCAGCAGAACCCGTGCGCCTGACTGATCGGCAAGCCGCGCAGCGACCACGCAGCCCGACGTGCCGGCACCACAGACAATGAAGTCATAGTCGTGATCGCTTCGAGGGTTCATACGCCCGCTCCCCTTCGCTGCCGCGATCACTGTTCAGCAACGCTGTGCACGGCCTTGAGAATCACTGCGGCGACCTCGGCCGGCTGCGACTGCTGCGGGACATGGCTGGCGTGCACCTCTGCAAGGCTCGCACCGATACGCTTGGCGGCAGAACGCTGGACGTCGGGATGAATCATCCGGTCTTCGGTAGCGAGCAGGTACCAGGACGGCTTGGTTTTCCAGGACGAAACGGTGGTTTTATCTTCGAAAGCCGAGGCCTTGATCGGTCCTTGCGTGGCAGTCATGACGGCAGTTTGCGCGGCCGGCAGATCCTGAGCGAAGTCCTTGGCCATGCCTTCGGGGGTCAGATAGAGGAAGCCGTTACCGTCAGCCTTGATCTGACTGATGCCCGGCGGCGTCGGCGCGCCTTTACCCTGTTCGCCACTGGTTTGCCCGGCCTCTGGCGCGAAGGCGGCGACATACACCAGAGCGCTCACTTTCTGGTCGCTGCCAGCCTCGGTGATCACCGTGCCACCCCAGGAGTGACCGACCAGCACCACCTTGCCCTGCTGGTTGTTCAGCGCGCGGCGCGTGGCGGCAACGTCGTCGGCCAGCGAGGTGAGCGGGTTTTGCACAACGGTCACGGCCACGCCTTTGGCTTGCAGCAGTGGCACGACTTTGGCCCAGTCGGAACCGTCAGCGAAGGCGCCGTGTACGATCACCACCGAAGGCGTTGTATCCTGCGCGTGGCTGGCGCCGGCCAAGAAGGTACTGGCCAGGGCAAAGGCGACGGTGGCGAATTTCGATTTGATTGTTTTCATTGGATGAGCTCCTGTTCGGGAGTTCAGATTCTGCTGACTGGCCTGCGTTGTGGGCATCGGTCAATTATCCGACCCCGGGGCATTTTTCATGGATAGTGGCTTGCAACTGGACATCTCGCTGGACGGCGCACTGGCAACCATCGCCCAGGTCGGTGACCTCAGCATGGGGCAACCGCTCGGTCATTCCCGGCGCGTTGCCGCTTTGGCGCGGATGCTCGCGCAGGCATGCCACGGCGCCGGTGAGCATTTGCAGGTTGCAGAGCAGATTGCCTTGCTGCGCTGGTCTGGGTGCACGGCCAACGCCGAAGGCTTTGCCGACCTGCTGGGCGACGACGTCGATGGTCGCCGCGCAATGCTCGATCTGACCCTCGGCAATGAACAGATGAACGCGGTGCATCAGGCAACCCCGCTGGCCGTGGTGCACTGTGAAGTGTCCGGTGCAATCGCCAAAACCCTCCAGCTCGGAACCGCCGTCGAAGCGGGCCTGTGTCGGGTGTTCGAAACTTACGACGGCACTGGCCGACCGTTGGGCGTAAGCCATGAACACATCCCGGAGGTCGCCTATCAGGTGGTCATGGCCGGTGACCTGGATATTCTCACTCGCGCTCACGGCCTGGACGCGGCGTTGCGCTGGATCAACGAGCAGTCGGATCGGCGCTATCCAGCGTCGCTGGTGTCGTTGCTGGTGGCTAATGCCAAGGCCTGGCTGGCGGAACTCGAAACGCTTTCCACTAAAGTTGAACCCGTGCCTGAGCAGCGTCGTGTCTCGCTGACTTTGGTCGGAGACGTCATTGACTTGAAGCTGCCATGGCTGGCCGGGCATTCGCGTCAGGTCGCCCATGTCGCCATGGAAGCTGCGCGCCTGTGGGGGCTGGGTGAACCGACTTTGGCAAACATTGGCAAGTCCGCGCTGATTTACGGTCTCGGCCGCGCAGCCGTTTCCAATCACCTATGGAATAGCCCAGGGCCGCTGCCCTACGGTGCGGCAGAGCGAGTGCGCCTGGTGCCTTACTGGACGCAACAGGCGCTCAGGCCGGTAATGGAACTGGCCGCGCCCGCCGAGATAGCCCCCCACGCGTATGAACGGCTCGATGGCAGCGGCTATTTTCGCGGCGTGGCGGGTGATGCACTGAATGCCGAACATCGGCTGTTCGCCACCTCGGTCGCCTGGGTGGCGTTGAGGCAGGCCCGGCCCTGGCGATCAGCCCACGACGAAGCCGCAGCGGGCAAGCTACTCAAAGAGGATGCTGGCCGTGGCCTGTTCGATAACGATGGCTGCGAAGCGGTCATTGCTGCCGCCAGTGGCGAGCGCCGCCTGCGGCAACCCAAGCCTTCGCTGCTGACAGCCCGTGAGTGCCGCATTCTTCTGGAGATCAGCCGTGGCGCCAGCAACAAACAAGTCGCGCAACTGTTGGCTATCAGTCCGAGCACGGTGCGCACGCACATGGAAAGCATCTTTCGCAAACTGCAGTGTTCGACCCGGGCAGCCGCCACCCTGAAGGGGCTGACACTGGGCTTGATCGCCTGAGTCCACCCGGTCACGCCTGATCAGCCTGCCTGGCGCGAGCAAGTTCGATGAATGCCTTGGCGGCCGCAGAGGGATTGCGGCGGTTCGGGGAGTACAGGCACAACCTGTCTCGGGGCGGGGGCCAGTCCTCGAGTACCTGCACGAACTCGCCGGTGCGGATTTCGTCACGAACGTCCTGCTCCATGAAAAAGCCCAGCCCCATGCCCGCCTGCACTGCGACCTTGACCACGCTCGATTCATCCAGCGTAAGCGGACCGTTCACATCCAGACGGGTAACTTCTCCGTCCCGTTCGAAATACCAAGGGAAAATCGCCCCGTTCGGCAGTCGCACGCGGATGCATCGATGCCCGAGCAGATCGGACGGCGTGCGCGGTTTGCCGTGTTGTGCAAAATACCCCGGCGAACCGACCACTGCGTAACGCTGCGGCGGCCCTACGGGGACCACAATCACATCGTTGGGCACCAGGCCTGCCGAGCGCACGCCGAAATCGAAGCCGTCAGCCACGATATCCACCAGCCGGCCTTCGGTTACAAGATCAATATGGACTTTCGGATGCTGCTGCAAAAACTCGATCACCAGTGGCAGCAGCGCCGAACGCGCAGCGCTGGCGAAGGCGTTGATGCGCAACGTGCCCGAGGGTCCGGCGTTTTGCGAGCGCACTGCGTCGAGTGCCGCACGCAAATCTTGCAACGCTGGCCCCACCTGTTCGAGAAACACCCTGCCCGCTTCGGTGATGGCGACGCTGCGGGTGGTGCGGTTGAACAGTCGCGATTCGAGGCGCGCTTCCAGTTGCGCAATGGTGTTGCTCAGCGCGGTAGTGGAGACGTCGAGATCAATGGCGGCCTGGCGAAACGACCCCCTTCGCGCCACGGCTATGACGGCGTCCAGTTCATTGAGGGCCAAGCGATCCTGAACCATGGATTGTCCTGATTTCCGGGATAGGTCATTAATTTTTGTCCCAGTTGAACAAACTATCTGCGACCCAGCAAGATGACTCCAGTTAATCAATAAGGAGTCAGCCAATGAACCTTCAACTTCCCGCCGTCGTGCAGACGCATGTCACGGTCATCGACGAGAAAGAAATCTACGACGCGATCCATCAATTCCGAGCGCTGGAGATCTCGCCATGCTGAATTCAGGATTGGCTGGCAAACGGGTGCTCGTCACTGGCGGCACCAAGGGAATCGGCAAAGCAGTGGTCGAGTGGTTCCTCGCCGAGGAGGCAAAGGTCATCACTTCGGCTCGGCAAGTGGACGTCGAAATGCCGGGCGCACTGCTGGTTGCGGCTGATCTTTCGACACGGGAAGGTTGTGACGCACTCATCGCAGCGGTCCAAAAGCAACTGGGCGGCGTCGACATAGTGGTTCATGTCCTGGGTGGCTCGTCGGCCCCCGGTGGTGGTTTTTCAGCGCTGGACGAGGAGCAGTGGCAACGCGAGCTCAATCTGAATTTGCTGCCAGCGGTGCGCCTCGATCGCGCCCTGCTCCCGGGCATGCTTGAGCGTCGGGATGGCGTGGTGATCCATGTCACCTCCATCCAGAGTCGACTGCCACTGCCGGAATCCACCACAGCGTACGCGGCGGCCAAGGCTGCGCTGTCGACCTACAGCAAGAGCCTGTCGAAAGAGGTGTCGCCCAAAGGGGTCCGTGTGGTTCGGGTTTCCCCGGGCTGGGTCGAAACCGAAGCATCGGTCGCATTCGCCGAGCGACTCGCGCAGGAGGCAGGCACTGACTATCAGGGTGGCAAGGACATCATCATGCAAGCCTTGGGCGGTATCCCGCTCGGCCGCCCATCGACGCCAGCTGAAGTGGCTGAGCTGATCGGGTTTGTGGCGTCGCCGCGAGCGGCTTCGATCACAGGAAGTGAATTTGTGATCGACGGCGGGACCATCCCGACAATCTAGCCGGCAGTTTGCGGGTCAGGGATGACTCGCTGAATCCGACCGGCACGCTTACATCCGATGCTGCTCCAGCAAAAAATCCACAAACAAGCGCACCCGCGCCGGCATCGCCGCGCCGCCCACGAACACCGCATGAATCGGCTCCTCATCGCCCGGGTTAAACGTTTGCAGCAGCGGGATCAGCGTGCCGCGCTGCAAGTCTTCCCTGACGGTGAACTCGCCAATGCGCGCAACGCCTGCGCCGAGTCTGGCGAACTGGGCCAGTGCTTCGCCGCTGCTGCATTCGATGTTGCCGCTGACTTTCAGCGAGAACTCCTTGCCGTCGCGGATGAACGGCCAGTTGGCTTCGGCGCGGCGGAAGTTGAAGCGCAGGCAGTTGTGCTTGAGCAGGTCTTCCGGTTCGAGAGGTGTGCCGTGGCGTTTCAGGTAATCGGACGATGCGACCACGACCTGGCCGGTGTGGCCGAGGCGGCGTGCGGTCAACGGGCTGTCGGGCAGATGGCCGAAGCGGATGGCGACGTCCGCCTGGCCGGCGAGGATGTCGACTACTTCGTCGCCGAGGCTGAGGTCGACGACGATGTTCGGGTAACGGGCGGTGAAAGCTGCGACCAGCGGCACAATGGTCAGCCGTCCATGGCCAAGGGCGGCACTGACACGCAAGCGGCCCTTGGGTACGCCTTGGTCGGTAATGGCCCCTTCCACTTCGTCCATGTCGGCGAGAATTCGCCGGGCACCGCGCAGGAAGGCCTCGCCCTCGGCGGTAAACGTCAGCGCGCGGGTGGTGCGCAGCAGCAAGCGGGTGCCAAGTCGTTGTTCAGCGCGGGCGATGATCCGACTGACCGCCGAAGGCGTCAGCCCCAACGCACGCGCAGCCGCTGAGAGGCTGCCCTCCTGCGCCACGGTGACGAACACGCTCATTTCCCCTGACCTGCCGTTGAAGTCCATTCGTGCCTCTTACGCAAAGGTGATTGCCAAAATCGCCATCTACCGCCGGAAAACGATGGATCGTAGCATTGGCGGCATAGATGAGGAGACTTTCCATGCGTATCAATCCACCACTTGTTGCACTCGCTGTCGGCGCCTTTGGCATCGGCGTCACCGAGTTCGCGCCGATGGGTATGTTGCCCGGCATCGCCGCCGATCTCGGCGTTTCCATTCCCGCTGCGGGGTTGCTGGTCAGTGCCTACGCCTTGGGCGTGCTGCTCGGCGCGCCGCTGATGACCCTGACCACTGGCAAGATCCCGCGGCGCTATCTGCTGATCGGGCTGATGGCGATTTTCACCCTGGGTAACCTGATGTCGGCGCTGGCTACCGACTACTACAGCCTGATGGTCGCCAGGGTGATCACCTCGCTCAATCACGGCGCATTCTTTGGGGTCGGCTCTGTGGTCGCCGCCAGTGTGGTCGCGCCGGAAAAACGTGCCGGCGCCGTGGCGGCGATGTTCATGGGCCTGACGTTGGCGACTATCGGCGGCGTGCCGCTGGCGGCGTGGTTTGGTGAGCTGTTCGGCTGGCGCACGGCGTTCTGGGGCATTACCGGTCTCGGCGTGCTGACCATGATCGCCTTGTGGTTCGCCCTGCCCAATCTGAAAGCAGAGCAAGGCGCGGGTGCACTGGCGGAAATACGAGTATTGGGCCGCGGTCCGGTGTTGGCCGCACTGGCCCTGACCGTGGTCGGCTCGAGTGCGATGTTCACCGTGTTCACCTACATCGCGCCGATTCTCAGCAGCGAGACCCACGCGTCCGCCGCGTTCATCACCGCCATGCTGGTGTTGTTCGGAATCGGTTTGACGCTGGGCAACATGTGGGGTGGCAAGGCTGCCGACCGTTCGATCGACCGCACCCTGATCGTGTCGCTGAGCGCATTGATTGTGGTGTTGCTGGTGTTCACGGTGCTGATGCGCTGGCCGCTGCCGGCCGCCGTGGCCATTCTGATCTGGGGTATCGCCAGCTTCGCTCTGGTGCCGCCGCTGCAGATGCGCGTGATGGAAGCCGCCAAGGACGCGCCGAATCTGGCTTCGGCGGTGAACATCGGTGCGTTCAATTTCGGCAACGCGATCGGCGCGGCGCTGGGTGGCGCGGTGATCAATGCCGGGCTGGGTTATCCGGCGATTTCCCTGGCCGGCGCGGCGATGGCTGGTCTGGGCCTGCTGATGGTGCTGACGTTCGCCTGGCGCTCCAGAGCCAGTGCCGCTGCGCTGGCGTAAGTCTTCGCAGCGCTACGCCCCGCCCTGCTGATATTCGCGGGGCGTGCAGCCGAACTCGCGACGGAACACCGTGTGCAGATATTGCGCAGACTTGAAGCCGCAGGCCTGGGCAATGTCGGCAATCGCCGCATCGGTGTTCTTCAAACCGCTGGTAGCCGCCGCCAGTTTGAAACGCAGAATCTCGTCATGCACGCTGCAACCGCGCTCGGCGCGGAAATGCGCTTCCAGCGATGAGCGCGACACCCCGACATAGGCCGCCACTTGCGCGGTCTTGATGCCTTGGCAGGCATATTGGCGGATAAACAGCAGCGCTTGCATGACGTAGGGATTGCCCAGCGGTTGGTGCAGGCTCGACACCTGCACGTTGACCGCGTCCGGCGGAATCAGAATCTGCGTACCGGTGGACGGCATGCCGTGGAGCATCTGGTGCAGCAATTGCGCAGCGGTGCGGCCCATGGTTTCGGTGCCCTGAATCACCGAACTCAGCGGTACGCGAGTCAGGCTGCGGGTCAGCGGGTCGTTGTCGATGCCGATCAGCGCGACCTGCTCCGGCACGGCGATGCCGGCGGTCAGGCAGGCTTGCAGCAACTGCCGGGCACGGGCGTCGCTGACGGCGATGATGCCGATCGGTTTGGGCAGGCTGTGCAGCCAGGCGATCAGTTGCTCGACGGCACTGTCCCACAACGGTGCGCTGGTGCCCATGCCGCGATAGATCTCGGCGTGCAGGCCGTCGCGTTGCATCAGTTTGCGAAAGGCCTTTTCCCGCTCCTGCGCCCAGCGATTGGCCTGCGCTTCCGGCAGGCTGAAACAGGCAAAGCGCTGCAATCCCGCCTCGACCAGATGCGAATAAGCCAGAGTGATCAATGCATTGTTATCGGTGGCGACATAGGGGATCGCTTTCGGATAGGCGCGTGCATCCTCGTAGGAACCGCCCACCGCTACCACCGGCAAATGAATGTCGGCCAGCGCCTCGCCGATCAGCGGATCATCGAAGTCGGCAATGATCCCGTCGCCCTGCCAGCGCTCGATGCCTTTCAAGCGGCAGAGAAAGTCCTCTTCCAGAAACAGGTCCCAGGAAGCGCGAGTGCTGCTCAGGTAGTTGCCGATGCCGCTGATGATTCCACGGTCGTAGATCTTGCTGCCGTTGAACAACAGGGCGATGCGGTGCACGGGCGGTAGGCTCTTCATTCAGTATCCGGATTTTGCGTCAAGCCATTCGCGAGCAGGCTCGCTCCCACACAGTTTTGTGAACGACACGAATCAAATGTGGGAGCGAGCCTGCTCGCGAAAGCGGCCTCAATTGTTTTTGTTCCGGGCCGCCATGTCACGGCGACGATGGACACAGACTAGGCCTCCGCGCGCTGAAGCTCAATACGCAAAATCGCACTCGCAGTTGAGGCTTTTCATAATCAGCGGGCACGGGGCCGTTGCTAGTATCGAGACACCGCCAAGAACAACAAGGACAAGGTCCATGCAGTATTTCCCCAATATCGAGCCGGTTCGCTACGAAGGCCCGAACAGTGATTCGCCCCTCGCATTCCGTCACTACGACGCCGACAAGCTGATCCTCGGCAAACCCATGCGCGAACACCTGCGCATGGCCGCCTGCTACTGGCACACTTTCGTCTGGCCGGGCTCTGATGTGTTCGGCGCCGGAACCTTCAAACGCCCGTGGCAACGCAGTGGCGAACCGATGGAACTGGCTATCGGCAAGGCTCAAGCCGCATTCGAGTTCTTCAGCAAACTGGGCATCGATTACTACTGCTTTCACGACACGGACGTCGCCCCCGAAGGCAACTCGCTGAAGGAGTACCGCGAACACTTCGCGCAAATGGTCGACCGCCTCGAACAGCATCAGGAACAAAGCGGCATCAAGCTGCTCTGGGGCACCGCCAACTGCTTCAGCAATCCGCGTTTTGCCGCCGGTGCCGCGAGCAATCCCGATCCGGAAGTGTTCGCCTGCGCCGCCGCGCAAGTGTTCAGCGCGATGAACGCCACCCATCGGCTCAAGGGTTCCAACTACGTGCTGTGGGGCGGTCGTGAAGGCTACGAAACCCTACTCAACACCGATCTGAAACGCGAGCGCGAACAACTCGGGCGTTTCATGCGCATGGTGGTCGAGCACAAGCACAAGATCGGTTTCACCGGCGACCTGCTGATCGAGCCCAAGCCGCAGGAGCCGACCAAGCACCAATACGATTACGACAGCGCCACGGTGTTCGGCTTCCTCCAGCAGTACGGCCTGGAGAAGGAAATCAAGGTCAACATCGAGGCCAACCACGCGACCCTGGCCGGCCACAGCTTTCATCACGAAATCGCCACCGCCGCCTCGCTGGGAATTTTCGGCAGCATCGACGCCAACCGTGGCGATCCGCAGAACGGCTGGGACACCGACCAGTTCCCCAACAGCGTCGAAGAAATGACCCTGGCGACCTATGAAATCCTCAAGGCCGGCGGTTTCAAGAATGGCGGTTTCAATTTCGACTCCAAGGTGCGCCGGCAGAGCCTCGACGAGATCGACCTTTTCCACGGTCACGTTGGCGCCATGGACGTTCTGGCCTTGTCGCTGGAACGTGCCGCCGCGATGGTCGAGAACGATCAACTGCAAACCCTCAAGGATCAACGCTACGCCGGCTGGCGTCAGCCGTTCGGGCAAGCGGTGATGGCGGGCGACTTCAATCTCGAGTCGCTGGCCGAGCACGCGTTCAGCAACGAGCTGAACCCGCAAGCCGTCAGCGGCCGCCAGGAAATGCTCGAAAACATCGTCAACCGTTACCTGTATCGCTGATCGCCAAGGGAGGCTGCCGACGCAAGAACGCTGTGACAATTGCACGACAATTCTGTGCCTGCTGCGTCGGCAGATTCTCTACAGTTCTACCAGCCCGATTCATCGTCAGGCCGTGTCTTTCCAACAAAAATAAAAGGACGCACCACCATGAAGAACTTGAAACGTACGCTATTGGCCAGTGCCCTGGCGTTGTTGGCCCTGCCGGTAATGGCCGACGCTACCCACCCGAAAATCGGTTTCTCCATTGACGATCTGCGTCTGGAACGCTGGTCGCGCGATCGCGATTACTTCGTCGCGGCGGCAGAAAAAATGGACGCCAAAGTCTTCGTGCAATCGGCGGACGCCAACGAGCAGAAGCAGATTTCGCAGATCGAAAACCTCATCTCTCGTGGCGTCGATGTGATCGTCATCGTGCCGTTCAACGCCACGGTGCTGACCAATGCGGTGGCCGAAGCGAAGAAAGCCGGGATCAAAGTGGTGTCTTACGACCGGCTGATTCTCAACGCCGATGTCGACGCCTATATCTCCTTCGATAACGAAAAGGTCGGCGAGATGCAGGCCGGCGGCGTGCTGAAAGCGGCGCCCAAGGGCAATTACTTCTTGCTGGGTGGCGCGCCCACCGACAACAACGCCAAGATCCTCCGTGAAGGCCAGATGAAGGTGCTGCAACCGGCCATCGACAAGGGTGATATCAAGATCGTCGGCCAGCAGTGGGTCAAGGAATGGAACCCGACCGAAGCGCTGAGCATCGTTGAGAACGCCCTGACCCGTAACGACAACAAAATCGACGGCATCGTCGCCTCCAACGACGCCACCGCTGGCGGTGCCATCCAGGCACTGGCCGCGCAGCAGCTGGCCGGCAAGGTGCCGATTTCCGGTCAGGACGCCGACCTCGCAGCGGTCAAACGCGTGATCGCCGGCACGCAAACCATGACCGTGTACAAACCGCTGAAACTCATCGCCTCCGAAGCAGCCAAGCTCTCGGTGCAACTGGCGCGCAACGAAAAACCGGCCTACACCTCGCAGTACGACAACGGCAGCAAAAAGGTCGACACCATCCTGCTCACGCCAACGCCGTTGACCAAGGACAACATCGACTTGCTCGAACAGGATGGCTTCTACACCAAGGCGCAGATTGCCGGGCAGTGATCCGGTCGTAAATCTTGATCAGACCTGTGGGAGCGAGCCTGCTCGCGAAAGCGGAGTGTCAGTCAGTAAAGCTCTGGCTGAAAAGGCCCCTTCGCGAGCAGGCTCGCTCCCACACAGGTTCAGTGGTGTTTGAGTCCCTGGTATACGAGCCTTTTCCATGTCCGACTATCTGCTGCAAATGAACGGCATCGTCAAAACCTTCGGCGGTGTCAAAGCGCTCAACGGCATCGACATCAAGGTCCGGCCCGGTGAATGCGTGGGCCTGTGCGGCGAGAATGGCGCCGGCAAGTCGACGCTGATGAAGATCCTTTCGGCGGTCTATCCCCATGGCACCTGGGACGGCGAAATCCTCTGGGACGGGCAGCCGCTCCGGGCGCAGTCGATCAGCGAAACCGAAGCCGCCGGCATCGTCATCATCCATCAGGAACTGACCCTGGTGCCGGACTTGTCGGTGGCGGAAAACATCTTCATGGGCCATGAGCTGACGCTGCCCGGCGGGCGCATGAACTACCCGGCGATGATCCACCGCGCCGAAGCGTTGATGCGTGAATTGAAAGTGCCGGACATGAACGTGTCGCTGCCGGTTTCGCAGTACGGCGGCGGTTATCAGCAACTGGTGGAAATCGCCAAGGCGCTGAACAAACAGGCGCGTCTGCTGATTCTCGACGAACCCTCCTCGGCCCTGAGCCGCTCGGAAATCGAAGTGCTGCTCGACATCATCCGTGACCTCAAAGCCAAGGGCGTCGCCTGCGTCTACATCTCGCACAAACTCGATGAAGTCGCCGCCGTGTGCGACACCATTTCGGTGATCCGCGACGGCAGACACATCGCCACCACCGCCATGGCCAACATGGACATTCCACAGATCATCACGCAGATGGTCGGGCGCGAAATGAGCAACCTTTATCCGAGCGAGCCGCATGAGTTTGGCGAGGTGATTTTCGAGGCGCGTCACATCACTTGCTACGACGTCGACAACCCCAAGCGCAAACGGGTCGACGACATTTCCTTCAGCCTCAAGCGCGGCGAGATCCTCGGCATTGCCGGGCTGGTCGGGGCCGGCCGCACCGAACTGGTCACCGCACTGTTCGGCGCTTACCCCGGCCATCACGAAGGCGAAGTCTGGCTAGACGGCCAGCCGATCGACACGCGCACGCCGCTGAAAGCGATCCGCGCCGGCCTGTGCCTGGTGCCCGAAGACCGCAAGCGCCAGGGCATCATTCCCGATCTCGGTGTCGGTCAGAACATCACCCTCGCCGTGCTCGAGAGTTATTCGAAAATGACCCGTATCGATGCCGAAGCCGAGCTGGGCTGCATCGACCGGGAAATCTCCCGTCTGCATCTGAAGACCGCAAGTCCGTCCCTGCCGATCACCAGCCTGTCGGGCGGTAACCAACAGAAAGCCGTTCTGGCGAAAATGCTTCTGGCCAAACCGCGCGTGCTGATTCTCGACGAGCCGACCCGAGGCGTGGACGTCGGCGCCAAGTACGAGATCTACAAATTGATGGGCGCGCTGGCCGCCGAAGGCGTGTCGATCATCATGGTTTCATCGGAACTGGCCGAAGTGCTCGGCGTGTCCGACCGCGTGCTGGTGATCGGCGAAGGCCAGTTGCGTGGCGACTTCGTCAACCATGAACTGACCCAGGAACAGGTACTCGCCGCCGCCCTCAGCCAGCCCGGCAGCCATAACAATAATGATCGGAAAACCGCGTAAATGAATCAGGTCAAACAACTGTTCACCCGCTACAAGATGCTCGCGCTGGTATTCGCCGTGGTGCTGATCTGGCTGTTCTTCAGCTGGCAGACCGAGGGCGGCTTCCTCACCCCGCGCAACCTTTCCAACCTGCTGCGGCAGATGTCGATCACCGGAATTCTGGCCTGCGGCATGGTGCTGGTGATTATCAGCGGCGAGATCGATTTGTCGGTGGGCTCATTGCTCGGCCTGCTCGGCGGCCTCGCGGCGATACTCGACGTGGTCTATCACATTCCGCTGCTGGCGAATCTGAGCCTGGTTGCCCTGTGCGGCCTGATGATCGGCCTCGCCAACGGCTACATGGCGGCGTACTTGCGCATCCCGTCATTTATCGTCGGGCTGGGCGGCATGTTGGCGTTTCGCGGGATTTTGCTGGGGATCACCGGCGGCACCACCATCGCCCCGGTATCGCCGGAGCTGGTCTACGTCGGCCAGGGTTATCTGCCCCACGCGATCGGCACCGGTCTGGGGATTGTGCTGTTCGTGCTGACGATTTTTCTGACCTGGAAGCAGCGACGCAATCGCGCCTTGCATGGTCTGGCGGCGCATTCGCTGGTGCGTGATGTTGTGCGCGTGCTGGTGATCGGCGCGGTGCTGGCGGGTTTTGTTCAGACCCTCAATAGCTATGACGGCATTCCCGTGCCGGTGCTGCTGTTGCTGATTCTGCTCGGCGTGTTCAGCTACGTCACCAGCCAGACCGTGTTCGGCCGCCGGGTCTATTCGGTCGGCAGCAACATGGAAGCCACGCGCCTGTCAGGCATCAATGTGCAAGCGGTCAAGCTGTGGATTTTCGGCATCATGGGCGTGATGTGCGCCCTCGCCGGCGTGGTCAACACCGCACGCCTCGCCGCCGGCTCACCGTCCGCCGGCAGCATGGGCGAGCTCGACGCCATCGCCGCCTGCTTCATCGGCGGCACCTCCATGCGCGGCGGCTCCGGCACCGTCTACGGCGCCCTCCTCGGCGCACTGGTGATTACCAGCCTGGATAACGGCATGTCGATGCTCGACGTCGACAGTTACTGGCAGATGATCGTCAAGGGCAGCATTCTGGTGTTGGCGGTCTGGGTGGATGTGAGTACGCGCACGGCGCGGCGTTGATCGCCGCGAGCCTGGAGGGATCTGCTTCAAAAGGGAGCAAGAACGCAAGCCGCTGCTACGCTACGTAACACAATATTATGGAATACCAGATACCACAAAACATTGCTTTGAACGCTTGGTCCGCTCTGGCTCAATGGCTTCGAAGGCCTTGCACAGCTTGGCCCGTATCTTGCTCCTCCAGTGCATATCGCGCTCAAGGTCTATGGCCATGCCTGCATCCTCCGCAAATTTCGGCGACGCTCACACCCGCTCTTCAAGCGCGGTGTGTGCGTTGCCGTGCGCAGCCATGGCGCGTTATCTCCGTCGATTCCGCTCTTCGTCCTCCATCGTGCTGCCGCAGCTGCCATCCTGCGTGAGCGCGAAGCAAAACGGTTTCTGGCAGATAGTCAGGTAGCACCTCCCCACGAGAGTCTCTCTCGATCTCTCGCAGTTTCCGCCTTGGCGGATCGCTGCGCACCGTCATTACCGAGTTTTCTGGTGAGTCCCTCCGGCTCGCCCGACGCTCTGCATCCGGAACAAACCTGATGAACCAAAACACCGCCTTGCTTGTGATCGATATGCAAAAGGAAGATGGCTTCCCGCTCGAACGCTTCGATCAAGTGGTCGATAACGCCGCATCCCTGATCGATCGCGCTCGCCAGTTGCACATCCCGATTTTCTATACCCGCCATGTCAACGACGCTCCGGGCCGCGATCTGGCGCTGGGCGAACCGGTAGACGACCAAGGCAGGCCAACGACTTACCGCGCCGGCACATCTGCGATCGAGATCATTGACGCTCTGGCGCCTCGAGACGCTGACGTCGTCATCGATAAACGCCGGTACAGCGCCTTCCACGGCACCCGTTTGGCTCAGATGCTCAACCGCCGAGGCATCAAGCACCTGGTGGTCATCGGCGTGCTGACGGATGTGTGTGTCATGAGCAGTCTGTTCGACGCCTATCAGCACGACTTCCAGATCAGCCTCGTCACTGACGCCTGTAGTGCGACTACAGAGGGAGCGCATTACTCAGCACTGTTCATCCTTTCCAACTGGCTGTACGGGCTGGAACTCTTCACCACCGAACAGTTGTCGAGACGCTGGAACAACGAGCCGGCAACATCGCTTCGAACCGCAGAACCCGATCACCTCGCATTCCAGCCAGATGAATTCCCACAAGTCGTAGCGCGCTTTCAACGCCGCCTCGTCGTCGCCTGCTGAACGGAGAACAGACATGAAAGTTGAAAAACGCAGCATCGACTTTATCCCAGAGAGCGAGCGTCACGGTCGGCCCCGTTCCCTGTTCTTCGTCTGGTTTGGTGCCAACGCCAACATCACCACGGTAGCGGCTGGAGTGTTGCCCATCAGCCTGGGACTCAATCTTTTCTGGAGTGCGCTATCGATCCTTATCGGTTCGCTGATTGGTGCAATCTTCATGGCTTCGCACTCCGCGCAGGGACCGAGACTGGGTATTCCGCAGATGATCCAGAGCCGGGCACAATTCGGGGTTTTCGGCGCTATCGTACCGCTGCTGTTCGTCATGCTTATTTATTTGGGCTTTTTCGTCAGCAACACGCTGTTGGCTGCTCAGGCGGTGAGCGACCTGAGCCCGTTGAGCACCGCTGGCAACATCGCTCTGCTGGGCGCGGCATGCTTCCTGGTCGCGCTGTTCGGCTACCAATTGATTCATCGCGTGCAGAAGCTGCTTTCGCTGATTTCGATTGCGGTGTTCGGCATCGCCACCCTGCTCGCCCTCGCGCTGCCGATAGAGACCGGCCAATGGACCGCGCAGGGTTTCAATCTGGTCAGCTTCCTCGCCTCCGTCAGCATCGCGGTCACTTGGCAATTGTCCTACGCACCTTACGTGGCGGACTACTCTCGGTATTTGCCGAGCGACACATCCACCCGCCAAGTGTTCTGGTACAGCTATGCCGGTACCGTGATCGGCGGAAGCTGGATGATGCTGTTAGGCGCCGTGCTGGCCAAGGGCATGGTGGGGTTCTCCGATAACGTCGGGCTGCATCTGATAGGCCTGCTCGGAGGAGGCACGCTGCTGATGGTGGCATTCGTGCTTTACGGCCAGATCGCCATCAACGTGTTCAACCTGTATGGCGCTTTCATGTCGACGGTCACGATGATCGAGCCTTTCTCTGCGCTCAAAATCACCCCGTCTGTACGTGCGGGATTCCTACTGATCATCTGCACGATCGCAACCGGTTTATGCACATTGGCGCAGGACGACTTTCTGCAGTTCTTCCTGAATTTCATTTTTTTCATGAGCTACTTTCTGATCCCCTGGACGGCGATCAATCTTGTCGACTATTACGCGCTGCGCAAAGGCGTTTACCGGATTGCCGACATCTTCGATCCGGCAGGCATCTACGGTCGGGTGAACTGGACAGCAATCGCAGTATTCCTTTGCACCATTGCTCTGGAAATTCCGTTCATGAACACCTCGATGTACGTCGGGCCTGTTGCCACCAGCCTGCAAGGCGTAGACCTGGCGTGGGTCGTTGGCTTGCTGTGCCCTGCGTGCGCTTACTACGCCCTCATGCGCCGGCGCGGTTCGCTGTTGATCAAGGCATCGCAAGTTTGATGTTCGCAGGCTGAGAGCGTTTGTGCTCTTCTATCGGAACAGTACTGAGGCCCGTATTCACGGGCCTCTTACTTCCTGTGCAAGTTTGTGTAACATCCGGGAAACTGGACGATTCGATTTATACGTAAGTCAAAACAATTACTGGCAGTGATTTATTTTCAGGGACATGATCAACGGCCCAACCCAACTCTCTGCAGTTGTACAAGCGCAGCGGTAATCGTTGAGTCTTGCCGAATTTCATCAGCCGCCTCGTTTGCGAGCTGAAGCGAACATCAGCGTTTCGCTGATGGCTTGAACTGACGATCAATGTCCAACATCTTCGCGACGCACAAGGCCAGGCGCTCATTGATCACCCGCTCCTGCTCGTTTTTGAGACACTTCTCACAAAGCCCGGCATGGCCGGCGCTTGCCTTGCAACGCTCCGCTTGCGGCGAGGTTTTGTACAGCCTATTGCATTTTGTACAAGCATGACGCAGCTCGTCGTTTTCCATGGCCCTTCTTCCTGTCAAGGCACAAACGGGTCATTAACCATTACATGAGCTTCGCTGAATCTGTACAGGAAATAGTTCGTTTATCGCCTCGCTTGCGAAGCTTGCTAACTAAAATCTTCCACTGGACTAACTGCACCAACGTACTAACTTGAAAGTATCGGCAGCGATCTACAGATTACGCGCTAGTTAAACGCAGCGATAATCCTCGTCAACATAAAATGACATTCAAATGCCATCACACCGGGCAAGCGCTGATATATTTTGCCGTTTCGCTTAGTTGCGCTGATCAAACTTTCGCAATCACAGGAGGAGCGTTGTTATACCGCAAGCGCATGCTTGTATAAGTAATTTTCAACCGGTGCGGACGCATGTCGAGATGTTAGAAAAAACTGTGAATTTCCTGGCGCGAGGAATATCCCTCTTTCATGAGTAACAGGAGAGCCTCATGAGCCAGACAGATTTGTACATGATCAAGTACCGACTTCACGGTGTGCCCAAATCTTTCATTATCCGCGCCAAATTGATGAACAACGCAGAAGCCTGGCAGTGGGCGAGTTGTGATGCCGGCTTGACGCCAATTCCCAAGCCAGGCCGGCCTCCATTGAAGCGCTTCTCGAAACCGATGGCCGAGCGATTCGGCGTCACCGACGTGCAATGGCACGAATCAAAGGCCGTGTGTTGGGACGAGGACCTGGCGATATGAGAATCCCGCGCCGCCAACCCGAGGCCTATCTGCCCGGTTCACCTTCAGCAGCGGGCACTTGAAATTCAAACACCACTCATTGCCGGGTAATCCCCATACCGTTCACGGCCCTGACGGAACCACGTACTCAGTTCACTCGCCACTGTTTTGCGGTTTTCTGGTCAATTCCCCGGCAAATCAGATATTTCTGCCTAGACTTGAACATGTCTCGGCACTTGAACGCGTTCAGCGCGTCGAGCGGTCATCACAATAAAAACAAGAGGAATCACCCAGATGCTCAGATCTCTGTTCAGCGCACTTGCCTGCGCTTTGGCGGTAAGCAGCATGAACCCGGCCATGGCGGCAGACCCGGTGATCATCAAGTTCTCGCATGTGGTCGCTGACCAGACGCCCAAGGGGCAAGGTGCGTTGCTGTTCAAGAAACTGGTCGAGGAACGTTTGCCGGGCAAGGTCAAGGTCGAGGTGTATCCCAACTCCTCGCTCTTTGGTGACGGCAAGGAAATGGAAGCGCTGTTGCTCGGCGATGTGCAGATGATTGCGCCGTCGCTGGCCAAGTTCGAGCAGTACACCAAGACCGTGCAGCTGTTCGACCTGCCCTTTCTTTTCAATGACATCAACGCTGTCGACCGCTTTCAACTAAGCCCGCAGGGTCAGGGCCTGCTCAAATCCATGGAAAGCAAAAACATCACCGGCCTGGCTTATTGGCACAACGGCATGAAACAACTGTCGGCCAACAAGCCACTGCGTGTACCGGCTGATGCGCGCGGCCTGAAGTTCCGCGTGCAGGCCTCGGCGGTGCTGGAGGAGCAGTTCAAGGCGGTGCGCGCCAATCCGCGCAAGATGAGTTTTGCCGAGGTATATCAAGGCCTGCAGACCGGTGTGGTCAACGGCGCAGAGAATCCTTACTCGAACATCTACAGCCAGAAGATGCATGAAGTGCAGAAATACATCACTGAATCCAACCACGGTGTACTGGACTACATGCTGATCACCAACACCAAGTTCTGGAACGGCCTGCCACCCGACGTGCGCAGCGAACTGGACAAGATCGTCGTGGAAGTCACCACCCACGTGAACAAGGAAGCCCAGCAACTGAACGAGGGTGACAAGCAGCGCATCCTTGCCGCCAAAACCACGGAAATCATCACGCTTACGCCAGAAGAACGTGCGCAATGGCGCGACGCGATGAAACCGGTGTGGAAGAAGTTCGAAGGCGAAATCGGCGCTGAGCTGATCTCTGCCGCCGAAGCCGCAAACCAGGCGCAATAATCGCAAGGCAGGCGCCGCTGCGTCGGCGCCTGCCCGTCTTCACTCGACGTGAGATGCCATCCATGAAAGCGCTTCGGCGAATCTGGGAACACTTCGAGGAAGGCTTCATCGTCTTCCTTCTGGCGGCCATGACCCTCGTCACGTTTGTCTACGTGATCCTCAATAACTTCTACAGTCTGTTTTACTGGCTCGCCGATCATTGGCCGGCAGCGAGTGTCCCGCTGTTCGCCGTTGGCGATCAGATCATGGGCATGGCGCAGGCCATGACCTGGAGCACCGCCCTGACCAAAGCGCTGTTTGGCTGGCTGATTTTTTTCGGCCTGGCCTATGGCGTGCGCACCGCCGGGCATATCGGTGTCGACGCACTGGTCAAACTGGCGCGCAGATCGGTACAGCGTTACATCGGCATCCTCGCCTGCCTGTGCTGTCTGGCCTACGCGGGGCTGCTTGCCGTCGCCAGCTTCGAATGGATCGAAACCTTGATGAACGCCGGTATCGGTGCCGAGGATCTCGGCCATTTCGGCGTGATGCAGTGGCATATCGGGTTGATCGTGCCGCTGGGCTTCGCGCTGGTGTTCATCCGCTTCGCTGAAATTCTCCTGCGCATCCTGCTTAACCGTCAGACCGGCCTCGGCCTGGCCGATGAAGCGGCCGACGCGCTGAAACTTGCCGAACACGAGGATGACAAGCCATGACCATCGCCTTCCTGTTCGTGGCCCTGTTCGCCTTGATGTTCATCGGCGTGCCGATCGCCATTTCGCTGGGGCTGGCCGGCTCCCTGACGATCATTTTCTTCAGTCCCGACTCGGTGCGCTCGCTGGCGATCAAACTGTTCGAGACCTCGGAACACTACACGCTGCTGGCCATTCCGTTTTTCCTGCTGGCCGGGGCCTTCATGACCACTGGTGGCGTCGCCCGCCGGCTGATCGACTTCGCCAACGCCTGTGTCGGGCATATTCGCGGCGGCCTAGCCATCGCGGCGGTACTGGCCTGCATGCTGTTTGCCGCCCTCTCCGGTTCAAGTCCCGCCACGGTCGCTGCGGTGGGCTCCATTGCGATTGCCGGGATGGTCCGTTCCGGCTATCCGCAGGCGTTCGGCGCAGGGATCATCTGCAACGCCGGTACGCTGGGCATCCTGATCCCGCCGTCGATTGTGATGGTGGTTTACGCCGCCGCTACAGAAACCTCCGTGGGCAAGCTGTTCATGGCCGGCGTGGTGCCTGGCCTGCTGCTGGGCACGGCATTGATGGTGGCGATCTACATCGTCGCGGTGAAGAAAAATCTGCCCGCCTTGCCGCGTGCGACGCTTCGCGAGTTTCTGAGTACGGCACGCAAGGCAATATGGGGCCTGTTGCTGATGGTGATCATCCTCGGCGGCATCTATTCGGGCATGTTCACCCCGACCGAAGCTGCCGCAGTGGCAGCCGTCTATTCGGCCTTCATCGCTTTGTTCGTTTACAAGGATCTGACCTTTCGCGAGACACCCAAGGTTCTCCTCGACTCGGCCAAACTGAGCATCATGCTGATGTTCATCATTGCCAACGCCATGCTGTTCGCCCACGTGCTGACCACCGAACAGTTACCTCAACAAATCACTGCCTGGGTGATCGACGCCGGCCTGACGCCGGTGACGTTCCTGCTGGTGGTCAACATTGTGCTGTTGATTGCCGGCGCGTTCATGGAACCGTCAGCGATCATCCTGATCCTGGCGCCCATCCTTTTTCCTATCGCGATGAAACTGGGCATCGATCCGATTCACCTCGGCATCATCATGGTGGTCAACCTTGAGATCGGCCTGATCACGCCACCGGTGGGCCTGAACCTGTTCGTGACCTCGGCGGTGACCGGCATGTCCTTGCCCGCCACAGTCAAAGCCGCGATGCCCTGGTTGTCGATTTTGCTGTTGTTCCTGATCCTGATTACTTACGTGCCATGGATCTCACTGGTGCTGCCGAACTGGCTGGGGATGAACTGACGTCGTGACGATCACGTTCAGCCGGGACCGGCTAGAGTGCAATCACTCTGCTTAAAACCATAACAAGACGGAGAAGTGCCCCCATGCGAGTCAAAACACGCTTTGCCCTGCTGGCCGCCGCCACGCTCACCCTTAGCAGTGCTGCGCAGGCCGCGCCCGTGTTCATCAATATCCTCACCGGCGGAACCAGCGGGGTTTACTACCCGATCGGGGTCGGTCTGTCGCAAATCTACAGCGACGGTATTGCGGGTTCGAAGACATCGGTGCAGGCCACCAAAGCGTCGGTAGAAAACCTCAACTTGCTACAGGCCGGTCGCGGCGAATTGGCCCTGGCTTTGGGCGACTCAGTGGCCGACGCCAAAAACGGCGTGGAGGACGCCGGTTTCAAAGCACCACTGACCAAATTGCGCGCCTTGGGCGGTGCCTATCCAAATTACATTCAAATCGTCGCCAGCAAAGAGTCGGGGATCAAAACCCTCGCCGATCTCAAGGGCAAGACTATCTCGGTAGGCGCCCCAAAATCCGGGACTGAATTGAATGCGCGGGCGATATTCAAGGCGGCCGGCCTGACCTACGAGGACATGGGCAAGGTGCAATATCTGCCGTTTGCCGAATCGGTGGAATTGATCAAGAACCGGCAACTGGATGCCACCCTGCAGTCGTCGGGACTGGGCATGGCCGCCATTCGCGACCTGTCGTCGGTGATGCCGCTGAACTACGTCGCCATTCCGAGCGAGGTGGTGACAAAAATCGGCAATCCGGCCTACCAGAGCGCAATGATCCCGGCCAACACCTACGACGGACAGGCCGAAGCCGTGCCCACTGTGGCAATCACCAATATTCTGGTGACCCGCGCCGACCTGCCGGATGACGTCGTCTATGACATGACCCGCCTGCTGTTCGACAACCTGGGGCGCTTGGGTAACTCCCATTCGGCGGCCAAGGACATCAAGCTGGAAGCGGCTGCGAAAAACCTGCCGATCGCGCTGCACCCCGGCGCCGAACGCTACTACAAGGAAAAAGGCGCTTTATAAGCGCTTGTCCGCAGTGGCGTGACGGCCACTGCAGCGTCGATTCCTTTGCGTGGTCATGAGGAAGGCAGCCAATGAGTGACGAGCATCACGGTATTTCCGCGAACCCACGGGACTGGCCGAAAACCCTGTTTTACGTAGCGTTGCTGTTCTCGATTTTCCAGATCGTCACCGCAGCCTTTTCTCCTTTCTCCAGCCAGGTGCTGCGTGCGGTGCACGTCGGTTTCCTGCTGTGGGTGGTGTTTCTCAGTTATCCGGCACGCGGCACAGACCGTCCGTGGCAACCGCTGGCGTGGCTGCTGAGCCTGGCCGCCATCGCTACCGCGCTGTATCAATGGGTGTTCGAGGCCGACCTGATCCAGCGTTCCGGTGACCTCACCTCGGCCGACCTGATGATCGGCATCGTATTGATTGCTCTGGTCTTCGAAGCCGCGCGACGGGTGATGGGCATCGCGCTGCCGGTGATTTGCGGGCTGTTCCTGGCGTACGGCCTGTTCGGGGAATACCCGCCCGGCGAACTGGCCCATCGCGGCTACGGTTTCGACCAGATCATCAATCAGCTGTCGTTCGGCACCGAAGGGTTGTACGGCACGCCGACTTATGTGTCGGCGACCTACATTTTCCTGTTCATCCTGTTTGGCGCATTCCTCGAGCAGGCCGGCATGATCAAGCTGTTTACCGACTTCGCCATGGGCTTGTTCGGTCACAAGCTGGGAGGACCGGCGAAAGTGGCCGTGGCCTCGTCGGCATTGATGGGGACAATCACCGGCTCCGGGATTGCCAACGTCGTGACCACCGGCCAATTCACCATTCCGCTGATGAAGCGCTTTGGCTATCGCGCCGCGTTCGCCGGCGGCGTGGAAGCCACCTCCAGCATGGGCAGCCAGATCATGCCTCCGGTGATGGGCGCCGTCGCCTTCATCATGGCTGAAACCATCAATGTGCCCTTCGTCGAAATCGCCAAGGCGGCGCTGATACCGGCCCTGCTGTATTTCGGTTCGGTGTTCTGGATGGTCCATCTGGAAGCCAAACGCTCCAACCTCAAGGGCCTGCCCAAAGACCAATGCCCCAGCGCATGGGGCGCGGTGAAAGCCCGCTGGTATTTGCTGATTCCTCTGCTGGTTCTGGTGTACCTGCTGTTTTCCGGGCGCACACCGCTGTTCTCGGGCATGGTCGGCCTGGCATTGACTGCCATCGTGATTCTTGGCTCGGCGATCATTTTCCGGGTGCACAGCTTTGGCCTGCGTTGTGCGTTCTGGATTGCACTCGGCGTGCTCTGCACAGGTTTTTTCCAGCTTGGCATCGCGGTGATTTTTGCAGTCATTGCCGTCCTGGTGCTGGTCTGCGCTTTCATCAAGGGTGGTCGCGACACGCTGCTGATCTGCCTGCACGCGCTGGTCGAGGGCGCCCGCCACGCGGTACCGGTGGGCATCGCCTGCGCACTGGTCGGCGTCATCATCGGCATCGTTTCGCTCACCGGCGTCGCTTCGACGTTTGCCGGCTACATCCTCGCCATTGGCCGCGACAACCTGCTGCTGTCGCTGATCCTGACGATGATCACTTGCCTGGTGCTAGGGATGGGCATTCCGACCATTCCCAACTACATCATCACCAGCTCGATCGCCGCGCCCGCCCTGCTGGAGCTGGGCGTGCCACTGATCGTGTCGCACATGTTCGTGTTCTACTTCGGCATCCTCGCCGACCTGACCCCGCCGGTCGCCCTCGCCTGTTTTGCCGCCGCACCGATCGCCAAGGAAAGCGGCTTCAAGATCAGCCTGTGGGCCGTGCGCATTGCGCTGGCCGGTTTCGTCATCCCGTTCATGGCGGTCTACAACCCGGCGCTGATGCTGCAAGGCGACAACTTGTGGGCAACTGCCTACATGCTGATCAAGACTCTTCTGGCGGTTGGTCTCTGGGGCATGGCGTCTACCGGTTTTCTGCAACAGAAAATGCTGATCTGGGAACGGGTGCTCAGTCTCGGCGCCGGCGCCCTGCTGATCGTGGCACTGCCGGTGACCGATGAAATCGGCTTCGCACTCGGGATTCTGGTAATCGTGCAACACGTCTGGCGCTCGCGGCGCGCAGCAACGGCCAATGCATGATCGGCTTGTGCCTGGGTCTGGCCGGCAGTATCTGGGCACAGTTGCCGGTAGCGAACTTCACCCTGGCATGGAACCACAGCATCGAAAAGATCCGCTGGGAGGAAGACTACCGCGTCACGGCCCAAGGGCTGGTTCTTGAGCGGGCCAGGGTTCGCGGCAACGGCGCTGGCATGGAGATACCCGACGATGCCCGGCTGGAGAACGGCAGTTGGCATTTCCGACGCCACTTGCCGCCGCTGCAACCACTGCAGTTGGGCCGAACCCCGCAGGCCGGCGATTACCAGTTATGCATGGATGGCAAGTGCGAACTGGTCAGCCGATGGGTTGGGCCGGCCACTGTCAGCGAGCCGTTTTTGCAGTTGTGGGGGTGTGAGATGACCACGCTATCGCCATCGCATGAAGGCCAAGCCGCTCATTTCTAATCAAGCGGTCATTTCCCGATTGATCGCAACCATCTGCTCGCGGGTGAACTCAGTGCCGGGCGCCATGAATCGGGCCATCAACCCATCGCGGTTCAGCGGCGCGCGGGCCTTGTCCGCAGCTTCGAGCGCCTGCTTCAGTTCCGGCAAGGTCAGTTCGGTGCAGTAAGCCGGGGTCCCGGGTTGTTGACGCCATGACTCCTGAAGGCTGCCCGCAGCGAGCGCGGTGAATCCGGTTTCTTCGACCAGATCCTGAGCGATCGCCTCGGCACGCACATCATCGCCGGCGACTGGCAAGGCGATGCGAGTTGCGGATTCGGCAGGTTGACCTTGATCGGCCAGCGTAGCGGCGAGTACGGCATTCCACGCTTTGATCAGCGGGCGGCCGATCTGCTCGCTGACCCAGACGCTTTCAGGCTTGCCCTCGTCCACTTCCTTGATCGCCCCATCACGCTGCGGGTAGTAATTGGAAGTATCGATGACCACGACTTGCTCGGGAACCTGGCTCAGCGTCTGCTTCAAATCAGGGTATCGGGCGAAGGGAATCGACAGGATGATCACATCGACATCGGACACAGCCTGCTCTTTGGTGACAGCCTTGGCACCGACTTCTTCAGCGAGTGCCTGAATGCTTTGCGGGTCTTTCGAGTTGGCCAGTTTGATCTTATGACCGCACGCAGCCAGCTTGCGCGCCAGTGTTGCGCCGATGTGGCCGGCGCCGATAATTCCGATGTTCATTTCAAAACCCTCTCTGTTACGTGTGTTATCGCCTGGTTGAGCGCGCTTTTGGACTGGTGGGCTCAGTCAGCCGCCGGATGGGCAAGCGCATCCAGCGTCAGACGAAGCGCCTCAATCCCCTGCTCATCAAGCTGGCAGGCCGTCTTGATCTTGCCGGTGATGGCTCTGATGTCGTCTTCCATGGCCCGGCTTTCGGGCGTCAGGTCGATCAGCACGCGGCGCTCGTCTGCCGGATCGCGCTTGCGCGTGACCAATCCGGCGCCTTCCAGACGTTTGAGTAGCGGCGTGATGGTTCCCGCGTCCATGGCCAGGTAAGTGCCGAGTTCGCCCACAGACAATGGCGCGCCATCCAGAAGCTGCAGGATCACCAGATACTGCGGAAAGGTTAAGCCCAGTGGTTCCAGATACGGCTTGTGCAAACGCACGACACGGTTGGCAGCGGCGTAGAGTGCAAATGACAGCTGCGTTCCCACGTGATTTCGGTTCGAGCTCATTTCATAGTTCGCTATTGTATAGTGCACTATATGTTTCATGAGTACGAAAGGAGTGTCAACCCAGGCAGCCCGTGCGGTGTCGATCAGCACCTCTGTCAGCGATCCGGATCGCCAACAGAGGTGCTAATCGCCACGCTTGGTTTACTTGTGCGCCAGCAGCGCCTTGCGTGCAGCCTTGGCGTGTTTCATGGCGGCGATTTCCCGCTCGCACGCTTCGACATCGAAGGAGTTGTCCCACTTGGCAATGGCAATGGTGCCGATGCCGTTGCCAATCAGGTTGGTCACCGCTCGCGCCTCGTTTAGGAAGCGGTCGATGCCCAACAGCAACACCAGGCCCACCAGAGGTATGGAGTGAATGGTGGTGAGCGTGGCCGCCAGGGTCACGACCCCTGCTCCCGCCACACCGGCCGAGCCCTTGGAGGTCAACAGGAACACGCCGAGCAGGATCATCTGATCCATGAAGGTCAGCGGCGTGTTGGTCGCCTGGGCGATGAAGATCGCCGCCATGGTCAGGTAAATGCAGGTGCCGTCCGCGTTGAAGGTGTAGCCCGTCGGCAGGACCATGCCGACCACGGATTTCTTGCAGCCGAGTTTTTCCAGTTTGACCATCATTCGCGGCAGCACCGCCTCGGTCGAGCAGGTGCCGAGCGTGATCAGGATTTCATCTTTGAAATAACGCAGAAACCGCATCAACGGCATGCCCGACCATCGCGCCACCGCACCCAAAACAACGACGATGAAAATCAGCGTGGTGATGTACAGCGCGACCAGCAACTGCCCCAGCGACAGCAGAGTGCCGATGCCGTATTTACCGATAGTGAACGCCATGCCAGCCCCCGCGCCCAACGGCGCAAGGCGCATGACCATCGCGACGATTTTGAACAGACCTTGCAGGAACAGATCGATGGTGTTGATCAGCGGTTTGCTGGTTTCGCCCATCTGCACCAAGGCGACGCCCATCAGCACCGACAACAGAATCACTTGCAGCATGACGCCATTGGAGAAAGCGCCGAGGAAGGTGTGCGGAATGATATTGAGGAAGAATTCGACGAGGCCGCCCTGCTCGCTCGCCGCCTGGCTGTATTTGTTGACAGCGCTGCCATCGAGGGTGCCGGCGTTGATGTTCATGCCGGCGCCGGGCTTGACCACGTTGACTACGATAAGGCCGACCACCAGTGCGATGGTGGAAAGAATCTCGAAGTAGATCAGCGCTTTCACACCGATGCGGCCGACCTCTTTGATGCTGCCCATCTTGGCGATACCGACTACGACGGTGCCGAAAATAATCGGCGCCAGGAGCATCTTGATCAGCTTGATGAAACCGTCGGCAAACGGCTGTAGCTTGGCGCCGATGTCGGGCACGAAGTAACCGATGGCAGCGCCGATGACGATGCCGATCAGCACTTGCACATAGAGCTGGCTGTACCAGCGTGATTTTGAAGTTTCCACGGAAGCACCTCATTTTATTGTTGTGGTGGGCATGTGGCTTTGGCGTCGAGGATGACGCCTGAAAGTGCGGCCTCGGCGAACGAGGCCGCAGGTGAAACCGAATCAGCCCTCGCCCAGTTCGCGCATGACGGCATACAGCGCAGATTTGGCTTCGAAGCCGACACCCGGAATATCTGGCAGCCCGACGTAGCCGTTTTCCACGCGGATGCCATCGGCAAAACCGCCGAACGGCTGGAACACGTCCGGGTACGATTCGTTGCCGCCCAGGTGCAGGCCGGCGGCGATGTTCAACGACATCTGGTGACCGCCATGTGGCACCACGCGGCGCGAAGACCAACCCAGCTCTTCCATCACTTTCAGGGTGCGCATGTACTCAACGAGCCCGTAGGACAACGCGCAGTCGAATTGCAGGTAGTCACGGTCCGGGCGCATGCCGCCGTGGCGCAACAGGTTGCGGGCATCCTGGTGAGAGAACAGGTTTTCGCCGGTGGCCATCGGCAGTTCGTAGTGATTGGCCAGCTCGGCCTGGAGCGCATAATCCAGCGGGTCGCCGACTTCTTCGTACCAGAACAGGTTGTACTTCTTGATCGCTTCGGCGTAGGCGATACCGGTCTGCAGATCGAAGCGGCCGTTGGCGTCGACCGCCAGGCGCTGGCCGTCGCCAACCACTTCGAGCACCGCTTCGATGCGGCGGATATCTTCATCCAGCGGCACCGCGCCAATCTTCATCTTGACTACGTCGTAGCCACGATCCAGGTAGCTCTGCATTTCCGCCTTGAGCTTGCTCTGGTCCTTGCCTGGGTAGTAATAACCACCGGCCGCATACACCCAGACTTTGTCATCGGCCATACCGTTGCGATAACGATCGGCAAGCAGGCGATACAGTGGCTTGCCTTCGATCTTCGCCACCGCGTCCCACACCGCCATATCGATGGTGCCGACCGCTACTGAACGCTCGCCATGCCCGCCCGGTTTTTCGTTGGTCATCAGGGTTTTCCAGATGGCGAACGGATCGAGGTTATTGTTCTCGTGATCAATCAGGGTTTCCGGGTCGGCTTCAGTGATCCGCGCCAGAAAGCGATCGCGCATCAACGCGCCCTGGCCGTAGCGACCATTGGAGTTGAAGCCGTAACCGATGACCGGTTTGCCGTCGCGAATCACGTCGGTAATGACCGCGACGACCGAGCAGGTCATCTTCGAAAAATCGATATAGGCATTGGCGATCGGGGAAGCAATGGAGACGGTTTTTTCACGGATATCGACGATACGCATGACGGGTTCCTCTTGTTGTGGTGACCCAACGTTATGCGTTGCGACGACACCCGCCCAATGCTATTAATGCCGCGCCCTATGCACAGGAGGCATTGCCCTTGGAACTGGTTTGGCTTGAGGATTTTTCAGCACTGGCCGAGTACGGCAGCTTTGTCCGGGCCGCTGAAGCGCGCCATGTGACGCAGCCGGCGTTCAGTCGCCGAGTGCGCTCGCTGGAGAACTGGATGGGTGTCGAATTGTTCGTGCGCACCCCGCAAGGTGCAACGTTGACCGAGGCCGGCAGGCAGATTCTGCCCAGCGCCCAGGAAGCGGCCAGACGCTTTTACCGCATGCGCTCCGAGGCCCAGGAAGTGGCTGGCATGGCGGCGAAAACCTTGCAGTTTGCTGCCACTCACTCGCTGTCATTCACCTTCTTCCCACGCTGGTTGCGCAGCGCCGAAAGTGGCGCGCCGATCGATGCGGTTCGCCTGCATTCCGACAGCATGGCCGTGTGCGAACAGATGCTGATTCATGGCCAAGTGCAGTTCCTGCTGTGCCACCGCCACCCCGACGTTCCGCCATTACTGGCGCCGGATCAGTTCATTGGCAAGAAGGTTGGCGAGGATGTACTTGTACCGCTGGCGAGTGCTTCAGCCCAGTTCGGCACGTCGCCTGAAACCCTGCCCTATCTGGCCTACACCCACGAATCCGGCCTGGGCCGAATCGTCGCCCACAGACTGCATGGCAAGGCTGATTATCTGCACCTGAAACCGCTGTTCAGCAGCCACTTGGCCGCAGTGCTGATGTCGATGGCGCTGGAAAGCAAAGGCGTGGCCTGGCTGCCGAAAAGCCTGACCGAACAGGAAATGGCTGACGGGCGTCTGGTCAGGGCACTGGATGAAAGTTGGGATATTCCACTGGAAATCCACCTGACTCGCCCGACGGCACCGATCAGCCCTTCGGCCGAGGAGTTCTGGGCGAAGCTGGGCGAGTGATGGGCCAATCAGCCTCTTGAGCCTGGGCGCGTCGGCGACACGCCCAGGCAGGCCTGAATCAATCAGAACTGCAACGCAGCACCGTCCGCCGGGATGTCCACGCGGTTCTCGATGCCGTGCTTTTGCAGGTAGCTGCGCAGCTCAGCGCGGGTCAGCGACATGTGGTTGATCGCGTCCATGTGCACGGCGACGATTTTTGCGTCTTTCGCTACCTGCGTCGCTCGCAGTACATCTTCCTCGCCCATGATGATCGAGCCTTCGTAACCGCTCATTTTCGCTTTGCCGGCGTTGAGCACAATCACCTCAGGCTGGAATTTCTCGATGGCCTGGTCGACTTCCGGGCGCCAGATGGTATCGCCGGCCAGATAGAGTGTTTTGTAGCCGGGCGCCTGGAACACCACGCCCATGGCTTCGCCCAGCGGTTTGGCGAGGGCCGGCACGGCATACATTTCGTCAGTGCCGTGCTGGCCACCGGTTTTGCTGATCTTCACGCCGCCGAACTCAGCCTCATTCGTCAGCACGCGCACGTTCTTGAAGCCTTGCGAGCGGATCAGTTGCGCATCTTCTTCATGCTGGGCGAACAGAGGGATGTCTTTGGGCAGCGCTTTCTGTGCCGCGTCATCCCAGTGGTCCAGGTGCGTATGCGTTACGATAACGGCATCAACGCCCGCAATCACCTGCTCCGGGGACTCAGTCAGGTCGACCAGCGGGTTACGCAGGTTGCTGCGGTAGGTATTTTCGAACCCTGGGTACGCGCCCTTTTTCGCCAGCATCGGATCGATCAGAAAGGTCGTGTCGCCGTAGGTGATCTTCACCGTGGCATTACGCACTTGCTGCAGATTCAGCTTGTGTGCAGCTTCAGGGTTTGCCCGCGTTTCTGTCTCTGCGAAGGCTGGTGCGGTAGCAGCGGCGCAAGCAATGCTCAGGGCAAACGGTAGAGTCTTGAGTGTCATCGGAATCATCCTGTTATTTATGAATGGGTCCATTTTTGCTGAAGCCTGGCGCAGCCAACAGTGGCCTGAAAGACATATATCGATATAATCGGGCCAACCCGATAGTGTGCAACCGAGATTTATTTTATGTCCCCCATTCGCGTTGCTGTTCTGGCGTTCGACGGCGTCAGCCTGTTCCACCTGTCGGTGCCGGGCATCGTCCTGGCGACGGCGAATCCAGCGTCGACTGAGCCTCGTTACCAGATCAATTACTGCGCGGAAGTACCCGGCATGGTCGCCAGTGACCAAGGCATCGGCCTGGCGGTCGCTCATGGCCTGGAATTGATGGCGGCGTCCGACGTCATCATCATTCCGGCATGGGGTGATCAATCGATCACTGCTTCGGCAGCGCTTGTACAGGCGCTGCAGAATGTCCACGCCGAAGGCAAATTGATCGTCGGTTTATGCCTGGGCGCGTTTGTGCTGGGCGATGCCGGGTTGCTTGATGGCAAGGAAGCCACGACGCACTGGGCGGCGCGCGACGAGTTTGCCCAACGCTTTCCCAGGGTTCGCTTTCGCCCCGAGGTGTTGTATGTCACCGACGACAATCTGATGACCTCAGCGGGCACCGTAGCGGCCATCGACTGTTGTCTGCATCTGGTGCGCCAGCGGTTCGGGGCTGACGTGGCCAATCACACGGCGAAAATGCTGGTCACGCCACCGCACCGGCAAGGCGGCCAGGCGCAATACGTCGAGCACCCGGTGCCACAGCTGTCGAGCGAAACGCATCTGGCTGAAGTTCTGGATTGGGCGCGCATGCATCTGGGTGAAAATCTGTCGCTGGACCTTTTGGCGGAGAAAGCCCGAATGAGTCGCCGCACTTTTACCCGGCGCTTCAAAGAAACCACCGGTACGACAGTATTCAAATGGCTTAACGCCGAGCGTGTGATCAAAGCGCAGGCGTTACTGGAAACCACGGATTTGCCGGTTGAATGCATTGCCGGGGAAGCCGGGTTTGGCACGCCGCTGTCGTTGCGGCAGCAGTTTGCGGCGCACTTGGGGACGTCGCCTTCGGATTATCGAAAGATGTTTTGTCTTGGGGTGAAGCGCGAACGCGGTGCACGGGCGTGACGAGCACTTTTTGGGGGCGACTTGATTCCGGCGGCGCGGCAGCCCCTCATCGGAACGCCGCCCGCCCAGCCCTCTCCCGAGGGAGAGGGAGCCGATTTGGGTGCAGTTCAAGAACTGAGTTCGCCCCGGTATTTCAGGTCGGCGAATTTCTACTGAACACCTCGGTCAGTCCCCTCTCCCTCCGGGAGAGGGTTAGGGTGAGGGGCTTTTGGCCATTGACTCGATTTATGCGACCGTGAGCCCCGTCCGTAGCTCCGAAACCGCCCAAAGTCGCTCAGCCAGCTCAGCATCCGCCGCCCATTTCGCAACACCCTTGCGGCCTGCTTCCGGTTCATTGACCGGCGCAACATTGCAGTCTTCGCAATACACGCCACCCAAATCCGCAAGCAATGCACTGGTCGCACACCACAACCCCGTCGCCGCGCCTTGCTCGACAGTTTTCAGTCCATTGTGCGCATCCAGCCGTGGCCGGCCCTGCTCATCCAGCGCATCGAATGCGGCAAGTTCCGCTGTGCTGAGGTGCCGTGCCAGATCCGTCAGAATCTGCCCGGGATGCAACGAGAATGCGCGGACGCCATGGCTACGCCCACGCTGATCCAGTGCAATCGCGAACAAGGCATTGGCCGTTTTCGACTGGCCATAGGCGACCCATTTGTCATACGGCCGCTGCGAGAAATCGATGTCATCAAAGTCCACCCCGGCAATCTGATGCCCGCGCGATGACACCGACAGCACCCGCGCCTGCCCAGCTTTGACCAGCGCCGGCCAGAGGCCGCAGGTCAGGCGGTAATGACCGAGATGGTTGGTCGCGAACTGGCTTTCATGGCCATCGACATCGCGCAGCAACGGCGCGGCCATGACTCCAGCGCAGTTGATCAGCAATGACACTGGCTGGCCCGCGCTGACCACGCTGTGGCTGAACGCCGCCACCGATTCAGCCTGCATGAGGTCCATGGGCATCACCCTGACGCTGTAGAGCCCGGTTAAAGCCGCCTCTGCCCGCACGGTGTCTCTGGCCGGCACAATGACCTGCGCCCCTGCCGCAGCGAGGCGTTTCGCCGTCAGCAGACCCAACCCGGAATAGCCGCCGGTGACCACAGCGAGCTGCCCGCGCAGATCGATGCCGGCCATGACTTCAGCCGCTGTGCTGGCGGCGTTGAACGGTGATTGCACAGGTTGTTGAAGCGTGGCCATGAGCCTTAATCCTGAGTGAGCTATCGAAGGCCTTCATTCTTGGCTAAGCTCTCGGGACGAAACAGTCTGATAAATCCAGGTTTCTGTCGTGATCATCCAAAATCCTGCTGGCGATCCACTCTCTGCCGTATTGGCACTCTCGGAACTGCGCGCAGCCTGCTCGGTTCGCTTGCAAGCGGGCGGTGTCTGGGCGCTGCGTTTCCAACCCATCGAACTGAAATTCAACGTGGTGCGACGAGGCGAATGCTGGCTGCGCATGCAAGGCATGCCGGCGCGCCTGTTGCAGGCCGGCGACTGTTTTGTGGTGTCGCGCACGCCGTTCATTCTGGCCAGCGGCGCCGACGTCGAGGCGGTGAATGCAGCGGAGGTTTTCGCCCATGACGAAGCCTCGGCGACCTTTGGCGTCGGCGAGGAAGTCGAGTTGCTGGGCGGCAGCGTGTCGCTGTCGGGACCCGGCGCAACTGAACTGCTCGACGTGCTGCCGACCTCGCTGATCATTCGTGCCGAAACCGCAGGCGCCTCGTCGTTCGGTTGGCTGCTTGATGAACTGGGCCGCGAGTGGCCGTCACATCAGCCTGGCTCGCAGGCGATGTGCAACGACCTGCTGCGGCTGATCTTCATCCATGCGCTGCGCCATCACATCAACAGCGCGGATGCCGAACAACTGGCGTGGCTGGGCGGACTGCGGGAACCGGCGATTGCCGGCGTGTTGCGCGCCATTCACGCTGCTCCGGAAAAGGCCTGGCGACTGACGCAAATGGCCGAGATTGCCTGCATGTCGCGATCGGGTTTCGCGGTGTTATTCAAAACTTGCATGGGTGTAGCGCCGGTCGAGTACGCCACGCGCTGGCGGATGCGCGTGGCCGCGTTCCGCTTGCGCAATGGTCGGGACAATGTGGCCACTGTCGCCGCGTCACTGGGCTATCTGTCCGACGCGGCGTTTGGCGCTGCATTCCGCCGCGTGCACGGAATATCGCCGGGGCAATACCGCCGCGATCCACTCTTATAGTCCGGTGATCAAGGTTATGATCGCGACAACCGCCGCCAAGGACATCCGCCGATGCCTGCCATGAAAACCCGCCCCACCTCCGCGCCAATGCTCAAGCCCGGTGAAACCGTGGTGCTGTTCGACGGCGTGTGCAAACTGTGCAACGGCTGGGCGCGGTTTCTGATTCGCTATGACCGTCAGCGCCGCGTGCGGCTGGCGACCGTGCAATCGCCCGAGGGTCAGGCCTTGCTGGCGTGGGCCGGTTTGCCGCTGGACGAGTTCGACACCATGGCGGTGATCCGCGACCGCAATTATTGGGAACGATCAGATGCATTTCTTGAAGTGGTCGGGCAACTGCCAATGCGCTGGCAGCCGCTGAAACTGCTGCGGATCTTCCCGCGTCGTCTGCGCGACTGGGCTTACGATCGCATCGCGCTGAACCGCTATCGGCTGTTCGGCAAGTACGACACTTGCCTGCTGCCGACTGCGGATCACGAAAGCCGTTTTCTAAAAGCCCACGGCTGACCCGATCAGTTGCAGCGGCGTCATCTTCGTCACCATCATCAGCACGATGACAAACATCCCGGCGAACCCGGCGACGCCCATCCAGAACCACCAGCGGTACGTGCTCGCGTAGCGATCATCCGAAGGCAGGCTACCTTCGCCCGCGTCCAGCGCCATGCTCTGCAAACGCTTTTGCAATACCAGCACCGGCAGCCACAACGCGCCGACACAGAAGAAAATGATCAGCGAAGTCAGCAGCCATTCGGTGCTCATCGAAAGCCCCGAGATCCGCATCAGCAGATAGCCAGTGATGACCTGCACAATCCCTGCCGGCGTGGTGATCCACGTATCAAAGCGCACCACCATTCGTGCGACATGGGCGATCACTTGCGGGTTGCCGCTGCGGCTGGCGGCGATCAGGTAGAGGTAGGAGCCCATGCCGAAACCAAAGAGGAAAATCGCCGCAATGACGTGCAGGTACTTCAGACAGAGATAGAGCATCTCAACGCTGCCCTTCGGCGAACTGAACCGACAGACTCAGATTGGCCGGATCGTTGATCGCCGCCAGATATTCATCGACGCTGATTTCGCCAACACACGGCCGCGCGCCAGGTTGCGGTGCATAACCCCGCGCCATTTTGATTGCCAGGGCGACGGCGGCGCAGCTGGGGATTTCCGGGCCTTTGTCATTCAGTGCGGTGAGTTGCGCGGTCATGCTCAGCGGCTGGTCGTCAACTCCGATGCCTTGAACATCGATGTACATCGCGCTTTTGCCGTCACCGAAGCGTTCGAACCGCGTTCCCAGTCGATCCAGGCGCGCCGCCCAGCGCACATGATCGCGCACCAGACCAAAGCGCAAGGCTTGCGCGAGCAAGGCGTTGGCGACACCGCCGAGCTTCAGGCCGGCGCCTGCCTTGAAGCGCAGCGTCTGTGCGCCATAGCGGCGTGCGAAAATATCCATGTCCGGCACATCGACATTGGCCAGCACCCGCTTGCCCAGTTGCGGCATGCTGCGCAGGGTCAGATCGAGCCAACCCAATACTTCGTGAGCCTGGCCGTTCTTCAACTGTTTGATCGGTTTGCCTGCGTAGGCGAGCACGCCTTCGACCGTGGACAGCCCCGGCATTTTTGCCGAGGAAGAAATGCCATGCTCGATCGAGTCGATTCGCGCAAAACGTGAGCGCTGCTGATCGATGATCGCCGAAGACAAGGTCGGCACCGAACTGCAACCGCTGAGCACGGCCACACCAGCCTCCCTGGCGCGGGCGTCGAGCACATCAATGCCGTTGACGAAGGTGCGGCAGTCAGCCAGATCGCAGTAATTGACCCCGGCATCGATGCAGCTTTCAGCAACTGCGTAGGATTGCCCCTGAAACGGCCCGCCGGTGTGCACCACCAACTGAATATTCAACTCTCGCAACGCCGCTTGAAAACCTGCGCCCATCGCATCACCGCACCAGCCTTCGCAAGCTCGGCCCGACTGCGCTTGCAGCTCAGCGACCTTGTGTTGCAGCTTGCGCGCATCGCGGCCCGACAGCAGCAGTTCAATCTCTGGCATCTGCGCCAGATGCCGACAAACGATACTGCCGAAATTGCCGTAACCACCGACGACCATCACCCTGAATGCCATTGCCCTGTCCCTGTTCCAGCCCAAACGTGTGGCGCAGAGGATATAGGGCGCAGCCGCGACCAGACATCTATTTTGCAACCGGGTATCACCGCGTCCGCTCGTCCCAGGCAAAAAGAATGAACCCAACGCCCCTCTCGTCGCCTAACGCACAGACCATCAGGAGTTAAGCCTATGCAAATCGAAACCGTGTGGATCGTATTGGCGGTCATTCTCGTGCTGATCGAGCTTTGGGCCATCAACCGGGTGCGCAAAAGCGAGGGGAAATCGAGCAATAAAGGCGTGTGGATCGTGCTGATCGTGTTCGTGCCGCTGTTCGGCCTGATCGCCTGGGCGTTGGCGGGGCCCAAGCATATCGGTCGCGGCTCACCTTCCCAGGCCAGCCGGTAAGCAACGACGCAGGCCCGTCTCAAGTATCACCACAGCCCGGCTTTTGCCGGGCTTGTTATATGCAATGTCTGCTGCGCGGATTTCTTGCAGGCTGCACGAAAGCATTGTGCCTGCTTCGATGCCAGCCCTTGATTTAGAAGGGTTGCGCTTGATCGGCGAGTTGGCATGAGTCCTGCGATAGCCTCTTCCTGAATACACAGCGGCGCGAAAAAGATCGCTGTGTTCAATCCGTGATAAGCAGAGGCCTCAAAAAATGAATGCCATCGAACTTCTCAAAGCCGACCATGAAAAAGTCAAAGCCATCCTCAGCCAACTGAGTGAGTCCACCGACCGCGCGCTGAAAAAACGCGTCGAGTTGCTGGGCAAACTGGAAATGGAAATCACCATTCACACCCGCCTCGAAGAAGAGATTCTCTATCCTGCGTTCAAGGAAGCCGGCAGCAAGGAAGAAGACATCATGTACTACGAAGCCAAGGAAGAGCACCGCACCGTGGATTCGCTGGTACTGCCTGATCTGAAAGAAACCGATCCAGGCACCCCGGAATTTGCCGGTCGGGTCAAAGTGGTCAAGGAACTGCTGGAGCACCACATCGAAGAGGAAGAACAGGAAATGTTTCCGAAAGCGCAGAAGCTGCTGGGCAAGGCGAAACTCGAGGAACTGGGTGCGCAAATGGAAGCCATGAAGGCGAGCCACAAAAAGGAAATGGCGGCCAACAAGATCGCCGCGTAAAGCGTTGAAGACACCAAAGCCCGGCAGCGATGCCGGGCTTTTTTGTGCGCCCAAATTGGCCCTCGCTCCCACATTGGATATACGTATGTTCGGCAATTCCTGAGCAAACCACGAAACCTGTGGGACCGAGCCTGCTCGCGAAGGCGTCAGGTCAATCAGATCATCCATGACTGACACTCCGCTTTCGCGAGCAGGCTCGCTCCCACATTGGATATACGTATGTTCGGCAATTCCTGAGCAAGCCGCGAAACCTGCGGGCGCGAGCCTGCTCGCGAAGGCGTCAGGTCAATCAGATCATCCATGACTGCCACCCCGCTTTCGCGAGCAGGCTCGCTCCCACATTGGATATACGTATGTTCGGCAATTCCTGAGCAAGCCGCGAAACCTGTGGGAGCGAGCCTACTCGCGAAGGCGTCAGGTCAGCCACATCAACTATGACTGACACTCCGCTTTCGCGAGCAGGCTCGCTCCCACGGGGTCAGTGTTGGTCTTGATGCAGACTTTGCTCAAACCGCCCAAGGTGGCCCGGTCTCGAATTTCGCTTCGATCCACTCCTTGAACGCCACCACCGCCGCCGCTGGAAACCGCGATGACGGTCTGACCAGATAAACGCCGCCCGCCGAATCCAGATGCCAGTCGGGCAGCACGCGAATCAGCCGCCCTGCCGCCAGATCGCGGCTCATCAGCCAGTCGCCGGCACCGAGTATGCCGGCGTCGGCGCGGGCGGCGGCGAGCAGGGATTCGCTGTCGCTGGCGGTCAGGTTGCCGTGTGGCGTAATGGTCTGCACTTCGTTGCCGCGATGCAGGCGCCACAGCGGGAAAGACGCCAGCCCGCTGAAGCGCAGGCAATTGTGCTGCAGCAGGTCCTGCGGGGTTTGCGGCATGCCGTGGGCCTCGATGTAGGCCGGCGATGCGCAGAGAATCCGCCGATGGTCACTGAGCTTTTTTGCGATCAGCCGATTATCGTCAAGCTCACCGATGCGAATAGCCGCGTCGAAGCCCTGCTCGATGATGTCGACGAGGCCTTCGCTGTAATCGGCCACCAGAGAAACCTGCGGATGGGCCTTGAGAAATTCCGGCAGCAGCGGCCCCAGCCATAACCGCCCCATCGCCGCCGGCAACGCCAGGCGCAAGATGCCGCGTACTTCGCTGGCGCCCTGCACCGCTTGCCGCTGCGCTTCGTTCATCAACTCGACGGCTGCGCGCAGGCGCTGTTCGAGTTGCAGGCCGGCCTCGGTGATACGCACGTGTCGCGTCGAGCGTTCCACCAACCGCACGCCGAGTCGCTTCTCCATCGCCGCAAGGCGCTTGGAAACGATAGTCGGATGACGCTGCAACAAACGCCCCGCCGCGACAAACGAGCCTTGCGCGGCGACGGCCAGGAAAGCAGCGATCTCATCGCTGTGCGGGTTGCTCAGAACATCCAGATTCATGGTTGTAAAATGATCGCCCCTGATGATCGGCCCGATTCAAGATCGGCGTGCGCTTGTGCCGCGTCAGCCAATGAATAACGCGCGCGGATTTGCGGCGTGATGATACCGGCGGCAACAGCGGCCAGCACATCTTGCGCGCGCTCCTGATATTCAGCTGTCGTGGCGGTGTGCGCGGCCAGCGACGGACGGGTCAGGAACAGCGAGCCCTTGGCGTTCAGCGTGGCCATTTCCACCGCCGTCGGCGCGCCGGTCTGCGCGCCGAACGAGACCATCAGCCCGCGTGGGCGCAAGCTGTCCAGCGAGGCCTGAAAAGACACCCGACCAATCGGGTCATACACCACATCGACCTTGCGCCTCTGGGTGATACGCACCACATCGGCGGCGAGAGTCTCGGCATCGAACACCAGTACTTCGTCACAACCGGACGCGCGAGCCTTGTCGACACTGGCCTGCTTCGACACCACACCGATCACCGTTGCGCCAAGGTGTTTGGCCCACGGCACCATGATTTCCCCCAGACCACCCGCGACGCCGTAAAGCAGCATCGTCGTGCCCGGCCCGACCGGGTAAGTCGTCTTCAGCAGATACTGCGCGGTGATGCCTTTGAACAGCACCGCCGCCGCATCTTCGAACGACAACTCTTCGGGAATCTTCACCAGACGCTCTGCCGGAAACAGCCGCGCCGAGGCGTAACCGCCCAAGGGGCCAGTGGCGTAAGCGACCCGATCACCGACGCGCACATTGCTCACACCGGCACCGACCGCCGCCACCCGACCCGCGCCTTCCAGCCCCAGCCCCGAGGGCAACGCCACCGGCACCGCACCTTTGCGCTGGCTGACATCGAGGTAATTGACGCCCACCGCCGCTTGCTCCAGCCAGACCTCGCCGGACCCGGGTGCCTGTTCGCTGACAGCGTGCAATTGCAGGACATCCGGTGCGCCCGTTTCGGTGAAGCGAATTGCGTTGGCCATGGTCATCTCCATTCATTCGTTAAGCATTAAGCTCAGTCTGAAAGCGCAGCACTCAACGAACAACCCAGCCTGAATGCAGTTCATTGCTGCAAAGGCTGCAGCAATACACACATAAAAAAGGAGCGGCACATGCTGCCGCTCCTCTTTCAACAATCAATCGAACGCGCCGTTGAGCACCTCGTAGATCAGCCCGGTGGCCAGCGCAACAAGGATCAGGTCGGTGCCCACCTGTTGCCATTCGTAGCCGTCATAGTGCGGCAAATGGCCGAGCATGCGCCCGTCCAACTTCTTGGCGATGCCCGGTGGCAGCGGTTTGCCCCGCGCCAGATTCTTTTGAATACCTGGCGGCAGCGGCGGCCCCGGATTCCCGTATTCGCCGCGAGAACCCTCGATGATGCCGAGAATATTGCCGCGATCAACGCTCGGACCACCGCCGCGATTGCCAGAGGATTGCTGGCCCTTGTTGCCATTGCCTTGGCCGCCCCCGCCCTGTTTGCCGTGATCCTGCATGTTCTGCGGTTTGCCCTTGCCGTTGCCCTGGCCGCCCTGACCACCCTGCCCCTTGCCATTGCCGGGGTCAGCCAGTGCCGTCGTGCTGCCGATTACCAGCGCGAGGCAAGACAACGCGGTAATCAATCTGCGAGCTTTTCTCATGTGCGATTCCTTCGGTTGGGGGATGCTCTTGAGTATGGGCGAATGTGCTCAGCTTAGTGGATTTCTTCTTGCTGACCACTCGGCCTTGCGTCAGGATTCCCACCCTCTCCACCCCTGATCGAAAAATCATGAATCGTCAAAAGAAGCTGCAGCAGTTGTTCAAGGAAAAGGCCAAAAAGGCCAATGCCAAACTGGCGCCGAAAAAGCCCAAATACATCTGCAA
>NZ_CAMPPP010000025.1:0-57292 GCF_946901175.1 Pseudomonas sp. Marseille-Q5117 | reverse complement strand
GTGCTTTATCAAAGCCCAGTCGAGCCAGATCCAGCTTGGCGACGTAAAGATCGATAACGCGAACGAGGTGATCCTCGGGGATCAACTCTTCCAGCGAGACCGGAAACAGGCTGGTCTGGCTGCGGGACTGTCCCTGGATGTAGGCCATAACGAAAAATGCTCCGTATCTTTCGATACGGAGCATTTTCTTTGAGCGCTGCGCAGATTGCTAGGTTTTCACACAGTCTGGTGAGGCGGGTTTTTTTGTGGTGCAAACGCTGTGACGAGACATCGGGACCCTTTTGCTTGATATGTCACCTAAAGTGGACTTTACTAGCGTTAACCTATTTTAAGTCCGATATGGGTGACATTTTGCTTCTCGATAATCCAGCAACGTTTGCCCAGCGTATTCGCCAATTGCGCAAAGCCAAGGGCTACAGTCAGGCGCTGCTTGCGCATAGGGCTCATTGCAGCCGCAAAACCATAATCGATCTCGAAGCAGGCGAAAACGTCGCTTTTTATACGGTGTTTAGAGTTATTGCCGCGTTAGGCATGGCGTTGGAGATTGTCGATAACCGAATCGATCTCAAATCACTCGCCGAATTGGTGGAGCATGATGAGTAAGGTGAAACGACTGGATGTCATGACGCCTCAGGGCCATTCGGGCGAGTTGTCCAAAGGTTCGCAGTTTTCTTTCGCTTACCAGTTAGCGTCGCCCCTTAGGGAAGTTTCCCTGGTCATGCCCTATGACCCGACACCGTCGGTGAGCAGCGTATTGCAGCCCATCTTCGATATGAATGTGCCTGAGGGATATCTGGCTGACCAAATCAAGCGGCGCATGGCCAAGCATATGCAAGTGGATGAAATGCGCCTGTTGTCCGTGATTGGCGGTAATCAGATCGGTCGCCTCACGTATGAGAATCCAATAGAACCTTCAGGCTCTGTTCGTGCGCAGGTCGGCCTGCGGGAGATCCTGTCGGCGGAGACCTCTCAGCATGTTTTCGGTTTTCTGGTAGAAACCTACTTCGAGTCGGGCATTTCAGGTGTTCAGCCCAAGGTTCTGGTGCCCGATCTGGACAAGCTGACTGGTAGCCGAAAAACAGTGATCAGCTCCGACCTTATCGTCAAATCAGGAGCGGAAGAGTATGAGCACCTGGCTCAAAACGAGTTTCTTTGTCTGGAAGCAGCGCGGCTGGCTGGACTGGACACGCCGCCTTTCTGGCTCTCCGATAACGGTGAGCTGTTTGTCACGGAGCGTTTTGATCTGACGGCGTCTGATCGCCTTGGCTTTGAAGACATGGCGGTACTGCTGGGGTTAAACAAGGATCCCCACGATAACTATAAATATTCGCAGAGCTACGAAACCCTTGCTGCAGTGATCCGTCAGGTATGCAGGCATGCCGACCCGATACGAGAACTGGAGCGATTTTTTTCATCCGTTTGTCTTTCAGTCATGGTGCGTAACGGCGATGCGCATTTGAAAAACTTCGGAGTGACCTACACGCACCCTGCGGCCACTGAAACGGTGCAGTTGGCGCCGGTATACGATGTCACTACCACCACCGTATACGAGAACTACAACCCCAGGACCGGGCGATCGCTGGTTGACCGTACTCTCGCCATCAAGATGAACAAGGCCAAAGCTTATCCGGATCGTCAGCAATTGATTGAGTTTGGTCGTAAACACTGCGCTGTGGATAAGCCAGCACTGATCGTCGAACGGATAGCCGAGGCAATGAGTCAGGCGCTTTTGATTCACCGACCACGGATAGACGTTGAATTGTTTGCAGGGATGCAACGCGAATGGGACACCGGGCGCATGGTTGCGTTGAATGACTCGGTCGGTTCAGGTTTGAAGCGTCATCCTTTATCAGGCGGCAGAAAAGAAAAGTCTGATAAATGATAAGCGGTGTACCGCTGCCGTGACATTTGCTCCTCAAAGTCGCGTATACGCGACATTTCCCCAAGGCAGCGGCCCGCATGTTTAAAAGCTCGTCCTACAGACGCGGCGTCTGAGGTGGAGATTTCCGACATGTTGCGTCGGTTGTTCGTCGGAAGCGCGGTGGATAGGCTCTACAGGTCGCTGCAAATTCAGCGGCCGGGCGTCGCAGTCCGTTCTCTCACTTGGTGCATAATCGCCGCCCCGAATCACAACGCCTCGGTTTTGTTGTTCGGTCGATGGTGGCTGTGCGCGGAATACCCTCGGGTATGCCGGGTTTCCAAGTGATCCGGTCTGCGACCCCGCGTACAGCTGCCTCCTTCCATCGCGTCGCAGCGATCAGTGGCAGCTCAATGCATCACTTGGAGTTTCACGATGATCAAACCCACACCCAATCCGCCTGAAACCGAAACCTCCCCCTACGAATCCCTCGACTCCAGAAAGCTGCACGACGCCGCCGAACGTGCGCTCGATCATTACCTGAAACCGAACGGCAGCGGGCAAAAGCCGCGCACCCCCAGTGCGATGTTCCAGATCGTCGGTGATATGGACAACGAGAGCCTGCTGGCCCACGCCTGTGAATCCCTTGCATCGGCGAGCGTCATGACCAGTGACATTGCCGCGCATGTCGAGAGCCCGCAGCGCCATACGATTCTGGCGATTGCGCAAATCATCATGCTGGCGGAGCTGGCGGTGAACCGGGTGCTGGATAACGTCGAAGTGGCACAGTCTGCGGCGCCCAGCTGAGTTTGCCGGACTGGGCCTGCTGGCGATCGCAGTGAGTCAGTCGGCAAACAGGCTCAATATCCTCCGTCATCGCGAGCGGGCACACTCCCGTAACGAGTGCGCCCGCAGCAACTCGACCCTATAACTCGTCAGGTTGCAGAGCCGGATGGCCCCGCTTGCGGCAGATTCTGTATCAGCCCCAGCCGGTTGACGCGATCGGCCACCGTTGGAACCGTCATCCTGAATTCGCCTTTGGCGTTGACGTACTTCATCCAGGATTGAGCATGGATATCGTTATCGAGTGCGAACTTGACGGTGGCGTATCGGTTCCGGTTTTCCGATTGCAGAGAAAGCTGGTACCAGTCGCGAAAGTGCTGGTCCGTGATGTTCGTGTATTTACCCTCGGGACCTTTTTGCAGCTTTATAGCCCGGATAGTACCTGGGACGGTCAGCTCGCCTTTTTTTGTCACGAACTTGCTCCACATCAACGGGTGAAGGCGGTGAGTACTGGCGAACGTCTCCGCAGCCTCCCTGGTGGGTTGATTCATGGAAAGCCATATCTGAAAAAGCTCGTCCGTCAGCCTCTCGTATTGTCCGGGCCTGAGCATCGAGTAGCCGAGCGTATTGATTTCTCCAGTGTTTTTTTTCACGAATTTGTTCCAGCTCCGTGCCGGAATGTTGCGCTCGTTGAAAAAGGGTACGGGGTCGAGAGTATGCAAGGGATTTGCGGACTGAGCATTGGCAGTGATTCGTGCATCCCATTCCCTGAGCGCCTTGACGACTCTGCTATCGGCCTTGGGTGCGCCTCCAGGTAGCCGATTCAACGTATCGAGTGTCCAGAGCTGATTGGTCATCCTGCGTAGCCGAAAAGAGGTGAGCGCTCCACTCGGTGTCAGCACGGGGGCAACCAACCCATTGGGATCGTAGAGATTGAATGAGTTCTGAATGCGCAATACCTGCTCTTCACCTTTTGCACCGGTGCTGCGTACCAGCAAGGTATTGGATGGGGTGCGATAGATGCCCGAACCTTCGGCCAGAGATGAACCGGCGGGAATACCGCCCGCGACTGCCAGACGGGAGTTTTCCTGGAGAAAGGCTTTCTGGTAGCCCGTCAGGTCCGCCAGTGTTGTGCTTTCGGCCGGTCTGATCAGCAACTGCAGCGGTTTGATGCCGATACCTGTGGCGCGAGCAACGCCGGTGAGCTGAGTGGTGGCCGTTGCGACTTCGATCAATGTTCGATTTGCCGCCCCGCGACGGACAATCAGCCCGGCGACGTTTTGTCCCAGGCTACGCAGGGCATGGACGGTGCTGCGACCCACTCCGCCCAGCCATTTCATCGCGGATGAAGCCAGCTGTCCGCTCCAGGGCAAAGCGCCCAGTACCGTGGTCACCACCTCGATCCCAAACATCACCTGGTTGAACCGGGACTGGTCAAGCAATTCTTCATTGGTCACGCTTTCAGCGTTTGTCCTGGCTAGCAGGTGAAGATAGTTTTGCCGATAAAGCCCGGCAAACACATCGCCTGTATAAGCGACGAGGCGGTGATTGAGCAGGCGGGTTTTGGGCGGTAATCTTGCCTGGAGCCAAGTCTGCCAGGCGGCGCCACGCATCAGTCGGGGCAAGTCGGTTTCGCTGGCGAGTTCGCGCGGGTCCATGCCATCAGGCGCGCTCGGGGTATACAGCACTCGCAAGTCGGTGTTGGCTGCGGACAGAATCAACACGCCGTTCACGCTTTGCCCGCCGCGGCCATCGGGGGCATTACCGGTGGGATTGAACACCAGAGCGTTGGCTATGACCGCTTGCCCATCGACCTGGACGCGTTTCTCGGGATCTGGAGAAGACAGAACTGCCGACATCCATGCGGCGGCAGTCTTTTGCCTATTGTCGCTGTGCAACACCGTGCTGTATGCGTCCGGGCTCAACCGTGCGAACAAGGCCGCGTAGCCAAGTGTCGCCGCCTGAGTCGCCATCCAGGCTTTTTGCAAGGCTTGGCCTTCGGTGGTGGCGGCCTGCGGAGCGAGGTGTTTGTCGAGCACATCCTGCGCATATCGGTGACCGATGTTCAGCGCCTTGACCCATTGTTCAAGGCATTGTTTGTCCAGCGTGACGGCTTTTCCATTGGCGTCACGCACCCAAACACCCTTCGATGTGGTCAGTGTGGCCTCCAGCAGATGTTCTTCACTCCAGGAAAGACTCTTCTGCCAGGGCTGATTATTTTCCAGCAGCAGATTGGTCAGACTCATGCGTGTGCTCGCGACGCTTTCATGCACCGATGCAAATCCTGATTGGATGCCGGCTCCGACGCGGGTTCGGGTAGTGCGGATCACCAAGGTCTGATCCGGATCAATGCCCTCAGGGTAGGCAGCGCGGACCCGTTCATCCGCACCCTTTTCTGCGAGGAAGGCACGAATTTTCAGCAATACCTGTGCCTTGGCATATTCGGCGATGGTCGGCACAAGCGCTTTCCATTGCTGGCTGAGTTGCAACTGTTTTTCCCCCGCTGTCCGGGCCAGATTCTGCAGCGCCGTACGATCGGCCTGACTGAGGCGCTTTTCCCAGTCCGCCTGCCAGTGATCCAGCAAGAGGCGGTTACGCGCCATGAACGCTCCGGCCATATCCAGCAGTTCGAGTATCTGCGGGCGGGCGTTGCCTTCGCGGTCCGACTCGCCATGGGCCAGACCCATGAGGGTATCGATGTCGGACTGCTGTTTGTCCAGCAGCGTCTGGATGCCGTCGGCAACAAAGTCGTCCTCTATCGGCGCAAAGGTAGAGCGCAGATCACTGCCCCACAGGCCACTTTTCATGTGCTGCACCGCCAGCGGCAAGCCGCTGGCAAATAATTTCCCGACTTCGTCGCCGGCATTGATGCGCGCTACGAGCATGTCACGTAATGCTTGCAGATTCGGCAGCTCTTCAAAGCCTTGCTGCGGCGTATACAGCACGACAAGTCCGGCGCCGCTGCTGCCACTCAGGCCCAGCGTGCTCAGGCTCTTGTGGCCATAGGGCCAATGCGGCAAAACCGGGCTGGAGCCGTCGTTCGAGGTCAGGATGAAACTGCCTGCCAGACGTGCGCCTTTGGCGCTGGCGGTATTCACTGTCAATCGATAGATACCGGGGCGCGCGCCAGGCTTGAAATGCGCCTCCCGGCGAGCGAGGGTCGGAAAACCCAGAGCGCGGTCGATCAGCAGTTTGGCCTGGGGGCTCAACGTCTGATCGGCTGAGCGCAGGCAAGCCTGAACGTTCAGCGCCTGGCGGTGCAGGTCGATCAGGCGCGCCTGTGGGCACGCCAGCTCTGCCGCTAACGGCGTTTGCCAGTAGTCGCGGACTTGCTCGGTCATACGGGCTTGCAGAGCGTCAGCCAATTGCGTCAGCGAACCGTTTTGCACGATCTGCTCGGCTTCGTCGCAGACGGTGGGGCTACTGAATACGCCCTCACTGACAGGGTCGGCCTCTGCTTGCGGCCCTGCTTCATGCTCCTCGGCTGGCACCTTGGCGTTTTCCCAAAGCAATAAAGCGCGTAATGCCTCAAGCAAGGGGCGCGACGACTCGAACTGACGAAGACCGTCCGCGCCGGTGCGATAGCGGGTCACGTAGAGCGCCGCTGGTTCGATGTCGGCAGGCAGCTGTGCAAAGGTCTCGTTGAGCAGGGAGGAAAGCGCGTTTTTCAAACAAGGATGTTTCTGCTCTTCAAGTACATCGCCGATTTGCTGATTGAGTGCGTTCCACTGCTGAATCAGGCGTGTCTGCTGTTCAGCATCGGGCAAAGTGTGGGCGAGAGCGGTGACTTTGGTCGGCTCGGCGCTTACGGGCAGCCGTGCGAGCAAGTCAGGACTGCCGTTGAGGGGTAGCGTCAACGCGGTCTGCAACTGCTTGGCCAAGGCGTCGAAGGTGACAGGAGAACCGCTTAACGCATGATCGACTTCGGCATCCTGCTGCTGCCGTCGCTTTTTCAGGAAGGCATTGAATACGTCGTCGGTAACCGCGGTGTAGCGCAAACGCTGCCCCTGCTTCATTTCTTCGCTGGCCCGGGTTCGGTTATTGAACGCAACGTTGTCGAGCAGCAACATTTTTTCCGGATCAGCCACCAGACGCCGCCGCAGAAAATTCTCCATGGCGTTGAAGTGCTCGAAGACTTCGACGCCGAATTGCGGGGTGTACAGCACGGTCGGACGAGTCCCATGCAATCGCTCGGTGATGATGAAGCAGCCGCTAAGCAGTGCCGACCATTCGGGCTCGTCACTGGAGTGGAGAGTAATGCTGACCACCTGCGCGGGCGTGGCGGTTCGCGTGGTCTCGTGGAGTACGAGGTTTTCGATCAGTTGCCTGCCTTCGGTCATCACCTGCAGGTGCGTGCGGATGTTGTCGGCTGTCGTTTGCAGCGACTGGTCTCCAGGCTTTTTCTGCAATGCCTGCTCAGCCTGGATAAGTTGTTGCCGGGCATCATGCAGTTTCAGATCCGCTTCGAGCCTGAACATCACACGTTGCTTTTGGCTCACGGCCTCAAGGACTGTCAGGGCGCCAGTGGTGGCATGGGGCGAAGACCAGAAAACATCGAGCGCTCGCCAGTACAGCAACGAACTGTCTTCTTGCAGGTCGCGGATCAGGGTATTCACGGCTGCGACTTGCAGGGCAGTGATCTCGTTGTCGCGGCCCGTATCGTACGCATGTGGGTAAAAGCCCACGGCCCTGTCGACCAGGCCGGATGGCGGCTCTTTCTCGAGGGCAGTAGGTATTTTCTGACTGACAATAGCTTCGTGAAGGGCCTGTGTCAGGTTGCGCGTTCGCGTCAGGCGACGCACTCGCGCAGCGCCACCCGGAGCATCGGGCGCGGGCCTGTCATAGACATATTCGTTAAGAAAAACCGCGTCAGGGTCCGGCGGGTTTTCAGGCACGAGCGCCGCCAGGCCCTTGCGCAAATGAGCGGCCATTACCGTGGCGAGAGTTGGCTGCGCATCCAGAAGATGTTTGATGGCGGTGGCGCAGAGCGCCAACCGACGCAGCGTGTCTTCGGCAGAATCGAGAGGGGGAGTCATCACCCGGATTTCCTTTCAGGTTGATTGCCGTGCAGCCCGCCGCGACGGACGACGCTGCACACGAATCGATTATTCGATTCGCCCTAACCTAAAGACTCCCGGGAACGGACCCGGCATACATAACTACTACATCGCGCCTCTTGCTGTTGCCGCTTGTGTCGGCAAGCTTTGCCGGGTCCGCTGCCTGTCGTGTCACTTGTTGTGATCAATATCCAGCTTCGAAAACATCACCTGCCCACCCTCACTGGTGTACCCGGTGTTGTCCTGCACGTACACCCCGGCCTTGAAGTACAACGGCTTGTCACGCCACGTCGCGCTGATCTGTGAATCCCACTGATAACCTGCCGCACTTACGCCCAGCGCGCCACCAGGGCTCAAGTGAATGAGGTAGTTGAATTCGCGATCGAGCTTGATCCCGGTGGCGAGGGTGATGACGCGGCTTTCGGCGTCGTCCGGGCGCATGCGCACTTTGATCACCAGATTGCCGGTCTGGGTTTTTTCCTTGTACTGATATTCGAGCTTGACCATTGGCCGCTGGCTCTCGTACGCATGAATCTGGCCGATGACGATCTTGCCGGAGCTCGGCACCTTGTTCACCGTGAGAGTGGCGCGCAGCAGGTTGTCGGCGTCCGGGTAGTACCAGTTGCGCAGGGTGCCGTTGCTGTAGGTTTCGCGCAGTTCGGTACGCGGGTAGATGGCGTTTTCGGTTTTCGAGCCAGTCACCGGGGACCAGAAGAACAGGGTGCCGGTGTCGGAATGGAAGTACTGATCCTTGAAGCCATCCACCAGTTTCGAGGTTTCGACGGTGTACGGCGGGCTGCCAACAGGAACGCTGAGGTTCCAGGTTGCGAGGTCGATCATGACGGTTCTTCCAATCAATTCATCCGGAACGCCGGTGCCAGAAGCTCTAGCCCGCGCGTTTTCGGGCGTCTTTATAAGCGTAGCGGCAATTTTTGTTAATGCCCGCCCGGCGATTACTTGACGTCAAAGTCCTGTCGAAATGCCATCCTTCCCGGTTTTCGGGGGCTGTAGCGGTGACCGTTAGTCGGTTCGATGGAACATTGGCCAAATGATGGCGTGACGACAGCTTCTGCTTTGCGGCATCCGCGTCTAGAGTGAAGGCTCAGTACGTCTATGGTTTTGCCGGCAACCGGTCCCGATAAGAGAAGCAGCATGGAATGCGCGCAACCCCAGCCAGGTGAAGGCAGCTCGGTCCTTTTGATCGTCGATGATTACCCCGAAAACCTGATCAGCATGCGCGCGTTATTGCAGCGTCAGGATTGGCACGTGATGACCGCCGCCTCGGGTTTCGAGGCACTGAACCTTTTGCTCGAATACGACATCGATCTGGTCCTGCTCGATGTGCAGATGCCCGGCATGGATGGTTTCGAGGTTGCGCGGCTGATGCGCGGCAGCCAGCGCACGCGCCTCACGCCGATTATCTTTCTCACCGCCAACGAGCAATCTCAGGATGCCGTGATCAAGGGCTATGCCAGCGGTGCGGTGGATTACCTGTTCAAGCCGTTCGATCCGCAAATCCTCAAGCCCAAGGTCCAGGCGCTGCTCGAGCACCAGCGCAATCGCCGTGCCTTGCAACGCCTCAGTCATGACCTGGAAGTGGCGCGCGCCTTCAATGCCTCGGTGCTGGACAACGCCGCCGAAGGCATTCTGGTGCTGAGCGAGGACGGCGTGATCCGCTTCGCCAACCCGGCGATTTCGCGACTGCTCAACGCGCCGGTGAAGGATCTGGAAGGCAAGGAGTTTCTCGATTTCCTGCAGAAGCCACACATTCCCCTGTGGGCCGATTCCGAGTTCTACGCCGGCTACCAACGTGGCGAAACCCTGCGCCTGCATGATGCGTTGTTGCGTACTGCGCCGGGGCAGCAAGTGCCGGTGGCATTGTCCTGCGCGCCGCTGCCCTCGGAGCAGCACGCGATGGTGGTGACGGTGCTGGACATGTCGGTGGTGCGTCACTTGCACCAGCAACTGGAGTTCCAGGCCGTGACCGATCCGCTGACCGGGCTGCTCAATCGGCGCGGGTTCTACCAGACCGTGGAAAACCTGCTGTTGCGCGGGGAACGCAGCGACAGCAGCTGGGTGTTGCTCTACCTCGATCTCGATGGCTTCAAACGGGTCAATGACTCCCTCGGCCATGACGCCGGCGACCGCGTGTTGCGCTGGGTTTCCGAGCAACTGAAGGCGTGCCTGCGGCCGTTCGATATTCTCGCGCGCATGGGCGGCGACGAATTCACCGCGCTGCTGGATCTGGAGTTTCCCGAGCAAGCGGCGAAGATTGCCGAAAAACTCATCGAACGGGTATCGGTTTGTCAGCAGATCGAAGGCCTGGATATCGTCCTTGGCGCCAGTATCGGTATCGCTACTTATCCCGACTGTGGCCGTAACCTCGACGGCTTGCTGCGCGCCTCGGACATTGCCATGTACGAAGCCAAGCGTGCCGGCCGTCAGCAATATCGCTTCTATGATCATGAAATGAACGGCCGCGCACGCTCGCGTCTGATGCTTGAAGACAGCGTGCGCGAGGCCATCGAGAATCGCGATTTCAATCTGGTCTATCAGCCGCAGGTGGCGATCGGCAGCGGACAGATCCGTGGTTTCGAAGCGTTGCTGCGCTGGCAGCATCCGAGTGTCGGCGATGTGCCGCCGGGGTTGTTTCTGCCGTTGCTGGAAGAGGCGCGCTTGATCAGTCGCCTCGGCAGCTGGATCTATCACCGTGGCGCCGGCCAGCGCAAAGCCTGGGAAACCTTGTTCGCTGAAGATCTGGTGCTCGGCGTAAGCCTGAGCAATACCCAGTTCGGCCTGCTGAATCTGGTCACTGAATTGCGCCAGGTCATGGAACGCCATGCGCTGCAACCGCGGCAACTGGAAGTCGAGGTCACCGAAGAAGCGTTGATGCAAAACCCGGACGAAACCCGTAAGCAACTGCGGCTGCTGCGTCATCTCGGGGTGCGCGTGGCGCTGGATGATTTTGGTTCGGGACCGTGCTCGCTGGCGCATCTGCGCGATCTCGAACTGGATACGCTGAAACTCGACCGCCACTTGATCGCGCGCTTGCCGGACTCGCCACGAGATGCGGCGCTGGTGCGCATGGTCATCGACCTTTGCAAGCAATACGGCCTGCTGGTAATCGCCGAAGGAGTGGAAACCCTCGAGCAATATCAGTGGCTGCAAGCCCATGGTTGCGAGTACGTGCAGGGCTTCCTCGTCGCGCGGCCGTTGATCGCCGAAGACGCGGTCAGCTTCGTCGAACCGTTTGACTGGAGCGCGTTGCCCGGTTGAATTCGCTACACTGGCGGACCTTTTTCGAACCGCGTCGCTCGTCCATGACTGTGTTGAAGTACCTCCAAGCCTACCCCGCACAATTGCAGGATCAGGTGCGCCAACTGATAGCCGAAGGGCGCCTGGGTGAATACCTGAATCAGCGCTATTCAGGGCGACACGACGTGCAAAGCGACAAGGCCTTGTACAGCTACGCGCTGGATCTCAAGCAGCAGTACATGCGCAATGCGCCGGCCATCGACAAAGTGCTGTTCGACAACCGCCTCGACCTGACCCACCGCGCGCTCGGTCTGCACAGCACGGTGTCACGGGTGCAGGGCGGCAAGCTCAAGGCCAACAAGGAAATCCGCATCGCCGCGCTGTTCAAGGACGCCGCGCCGGATTTTCTGAAGATGATCGTCGTGCACGAGCTGGCGCACTTCAAGGAATCGGACCACAACAAGGCGTTCTATAAACTGTGCGAGCACATGCTGCCGGGGTATCACCAGATCGAGTTCGATCTGCGCGTGTACCTGACGTGGCGGGATATGCAGGCTTGACCAATCAGGAAGGTGTGGATGGACGTCAGCAAGACCAAAAGCAGTTTCTATCGCCGTTTGTACGTGGCCTATCTGATCGACAGTGGCCTGGCGCCGAGTGTGCCGGCGTTGACCGAAGTCACCGGCATGCCTCGACGCACCGCCCAGGACACGATTGCCGCGCTGGCCGATCTGGATATTGTCTGTGAATTCGAACAGGAGGAGGGCGCGCGCAATCATGCGGGGCGCTATCGGATTCGTGAGTGGGGAGCGATTGATCGCGGGTGGATCGAGCGCAATTTGCGGCAGATAAAAGCGGTGCTGGAATACCCCTGATTTCTGCGCCGACGGTTCTTACGCCTTCGCGAGCAGGCTCGCTCCCACAATGGATATACATTCCCTGTGGGAGCGAGCCTGCTCGCGAAAGGGCCCTCAAGAACGACGCATGCCGATGTGCGGAATGTCATCCTCGAGATATTCCTCGCCGACTGCGACAAACCCGTACTTGCCGTAATACCCCTGCAAATGCGCCTGCGCCGACAGATAGATCGGCACCTGCGGCCAGTGCTTTTCGGCCTGCTTCAGCGCCTGTTCCATCATCGCGTGGCCCAACCCTTTGCCACGGCCGGCGGGCGCCGTCACCACGCGGCCAATCACCACGTCGCCGCCCTGGGATTCCGGGTCCAGCAGGCGCAGATAAGCCATCAGCTGATCATCCTCCCAACCCATCAGGTGATGGGTATCGCCCTCCAGATCCTGGCCGTCGAGGTCCGGATAAGCACATTTCTGTTCGACCACGAATACGTCAGAGCGCAGCTTCAACAGGGCGTACAACTGCTCTTTGCCCAGATCACGATGATGTTTGCAGATCCACTCGATTGTCATTTTTCGATTCCTTGACCATGTCGCCCGATACTAAGCGCAGCAGCGCCGTATGTCTGTATGGCGCAACAGTCTGTGATAAAGGTCAAAATGCCACTATTCCTTTCTCACGCTGGCTGCGACTTTGTGTAATCTGCTCAAGAGCACTGTCCACTGGCTCCCATGAGCTAATGTTCAATGCTTGGGTTTTGCCGGTAAGGGGTCTTGGGTTTTGACGTGAAACCACGTCGGGCGGTTGCCCGCTGAGGATGTTCAAGCATGCTGCGATTGCTTCAAGCCGTTGCTTTGATCGGACTGCTGGTGCTCGGCCAGGATGCTGCGGCGCAGAAGCTGCGGCTGGCGTTCGATAACTGGCCGCCGTTTACCGACGATGCATTGGTCAACGGTGGACTGGCCACCGACATTGTCAGCACCGCACTGGCTCGCGCCGGTTATGCCAGCGGTTACGAGCAAGTGCCGTGGGCGCGCGCATTGCTGGGGATTGGCGAGGGGCGTTACGACGTGCTGGTCAATGCCTGGTACAACGACGAGCGCACGCAGATCGGCCAGTTTTCCGGTGAGTACCTGATCAACCGCATCCGCTTCCTCAAGCGCAAAGACGCACCCATTGAATACAACAGCCTCGAGCAATTGCACACCTATCCGATCGCGGTGGTGCGCGGCTATGCCTATTCCGTCCCGTTCGATGCCGACACGGCGATGCAGAAAGTGCCCGTGCACAACTTCGCCATGGGCGTGCGCATGCTCGCGGCGGATCGGGTCAAGCTGACGCTTGAGGATGAGTACGTAGCGAAGTATTACCTGGCCCGGGAATCGGCCAAGGTGCGCAATTCGGTGGAGTTTTTACCCAAACCGTTGAGTGAAAACAGCCTGCATATTCTGGTCAGCCTGAAGAATCCGCAGCATGAGCAGATCGTCGCCGGGTTTGACCGGGCGATTGCAGCGATGAAGGCTGACGGGACTTATGAGAAGTTATTGCGGCGGCATGGAATGTGAAGGGTGATCCGGCATTTTCTTTGTGGCTGATGACCTCTTCGCGAGCAGGCTCGCTCCCCCAATTTGAAATGCATACCCTGTGGGAGCGAGCCTGCTCGCGAACGCGTCGTCTCAGGCGCCGCTGATTTCGGCAGTGTCCTTAATCAAATGCGCCGCCAATGTCCGAAGCGGCCCCAACTGCCGGCAAATCAGCGCCAGCTGCGTCTGCACCAACCGCTGCCCTTCATCGATTTCATCCGGCATCTGTTCCAGCTCATTGGCCAGCGCTTCTTCTTCATCACTCTGAATTGCAATCGGCTGCTTGCTCGCAAGGCCTTGAGCGATTTCGTCGATGCTGGTCGCCAGTTTCACCCCGGCGCCTCCGATCAGATGCTCGCGCACATCCGCCGGCAGTTGCGTTTCACGGTGCGCACCGAGCCCGGACAGGTAACTGAGCAAAGTGTGCGACAGCACCAGGAAGCGGAAGCCGACATCCGCCTCCTTACGGAAATGCCCCGGCTCCATAAGCATGTTCGCCAGTGTCGTCGACAGCGCCGCATCGGCGTTATGCGCGTTGCGTCGGGCCAGGCGATAGGCGAGGTCGTCGCTCTTGCCGGCGGCGTATTGCTGCATGATCTGGCGCAGGTAGATGCTGTTGCAGGTCAGGGTGTTGGCCAGCACTTTGTTCAGGCGCCGACCCTGCCAGTCCGGCAGAAACAGGAACACCGCCAGACCCGCAATCAAACTGCCGAGCAAGGTATCGAACAACCGTGGCAGGAACAGCCCGTAGCCATCGCCGACCTGATTGAAGCAGAACAGCACCATGATCGTGATCGCCGCCGTCGCCAGGGTGTAGCGAGTGGTGCGATTGGTGAAGAACACCACGCCGGCAGCAATGGCGAAGCACGATTGCACTACCGGGTTGGGGAACAGATCGAACAGCGCCCAGGCCACCGTCAGGCCAATGGCCGTGCCGATGATCCGCTGGCCGAGTTTGCGCCGGGTGGCGCCGTAATTCGGCTGGCAGACGAACAGCGTGGTGAGAATGATCCAGTAGCCTTGCGACGGGTGGATCAGGTGCACCATGCCGTAGCCGATGCTCAGTGCCAGCGGCAGGCGCAGGGCATGGCGGAACAGCAGCGAGGTCGGCGTCAGTTGCGTGCGCAGGCGAATCCACACGTCCTTGAGATTGCGCGGTGAACGGTCGAGCAGGCTGCTGTCAGTGGCGTCCGCCAGAGCATCGGGGTTACTGGCGTCGCTGAGCAGGCGGTCGAGGGTGCCGAGGTTGGCCGCCAGGGCGCGCAGCGAGCGCAGCAGGCCGCGCCATGCCGGGTTGCTCTGGATGCGCAAGTGTTCGAGGGAGGCATGCAGGTCGTTCAGGGCTTCGGCGAAACTGGCGTCGTAGATGAACGGCTGGCGCATCTGGATTGACTCGGCCAAGGCCCGGCAGGCCTTGCCTTGCTGGCGCAGCAGGCGCTGGCAGCGGAACAGCACGTCGCTGTGGAAGAACGCCTCGGCCAGCGCGTTGTAAGGGTAGTGCGAAGAGCTGGCGCGTTCGTGAATGTCCTGCGCGAGGAAATACAGCTTCAGATAGCGGCTGACTTTCGAGCCGGGCCGACCGTTACCGACCCGGTGCAGGATGATTTCCTTGGCCGTGTTCAGTGCGGCGACCACCCGGCCATTCTGCTGCGCCAGTTCGAGGCGGCGGGCTTCGACGTCCATCTGCCGGATCGGCTCGAACAGCGAGGATTTCAGCTTCAGGTACAGGCCCAGTTCGCGGAACAGCCGCGCCAGACTCTGCTGCACCGGTTGATTGGAAAACAGCGCCTGCCACAGCACCGACAGCAGGCCGTACCACGCCGCGCCAGCGACCAGCAGCATCGGTTCATGCCAGAAATCGGTAACCGCGCCGCCGCGCTGATCGACGCCGATCATCGTGTACACCGAGAGAATCAGGGTCGCCGAGGCGATCGCACCGTATCGCTCGCCCAGCGCGCCGAGCATGGTCAGGCCGAAACTGGCCAGCGCCAGGGCCACGGCAAAAATGATCGGGTAGGGAAAGAGCAATTCCACCGACAGCGCGGCGATGCTGAAACACACCAGCGTCACCGCCAGAGCGTTGAGACGCCCCTGCCAACTGTCGTCGGTCTCGGCCAGGGCGCTGGCGATGATGCCGAGGAACAACGGGATCAGCAGGCCCATTTCATCCTGATACCAGCACAGCGCCATGCTGCCGGTCAGGGCGATGAATACCCGCACGCTGTAGCTGAATTTATCCAGCGCCCACAGGCGCCGCAAAGACTGACGAAACGAGGTCGAGGACATGAAGTGCGAAGGCCTTCCGAGGCGATGCCGCTAAATTGAGCCAGTAATGACGCCGACGCAATGGCGCCGAGCACATCTGACAGCAAAAAGTGTTCCTTTTACTTACACCATAAACCACTGTGGGAGCGAGCCTGCTCGCGAAAGCGGAGTGTCATTCAACATTGATGTCGACTGGTACACCGCATTCGCGAGCAGGCTCGCTCCCACAGGTTTTTGTATTTGGCCTTGAGTTAAGCGTACTGCGCCGCAGCGTAGCCCGAGGCCCAGGCCCATTGGAAATTGAAGCCGCCCAGATGCCCGGTGACGTCGAGCACTTCACCAATAAAGTACAGCCTCGGGCTTTTCAGCGACTCCATGGTCTTGGACGACACCTCGCGGGTGTCGACGCCGCCCAGGGTCACCTCAGCCGTGCGATAGCCTTCAGTCCCCGCCGGCACAACCTTCCAGCTGCCGAGTTTCTCGGCAATCTCCGCCAGTTCGGCGTGGGTGTACTGCTTCATCGGTTTGGAGACAAACCAGTTGTCCGCCAGCAGATTGGCCATCTTCTTGGTGAAGATCTCGCCAAGCAAAGTCTTCAGCTCGCTGTTCGGACGCTCGGCGACTTGCTGTTGCAACCAGCTCGCCGCGTCGTGATCCGGCAGCAGGTTGATCTCTACCGTATCGCCAGACTCCCAGAACGAGGAAATCTGCAGAATCGCCGGGCCGCTGAGGCCACGGTGAGTGAACAGAATGTTCTCGCGAAAGCTCTGCTCGTTGCAGCTGACCAGACAATCCACCGAGGTGCCGGACAGCTCTGTGCACAACTCTTTGAGCTGGTCGGTGATGGTGAACGGCACCAGACCGGCGCGGGTCGGCAGCAGTTCATGGCCGAACTGTTTGGCGACTTGATAACCGAAACCGGTGGCGCCCAGGGTCGGAATCGATAGCCCGCCGGTGGCGATCACCAGCGACTGGCACTGGACTTGGCCGAGGGTGGTGTCGAGCAGATAACCGCTGTCGGTTTTTTCGATGGTCTGGATCGAGGTGTCCAGGTGCAGCTCGACGCCGGCCTGATCGCACTCATCAAGGAGCATGCCGAGAATGTCGCTGGATTTGTTATCGCAGAACAGCTGGCCGAGTTTCTTCTCGTGGTACGGCACGCCGTGTTTGCCGACCAGGCCGATGAAATCCCACTGGGTGTAACGCGCCAGCGCCGATTTGCAGAAATGCGGGTTCTGCGAAAGGAAATTGCTCGGTTCGGTGTACATGTTGGTGAAATTGCAGCGGCCACCGCCGGACATGAGGATTTTCTTGCCGGCCTTGTTCGCGTGGTCGAGCAGCAACACCTGACGCCCGCGCCCGGCGGCGGTCAGGGCACACATCAAGCCGGCCGCGCCAGCGCCAATGATCACGACTTCGGTAGAGCGCAAAACGGTGTCCTCTTGGTGGGTCGCTACAAAACAAACTGTGGGAGCGAGCCTGCTCGCGAAAGCGTTGTGTCGTTCAACAATGATGTCGACTGACAGTTTGCATTCGCGAGCAGGCTCGCTCCCACAGGGGATCTCCTATGGATGGGAGATCGCTTACAGAATACGCACGCGCAACGAGCGGCCCTTGATCTTGCCGTCGTTCAGGCGCTGCAAGGCCTGCATGGCCACGGTGCGTTCAACGGCGACGTAGGCCTGGAAATCGAAGATCGCGATCTTGCCGACCTGCGCACCGGGAATGCCCGCTTCGCCGGTCAGTGCGCCAAGAATGTCGCCCGGGCGCACTTTGTCTTTACGGCCAGCGCCGATGCACAGGGTGGTCATCGGCGGTTGCAGCGGTGCCAGGCCCTGGGACTTGAGGTTGTCGATCTGATCCCAGTTCAGCGGCGCTTTCTGCAGTTGTTCGATGGCTTGCGCACGATGAGCTTCGGACGGCGCGACCAGGCTGATGGCGATGCCTTTCTCGCCCGCGCGACCGGTACGGCCGACGCGGTGAATGTGGATTTCCGAATCGCGCGCCAGCTCGACGTTGATCACCATGTCCAGCGCATCGATGTCCAGACCACGGGCTGCGACGTCGGTGGCGACCAGCACCGAGGTGCTGCGGTTGGCGAACATCGCCAGCACCTGATCGCGGTCACGCTGTTCCAGATCGCCGTGCAGGCCGACGGCGGAAATGCCTTTGGCGGTCAGGTGATCGACGGTTTCCTGCACTTGCTGCTTGGTGAAGCAGAACGCCACGCAGGACGCCGGACGGAAGTGGTGCAGGACTTTGGTCACCGCGCTCATGCGCTCTTCCGGAGAAATCTCGTAGAAGCGCTGCTCGATCTGCGTGTCGTCGTGGAAGGCTTCAGCCTTGACGGTCTGCGGATCGCGCATGAATTTCGAAGCCAGTTGCTTGATGCCCACCGGGTAGGTCGCGGAGAACAGCAGAGTTTGCCGGCGCTCCGGGGTCTTGATGATGATGTCTTCGATGGCGTCGTAGAAACCCATGTCGAGCATGCGGTCGGCTTCATCGAGGATCAGCGTGTTCAGGCCATCGAGCACCAGCGAACCCTTGCGCAAGTGCTGCTGAATGCGCCCCGGAGTGCCGACGATGATGTGCGCGCCGTGTTCCAGCGAAGCGATCTGCGGGCCGAACGACACGCCGCCGCACAGGGTCAGGACCTTGATGTTGTCTTCGGCGCGGGCCAGACGGCGGACTTCCTTGGCCACCTGGTCGGCCAGCTCGCGGGTCGGGCAGATCACCAGCGCCTGGCAACCGAAGTAGCGCGGGTTGATCGGGTTGAGCAGGCCGATGCCGAACGCGGCGGTCTTGCCGCTGCCGGTCTTGGCCTGGGCGATCAGGTCCATCCCCTTGAGGATCACCGGCAAGCTCTGCGCCTGGATTGGCGTCATCTGGGCATAACCGAGTGATTCGAGGTTAGCCAGCATGGCGGCGGACAGCGGCAGAGTATTAAAAGCGGTGGCGATGGTGGTCACGGGACTGGCCTGCAAAACAAAATGTCGCGCAGTGTAGCAGCCCCGTGCCCGTTTCCTCGACAGTTCTGGACGAACAGCGATTGAACCCGAGGCAGGGATTACCTGTGGCGAGGGGATTTATCTGTGGCGAGGGGATTTATCCCCGCTGGGGTGCGCAGCACCCCCAATACCTGCCACCTCAATTCATCAGGCTGACCGCATCCAACCTTTTTGGGGCTGCTGCGCAACCCAGCGGGGATAAATCCCCTCGCCACGGAAGTCCTTCAGCAGCCACAGATGTCCTCCAGCACAATCAGTGTTCGATGTGCTCCTGTGGCCGTTTCGCCCGGCGCCCGTCTTCCTTGGACAGCTGCGAGAAAATCGTCGCCGCCAGCATCGCCATCACGCCGACCGTGACGAAGGTCAGTTGGAACGCGCCGAGCACGGTTTCCACGCCATCGTTGCCGACCTTCGCAGTGAAGCCGCCGAGCAGCGCACCGGCGCAAGCCACGCCGAGGCTCAGCGACAACTGCGCTACCACCGACAGCAGACTGTTGCCGCTGCTGGCGCTGGCATCGTCGAGGTCGATCAGCGTCACCGTATTCATCGCGGTGAATTGCAGCGAGTTGATTGCACCCAGCACGGCTAGCAGGCACAGCAGCAGCCAGTACGGCGTCTGCTCGCTGACCAGGCCCATGCTCGCCAGCATGATCCCCAGCGCCAGCGTGTTGCCGGTGAGGACGATGCGATAGCCGAGGCGTTCGATCAGCGGCCGCGCGACCCACTTGGCGATCATCGCCGCAGCGGCCAGCGGCAACATGCTCATCCCCGCTTGCGACGGCGAATAGCCCAACGCCACTTGCAGCAGCAACGGCACCAGGAACGGCAAAGCGCCGCTGCCCAGTCGCGCGAACAGGTTGCCGAGAATGCCGACGGCGAAGGTGCGGGTCTTGAACAATGACGGCGCGAACAACGGGTTTTCGATGTGCCCGGCGCGCAGCCAGTACGCCGCCAGACAGGCCATGCCGGCGAACAGCAGCAACATCACCCGCAGGTGCGGCAGGTGCAGTTCACCAAGACCTTCCATGGCAATGGTGATGAGGATCATCGCCGCGCCGAACAGCAGAAAGCCGAGGCTATCGAAGCGCGTGCGCTCCGTGCCGCGCAGGTCGGGAATGAATTTCCACACCGCATAACAGCCGATCACCCCGACCGGCAGATTGATCAGGAAGATCCAGTGCCACGTCACGTATTCCACCATCCAGCCGCCCATGGTCGGGCCGATCAGCGGGCCGAGCAGGCCGGGAATGGTGATGAAACCCATGATCCGCACCAGTTCCGAGCGCGGGTAGGCACGCAGCACCACCAGTCGCCCGACCGGCAGCATCAGCGCACCGCCGAGGCCCTGAATCACCCGTGCACCGATGAGCATGCTCAGGCTGCTGGACAAAGCGCAGAGCAACGAGCCGAAGCTGAACAGCAGAATCGCGCCGAAGAAGATTTTCTTGGTGCCAAAGCGGTCGGCGATCCAGCCGGAGGCCGGGATCAGCAGGGCCACGGTGAGCATGTAGGCGATGATCACACCCTGCATGCGCAACGGGTCTTCGGCCAGATCGCTGGCCATGGCCGGCAGCGCGGTGTTGAGGATGGTCCCGTCGAGGGACTGCATGAAGAACGCAATGGCGACGACCCACGGCAACCAGCGGGCGGTGATGGCGTCGAGAGGCGGGCGGTTGGGCATGGAACCTCGTGTGGGTGGTTAATCCAGATTTTTGTTCAAACATGAAACCCTGTGGCGAGGGGATTTATCCCCGCCGGGGCGCGCAGCGGCCCCCAAAAAACGGGACTGCTGCGCAGTCCATCGGGGATAAATCCCCTCGCCACAGTTTCTATTCCAACAGGTGATCCCCTGTGTGCCGGGGATCTTTGTTTTACAGCGTTAGGGTCAACCGGCTGACCAGCGCCCCCGGCAACAGCGATGACGAGGTATTGCGCTGGCTGTAGGTACTCGCCGACAGGAGCAATTCACGCTCGGTAGTCAACGCTTCCAACTGCGAGCCGAGCAGGTTGTAGGCGCTGTCGTCGAAACGCATGGTGCTGACCGGCGCCTGGATTTCGCCGTTCTCGACCCAGAAGGTCGCGAAGCGGGTCATGCCGGTCATGCGCGCCGCCGGTTGATCCGAGTAGTTCAGGTACCACAGGTTGCTGATGTACAGCCCGGTGCCCAACTGCTTGAGGATCTGTTCTTGCGACAGATCACCGGCGGCCATGTTCAACGCACTGGGCATTTCGCCGCCGCCCGCACCGTTCGCCGCCAGACCATATTCCGCCGCGCTGCGCGAGCCGACCAGTTGATCACCGGCCCGGCCTTCGATGATCAGACGCAGATCGCTGCGCGGATATCCCTCGGCGGAAAACGCCGGACTCAGGGATTCGCTGACTTTCTCATCCAGCGACACCAGCGGACTGAACGCCTGATCGCCGACGTAGAGTTTCTGCAACGGACTGCTCTTGCTGGCGATTGATTGCGCCGAGAACCCGCCCCAACTGAGCATGCCCATAATTTCTTCCAGTGCCGCCGGTGCCAGATAGGCGCGGTACTGTCCCGGTGCCAAAGTGCGTAACGGTCGGCCGAGAAACTCCAGCTGTTCGCGGGCCTGGGCGAAACGCCGGGCGAAACCCTCGTCGCTCCAGTCGTGCCCGGCGTAGCTGGCCTTCACCGCTTCGCCGTTTTCGTGGAACAGGCTGAAGTCGAAGTTGAAACTGTTGGCTTCATGCCAGCCGAACGCGCCGGCGGAGCTGGCGAAACCGCGGCTGATCGGGCCGGCAGCATAGAAACCGACCAGATCGAGACCTTCAGCGGCGGCGCAGATTTGCCCGACGACATCTTCGGTGTCCGGCAGCGGATGCGCTTGTACGTGCGTGCTCTGCCAGCTGTTGTGATTGAGCAGCAGGTACGGATCCTGCGGCAGCAGCGGCAAGGTTTCGCGCAGTTGTTGCAAGCCTTCGGCGAGGCGTTGCAGATCGGCTTCCTGATCCCCGGACAAGGTGATCTGCAGGTCGGCGTGGCGACCGTCGTCGATCAGTTTCAGGCCGACGTTGGCCTGTTGCACTTGCCCGGCCTGGCGCACCTTGGCGTGATTGAAGCGCACGAACGCCGAGGCTTCGGCGGCGTAGCTGAGCGTGAACTGTTCCGGCTCGCGCACGCTGTCGCGCAGCCAGTTGACCATGACCTTGAAGGCGTCGGACTGACGCTTCGAAATGCTCATCAGGCGTCTCCCCCAAACACATCAATGTTGCTGAATACGCAGGCCGGCGAAGCGTGGCCGACGCGAATCACCTGGTTCGGTTCGCCCTTGCCGCAGTTCGGCGTGCCCAGCACCTTGACGGTGTTGGCATCGCCGACGGCGCGCAGGCTCTTCCAGAAGTGCGCGGAAATGGCCCGGTAGTTGGGATTTTTCACCACGCCTTTAAGTTCACCATGCTCGATCAACTGGCCCCATTCGCAGCCGAACTGGAATTTGTTGCGCGCATCGTCGATCGACCACGAGCGATTGGTGCTCATCAGAATGCCGTGCTCGATACCGCCGATCATCTGCTCCAGCGTCTGATCGCCCGGCTCGATGTTGAGGTTGGCCATGCGGTCGATCGGCGGCCGGTTCCAGCCGCAGGCGCGGCTGTTGGCAACGCCTTCGAGGCCGGCGCGATACTGCGACAGCGCCCCGCCCAATGGGCGCAGCAACAGGCCGTCGCGAATCAGGAATTGTTTGCTCGCCGCAGTGCCGTCGTCGTCATGGCCGTAGCTGGCAAGTTCTTCGGGGATGCCCGGGTCGAAGGTTACGTTGAGCAGGTTCGAGCCGTATTGCAGGCTGCCGAAATCGCTGGTCTTGACGAAACTGGTGCCGGCGTAATTGCGCTCATCGCCGAGGATGCGGTCGAGCTCCAGCGGGTGACCGATGGATTCATGGATCTGCAGCATCATCTGATCGGGCATCAGCAGCAGGTCGCGCGGGCCTTGCGGGGTGTTCGGCGCGAGCAGCAGTTGCAGGGCCTGGTCGGCGACTTGCGGACCGGCACCGACCAGGCCGCAGCGGCTGATGACATCAGCGCCACCCTGTTGGCCGAAGTTCTCGCGGCCGAGGCTGCGGGTCTGGCTGTCGTTGCCGTCGTAGGCGGTGACGTCGAGGCTCGGATAGACGAAGCGCTGGGCCTGGCGCAATTCGGCGCCGGCGCTGCTCAGGTAGATCTGCTCGACATGGGTGATGCCGATGCTCACCTGCCAATTGACCAGGCGTTCATCCTTGGGCACCGAGGCGGATTCCGCACCGAGCAGATCGAAGCATTCGCTCAGGGACGGGAAGGGCTGTTCGAGGTTGGGTGAAAAATAATCAGCGCGGTCACTGGAAAGCGTCTGCTCGCGCAGATCGAGCAAGGCGTGCGGCTTGAGCCGGCGGGCCTGTTGCTCGGCGCGCTCGAGGGCGGCTTGCAGGCCTTGTTGCGAGAGGTCATTGGTCGCCGCGTAGGCTTCGACGCCATTCACGCGCACGGTGAGCATTGCGCCTTCATCGCGGCTCAGGCTCGGCGGTTCGGCGACGTTCTTGCGCACCGACAGAAACTGCCCGGACTCGCGCACATACCGCAGGGAAAAAAATTCAGCGCCCGTGCGCAAGGCAGCAAAGCGCTGCTTGAGCTGGGGGTGGAAATTGAACATTCGAGAACCTCCTTGTAATGGAGTAGCGGCATGGCGACAGCGGGGAGGGGTGAAACGGTTACGCGAGGTCTAGAGTAGGCCTGCGTGGGGGTAGGATCAAGTGAAGAGGGGGTGTAGGGGAATTTACAGTGCAGCGGGGAATTGTGTGTTGCTGTGAGGGCCTCTTCGCGAGCAGGCTCGCTCCCACAGTTGAAATGCATTCCAATGTGGGAGCGAGCCTGCTCGCGAAGGTCGCGCCTCGGTATTACGTCTTACTGAGCCGCAGGGGTAATATCCCGCATCGGCTTGCCTTTGACCGGCGCGCCGTTCGCGACGTAATAAGCAGCGTTGCTGCGCGGCAGCGGCTTGCGGCCACGGATCCTGTCGGCGATTTTCTCGGCCATCATGATCGTCGGCGCGTTGAGGTTGCCGGTGGTGATGATCGGCATGATCGAGGCATCGACCACGCGCAGGCTCTGCATGCCGTGCACACGACCTTCGCCATCGACCACGGCCATCTCGTCGGTGCCCATCTTGCACGAGCAGGACGGGTGGAACGCGGTTTCGGCGTGTTCGCGGATGAACTTGTCGAGCTGCTCATCGGTTTGCACGTCGATGCCCGGGCTGATTTCGCGACCACGGAACGCGTCGAGGGCCGGCTGCTGCATGATTTCGCGGGTCAGGCGGATGCCGTCGCGAAATTCCTGCCAGTCCTGCTCGGTGGCCATGTAGTTGAACAGGATGCTCGGGTGCTGGCGCGGATCCTTGGATTTGACCTGGATGCGGCCACGGCTCGGCGAGCGCATGGAACCCATGTGCGCCTGGAAACCGTGCTCTTTCACACCGTTGCTGCCGTTGTAGTTAATCGCCACCGGCAGGAAGTGGTACTGGATGTTCGGCCACTCGAATTCCGGACGCGAACGAATGAAACCGCCGGCCTCGAACTGGTTGCTGGCGCCGATGCCGGTGCCGTTGAACAGCCACTCGGCACCGATCGCCGGCTGGTTGTACCAGAGCAGCGACGGATACAGCGAAACCGGTTGGGTGCAGGCGTATTGCAGGTACAGCTCAAGGTGATCCTGCAGGTTTTCACCGACGCCCGGCAGATCGTGGACCACCGGGATGTCGAGACTTTCCAGCAATTTCGCCGGGCCGACACCGGAGCGCTGCAGAATCTGCGGCGAAGCGATGGCGCCGGAGCACAGCAGGACTTCCTTGCGCGCCTTGGCTTCAACACGTTCTTCAGCGTCGCCGATCAGGTAACGCACGCCGACCGCGCGCTTGCCTTCAAAGAGAATCTTGTCGGTCAGGGCGTGGGTGACGATGGTCAGGGTCGAACGCTTCTTGGCGATGTCGAGGTAGCCACGGGCGGTGGAAGCACGGCGGCCGTTCGGCGTCACGGTGCGGTCCATCGGGCCGAAGCCTTCCTGCTGGTAACCGTTGAGGTCTTCGGTACGCGGGTAACCGGCCTGCACGCCGGCTTCAACCATGGCGTGGAACAGCGGGTTGTTGCCGGCTTTCGGCGTGGTCACGCTGACCGGGCCGTCGCCACCGTGGTAATCGTTCGGGCCGATGTCACGGGTTTCGGCTTTGCGGAAGTACGGCAGGCAATCGAGGTACGACCAGTCTTCCAGGCCCGGCAGTTTCGCCCAGCCGTCGTAGTCCATGGCGTTGCCACGGATGTAGCACATGCCGTTGATCAGCGAAGAGCCGCCGAGGCCTTTGCCGCGACCGCATTCCATCCGGCGCCCGTCCATGTGTGGCTCTGGATCGGTTTCGTAGGCCCAGTTGTAACGACGACCCTGCAGCGGGAACGCCAGCGCAGCGGGCATTTGGGTACGGAAGTCGAGGCGGTAGTCCGGCCCCCCGGCTTCGAGCAACAGAACGGTGACGCCTTCGTCTTCAGTCAGACGGGTCGCCAGGGTGTTACCGGCCGAGCCGGCACCGATGATGATGTAATCGAATTCTTGGGACATTGAATGCACCCTCTTTGAAGTTGGTCAGGTCAACTGTGACCGCGCACCTGTGGCGAGGGGATTTATCCCCGTTCGGCTGCGCAGCAGTCGCAGAGTCGGCGACTGGTTCTGTCTGGAGAATTGCAGTGTCTGGAGGGGGGCCGCTTCGCAGCCCGACGGGGATGAATCCCCTCGCCACAATGGCCCCACCCGGACTCTGAGTCTGATCAGAACACCGAGACGTAATCGCCCAGCTCGACCTGTACCGATTTGATGCGGGTGAAGTTGTTCAGCGAGCTGATCCCGTTCTCACGGCCAACACCCGACTGCTTGTAGCCGCCGACCGGCATTTTTGCGTCGGACTCGCCCCAGGCGTTGATCCAGCAGATACCGGCTTCCAGTTGATGGATCACGCGGTGCGCGCGGTTCAGGTCTTTGGTAACGATACCGGCGGCCAGGCCGAAGTCGGTGTCGTTGGCACGGCGGATCACTTCTTCTTCGGTTTCGTAGGAGAGGATCGCCATCACCGGGCCGAAGATCTCTTCGCGCACGATGGTCATGTCGTCGGTGCAGTCGGTGAACACGGTTGGCGCAACGAACGCGCCTTTGGCGAATTCGCCGTCGGTCAGTCGACCGCCGCCGCACAGCACGCGTGCGCCTTCTTCTTTACCCTTGGCGATGTAAGCCAACACGCTTTCCATGTGCGGGAAGCTGACCAGCGGGCCGAAGTTGGTGTTTTCGTCTTCCGGGTTGCCAACGCGGATGCGCGCAACGCGCTCAACGATCTTGGCCTCGAACGCGGCTTTCAGATGCGCCGGTACGAATACGCGAGTGCCGTTGGTGCAGACCTGACCGGAGCTGTAGAAGTTGGCCATCATCGCCGTGTCGGCGGCGCGATCGAGATCGGCGTCGTCGCAGATGATCAGCGGCGACTTGCCGCCCAGTTCCATGGTCACGTCCTTGAGCGACGAAGCCGAGGCGCTGGCCATGACTTTCTTGCCGGTGTCGGTGCCACCGGTGAAGGAGATTTTTTCGATGCGCGGGTGCTCGGTCAGCCAGGTGCCGACTTCGCGGCCGCTGCCGGTCAGGACGTTGAACACGCCGTTCGGCACGCCGGCTTCGGTGTAGATCTCAGCCAGTTTCAGAGTGGTCAGCGAGGTGACTTCGCTTGGCTTGAAGATCATCGCGTTACCGGCCGCCAGGGCTGGAGCGGATTTCCACAGGGCGATCTGGATCGGGTAGTTCCACGCGCCGATACCGGCGACCACGCCCAGCGGCTCGCGACGGGTGTAAACGAACGAGGTGTCACGCAGCGGGATCTGCTCGCCTTCGATGGCGGGCACCAGGCCTGCGTAGTATTCCAGCACGTCAGCGCCGGTGACGATGTCGACGTACTTGGTTTCGGAGAAGGATTTGCCGGTGTCCAGGGTTTCCAGCGCGGCCAGCTCATCGTTGCGCTCGCGCAGGATGTCGACGGCGCGGCGCAGGATGCGCGAACGCTCCATGGCGGTCATCGCGGCCCAGATTTTCTGGCCCTTTTCGGCGCTGACCACGGCGCGCTCGACGTCGTCTTTGGTCGCACGTTGCACCAGTGCGAGGACTTCACCGTTCGCCGGGTTGATGGCTTCGAAGGTGGCGTCGCTGCCGGCGTCGGTGTACGCGCCATCGATGTAGAGTTTTTGCAGTTCGAAACGGGCCATAGTGTCCTCGCAAGTGCATTGGTGGTTGGCGTTGACCACCGCGATCACGCTGCGGTGGAGTTCAGGGGCCGAGCATATTCTGTGTGCTCTAGCTCACCTTCTTGGCCAATTGGAAATCCATGTATTCGTAAGCGATCTGTTGCGCCTGCGCCGTGTCGAAAGCGTCTCCCGACAGCGCGCCGCGCAACCACAAGCCGTCAATCAACGCTGCCAGACCCCGGGCGGCGCTGCGCGCATCTTCGAGCGGCAGCACACGGCGGAACTGGCAGCACAGGTTGGAATACAGACGGTGATCGTTGATCCGCTGCAACCTGTGCAAAGACGGCTGGTGCATGCTGGTGGCCCAGAAGGCCAGCCAGGTTTTCATTGCCGGGCCATTGACCTGGCTGGCGTCGAAGTTGCCTTCGATGATCACCTGCAGATGCGCCCGTGGGCTGTCATCGGCCAGCGCCTGACGGCGAGCGGTGACGCTCTCGCTGAGGGCGGTCATCAGGTACCGCATCGTGGCGGCGATCAGGCCGTTCTTGTCCTGAAAGTAATGACTGATGATGCCATTCGAGACACCGGCCAAACGGGCGATCAGCGCAATGCTGGCGTCCCCCATTCCGACCTGATCGACCGCTTGCAAAGTGGCTTCGATCAATTGTTGGCGGCGGATGGGTTGCATACCGACCTTGGGCATCTTGCACATCTCCTTAGGCCTTCCGAGGGGCGAATGACGCCGATCGGATTGAGGGCCAGTCTATTTTGTTTTGATTGAACGTTCAATCAACAAAGAATAAGATCTGCGACAATTCGTCGCTGCCTACAGAAAATTCCTACGCGTAATGACGATAAAAACCGACACCTGAAACGGCTCGAAACCTGCGTGGGGCATGGCGCGGTTCGCGATTCGAAGGACGTGTTGAAAGGGCAAGACGCTCGGGGCCAGGTTTCGGATGAACGTCCGTCGCCTCTGGCCACGAAAGCGAATACGCAACGCCATTTCGGCAGGTTCGGGCTTTTTTCGGAGTGTCTTTATATCACCCGCCGGTCGGCTGCCAACTAACCGATTGGTCGGGTTCCGTGATGCCTTGTGTTCTTCTCTCGCACTGCCTGGAGCATTTGTGCCATGAGTTCTGCCTCGCTAATAAAGACCCCGCCCGAGAAGGTGACGGTCAACGGTTGGGTGTTCTACACCTCGACCGCGCTGATTCTGTTGTTGACCGCCATTCTGATCATCGCCCCGCAAGAGGCCGGCAGAATGTTGGGCATGGCCCAGGCCTGGTTGTCGCGCAGCTTCGGCTGGTACTACATGGTGGTGATCGCCGCCTACCTGGTGTTCGTGGTCGGTCTGGCGTTTTCCTCGTACGGCAAACTCAAACTGGGCAGCAAGGACGACACCCCGGATTTCAGTTACGGCGCCTGGGCGGGGATGCTGTTCTCCTCGGGCATCGGCATTTCGCTGTTGTACTTCGGCGCGTCCGAGCCGCTGGATCACTACTTCAATCCGCCGGAAGGCACCTCGGCCACCAACATGGCCGCGCGTCAGGCAGTGCAACTGACCTTCCTGCACTGGGGCCTGCACGGCTGGGCAATTTACGCTTTGGTCGGCCTGGCCGTGGCGTATTTCGCCTATCGGCATAACCAGCCGCTGGCGCTGCGTTCGGCGCTGTATCCATTGGTCGGCGAGCGTTGGGTCAAAGGCGCTGCCGGTCACGCGGTGGACGGCTTCGGCATGTTCGTGACCCTGCTGGGTCTGGTGACCAACCTGGGGATTGGCTCGCTGCAAGTGTCGTCCGGGCTGGAAAACCTGTTCGGCATGGAGCACAGCAACACCAACCTGCTGATCGTCATCATCGTCATGAGCACAGTAGCGACCATCGCCGCTGTGTCGGGTGTGGAAAACGGCATCCGTCGTCTGTCCAACCTGAACATCGTGCTGTTCAGCGGCCTGCTGATTTTCGTCCTGCTGTTCGGCCCGACCCTGCACCTGCTCAACGGTTTCGTGCAGAACATCGGTGACTACCTCAACGGCGTGGTGCTGAAGACCTTCGACCTGTACGTCTATGAAGGCGACAGCGCCAAGTCCGACCGCTGGCTGGGCCTGTGGACGCTGTTCTACTGGGCGTGGTGGATTTCCTGGGCGCCATTCGTGGGCATGTTCATTGCGCGGATTTCCCGTGGTCGCAGCGTGCGTGAGCTGGTTGCTGGCGTGCTGCTGATTCCGCTGGGCTTCACCTTGGCGTGGCTGTCGATCTTCGGCAACTCGGCGCTGGATCTGGTGATGAATCAGGGCGCGGTGGAGCTGGGCAAGACGGCGCTGGAACAGCCGTCGATGGCGATCTATCAGTTGCTTGAGCATTACCCGGCGTCGAAAGTCGTGATTGGTGTGTCGATCTTCGTCGGCTTCGTGCTGTTCCTGACCCCGGCCGACTCCGGCGCGGTAATGATGGCGAATCTTTCCTGCAAAGGCGGCAACGTCGATGAAGACGCGCCGCACTGGCTGCGGATCTTCTGGTCGGTGGTGATCACCCTGGTGACCATCGGCCTGCTGTTCGCCGGCAACTTCGAAGCCATGCAGACCATGGTCGTGCTGGCCGGCCTGCCGTTCTCGGTGGTGCTGATCTGCTTCATGTTCGGCCTGCACAAGGCGATGCGCCAGGACGTGCAGATCGAGCAGGAGCAAGCGCAACTGGCCGAGCGCGGACGCCGTGGTTTCAGCGAGCGCCTGACGCAACTGGATCTGCAGCCGAGCCAATCGGTGGTGCAGCGCTTCATGGACAAACACGTCACCCCGGCGCTGGAAGATGCAGCGGCGCAATTGCGCAATCAGGGCATTGAAGTGCAGACGCTGCTGGGCAAGGCCAAGCGCTGCATGGGCGTGCGGGTCGAGATGGAAGAGGGCAACCCTTTCGTTTACGAAGTGAGCCTGGATGGTTATCTGGCGACTCCAACTGAGTCGGCGCAATCGGATGAGGCGCGTCAGCGTTATTATCGGGCTGAGGTGTATCTGCACAACGGCAGCCAGGATTATGACTTGATGGGCTTTACCCCGGAGCAGATTACGCGGGATGTGCTGGATCAGTTTGAAAGCCATCGGCAGCTTCTTGGCCGGGTGTACAGCTAAACAGCTAAAACAAAAGGGGCTCGATTGAGCCCCTTTTGCATGATCGTTCCCACGCTCTGCGTGGGAATGCATCAATGGACGCTCTGCGTCCGCTGTTGTGGGACGCGGAGCGTCCCGGGCTGCATTCCCACGCGGAGCGTGGGAACGATCACGCCGCGATCGTCTCGCGGCGTTTTGTGTCTGCGGGGTTTACCCCAGATTCTTGCCCAACAACGCGTGATACAACTCGCTGTCGCCGAGAATCCCCACCACATGATTGTTATCGTGCAGCACCAGCTTGTTGCCGGTCTGATAACGGATCTGCAGCGCATCACGCATGCCGATGTTCGAGTCCACCAGCGTTGGCTTGCGCTCCAGGCCTTCCACTGCTTGCCCCGGTGCCCAGTTCTGCAGATTCAGCACCGAGCCGTTCTGCCGCGCGCCTTTGATGGTGTTGCCTTCGGCCAGGTCCAGCCACGAGTCGCCGCCAGGATCCAGGCACACCGAGCCGTTGATGCGTTTGCACTTGTCCAGCGTGCGCATCAGGCTGCGGCCGCAGAGCACGTTGAGCGGGTTGGTGTGGGCGACGAAGGTGCGCACATAGTCGTCCGCCGGGTTGAGGACGATTTCTTCCGGCACGCTGTACTGGATGATCCGGCCGTCTTTCATGATCGCGATGCGGCTCCCGAGTTTGAGAGCTTCATCAAGGTCGTGGCTGACAAACACAATGGTCTTGCTCAGCTTGCGTTGCAGTTCCAGCAATTCGTCTTGCAGGCCCTGGCGGATCAGCGGGTCGAGAGCCGAGAACGGTTCGTCCATCAGCAGAATGTCGGCGTCCATGGCCAGCGCGCGTGCGAGGCCGACGCGCTGCTGCATGCCGCCGGAGAGTTCGTCCGGCTTCTTGTTGCGCCATTGGGTCAGGCCGACCAGTTCGAGTTTTTCGTCGACCAGTTTTTTGCGTTCCTTCTCCGGTCGACCCTGCATTTCCAGACCGAAACTGATGTTCTCGCGCACCGTCAGCCACGGCATCAGGGCGAACTTCTGGAACACCATGGCAATGCGCTTGGTGCGCATCATCTTCAGTTCGGCGGGCGTGCAGGACGCGATGTCGATCTGGCGGTTTTCATGCTCGACGAATAGCTTGCCGCGGCTCACGGTGTTGAGGCCGTTGATGCAGCGCAGCAGGCTCGACTTGCCCGATCCGGACAGGCCCATCAGCACGCAGATCTCGCCTTTGTTGATGTCCAGCGTGGCTTTTTCCACGCCGACGATCTGACCGGTCTTCTTCAGGATCTCGTTGCGGGTCATGCCCTGATCGAGCAGCTTGAGTGCCTCGCGCGGGTCCTTGGAGAAGATTACGTCGACGTCTTCGAAGCGAATTATGCTCATGCGTCACCCCCTACTTTGGCGTCGGGTTGTTTGCAGATACGGTCGAGCATGATCGCCAGCAGTACGATTGCCAGGCCTGCTTCGAAGCCCAGCGCAATATCAGCAGTGTTCAGTGCGTTGACCACCGGTTTGCCGAGTCCGTCGGCGCCGACCAGTGCCGCGATCACCACCATCGACAGCGACAGCATGATGCACTGGGTGATGCCGGCCGCGATGCTCGGCATGGCGTGCGGCAGCTCGATCCTCGAGAGCAATTGGCGACGCGAGCAGCCGAAGGCCTTGCCGGCGTCCATCAGTTCTTGCGGGACATCGCGGATGCCCAGGTAGGTCAGGCGGATCGGCGCCGCGATGGCGAAGACCACCGTGGAGATCAGGCCCGGAACCACACCCAGCCCGAAGAGGGTCAGGGTAGGAATGAGGTAAACGAAGGTCGGTACGGTCTGCATCAGATCGAGCACCGGCCGCATCATGGTGTAGAACATCGGTTTGTGCGCGGCGACGATGCCCAGCGGCACGCCGATCAACACGCAGACCAGGGTGGCGAACAGCACCTGGGCGAGGGTTTCCATGGTTTCCTGCCAGTAACCCAGGTTGAGGATCAGCAGGAACGAGGCGACCACGAACGCGGTCAGGCCCCACTTGCGTTGAATCAGATGAGCGATGATGGCAATCAGGCCAATCAGCACCAACGGGTTGAACCAGGTCAGCGCAAACGTCACGCCGTGGATCATCGTTTCCAGTGTCACGGCGATTGCGTCGAAGGTGTTGGCGCCGTGTTGCGTCAACCATTCGACGAAGCCCGCGATGTACTGGCCTAAAGGTATTTTCTGATCAATCAGCATGGTAGTGAACGTCCGCATGCAAGGAAATTAACAGCCCGGGCAGGCACGCCTGCCCGGCATAAGCGGTGCCTTTCAAATCAAGGCGCGAGCTTGGCTTTCACGGCCTCCAGGCCTGGTTTACCGTCAATGGTGGTCACGCCAGCGAGCCAGGTATCGAGCACCTGTGGATTCTTTTTCAGCCAGGCCTTGGCGGCCGCGTCAGGCTTCATCTTGTCGTCGAGGATGTTGCCCATCAGTTCACTTTCCATGTCGACGGTGAACTCCAGGTTTTTCAACAGCTGACCGACGTTGCTGCATTCTTCGGCGTAGCCCTTGCGGGTGTTGGTCGCCACGGTGGCTGCGCCGAAATCGGGGCCGAAGAAGTCGTCGCCGCCGGTCAGGTATTGAATCTTGAAGCGCTTGTTCATCGGGTGCGGTGCCCAGCCGAGGAAGACCACGGCGGTGTCGCGCTTCTGCGCCCGGTCGACTTGCGAGAGCATGCCGGCCTCGGAAGATTCGACGATCTTGAAGCCTGCGGTTTTCAGGCCGAAGGCATCCTTGTCGATCATGCTCTGGATCAGCCGGTTGCCGTCGTTGCCCGGCTCGATGCCGTAGATCTTGCCGTCGAGCTCTTTCTTGAATTTGGCGATGTCGGCGAAGTCATGCAGGCCTTTGTCGTACAGGGCTTGCGGCACGGCGAGGGTGTATTTGGCGCCCTTGAGGTTGGTGCGCACGGTGTCGACGGTGCCGGCATCGCGATACGGCTTGATGTCGTTCTCCATGGTCGGCATCCAGTTGCCGAGAAACACGTCCATGTTCTTGCCGTCGGCCAGCGACTTGTAGGTCACGGGCACGGAGATCATGGTGGTCTTGGTCTTGTAGCCGAGGGCGTTGAGAACAACGGAAGTGGTGGCGGTAGTAGCGGTGATGTCGGTCCAGCCGACATCAGAGAAGTTAACGAGGCTGCACTGTGCCGGTTCTGCGGCTTGCGCCAGTAACGGCAGACTCAGCAGGGCGGCCAACAACAACGACGGGGAACCTTTCATGGATGGACTCCTTGGTGTTTTTTTTGGCAGTGTTCCGACTGTGGACCACCGCACTTATGGGTTGCGGTTGGTGGCGTTCTGACGACAGCTCTACCGCAGCGCCTTGCAATCGAGTCATCCCGATCATGTACCAGTGAAAATCTGACGCCTACAGGGAGGGTCGTATCCAGTACAGGGATGGTCGCTTCCAGTGTCGGTGACGTCGCTTACAGCTTTTTTCCGCCCCCGATGACCTGCTCAACGGCATAAAAACGGCGTATTTGCGGGGCGAAAACGTAACGACGCTGCTGGACATGACTGCGTCGGTGTCAGACGCCGAGCGCGCCGACAAAAGCCCGATGATGCCGGCATTCGGCGGATCGCAGCTTGAGCGTAGCAGCTCCGCCAGCGGGCGCTTTTGCCGCCCGGACCGGTATTCTCAGGAGCTTCGCAGCAATGGCTATCAGCGTTTTCGACCTGTTCAAAATCGGCATCGGCCCTTCCAGTTCCCACACCGTCGGGCCGATGCGCGCCGCCGCATTGTTCGTCGAGTCGCTGCGCGGCAAGCATCAGCTGGAACAGGTGCGGCGCATCGAGGTGCAGTTGTTCGGATCGCTTTCCGCCACCGGCATCGGTCACGGCAGCGACAACGCAGTGATCATGGGCCTGATGGGCGAGTGGCCGGACGCAATCGACCCGGCGCAGATCGGCCCGCGCATTCAGGCGCTGCGCGAAACCCATACGTTGTTATTGGATGGCCGTCTGGCGGTGCCGTTTGTGTGGGCGCGGGACATGCGCCTGATCGATGAAAACCTGCCATTCCATCCCAACGCCATGACGCTGGTGGCCGAAGGCGAGTTCGGTGAGCTGCACCGTGACACCTACTATTCGGTCGGCGGCGGATTCGTCGTTGATGAGGCGCAGGCCAGCAGCGGTGTGGTCGATCTGGATCGCACCGAATTACCCTACGATTTCTCCAGTGCGGTCGAGCTGCTGGAGTTGTGCAAAACGCACAACCTGCGTGTTGCCGAACTGATGATGGCCAACGAAAAGGTCTGGCGCAGCGAAGAAGAGATCCGTGCCGGGCTGATGAAACTGTGGCGGGCGATGCAGGATTGCGTCGAGCAAGGCCTCAAGCACGAAGGCATTCTGCCCGGCGGCTTGAACGTTCGCCGGCGTGCGGCGAAGTTGCACCGCAGCCTGCAAGAGCTGAACAAGCCCAATGTCATCGGCTCGACCCTGAGCGCCATGGAGTGGGTCAACCTGTTCGCCCTGGCCGTCAATGAAGAGAATGCCGCCGGCGGGCGCATGGTTACCGCGCCGACCAACGGCGCGGCGGGGATCATCCCGGCGGTGCTGCACTACTTCATGAAATTCAGCGAAGCGGTCACCGACGCCAACGTCGTCGACTATTTCCTCGGCGCGGCGGCGGTCGGCATTCTGTGCAAGAAGAACGCTTCGATCTCTGGGGCCGAGGTCGGCTGCCAGGGCGAGGTCGGTTCGGCCTGCGCGATGGCAGCGGCGGGGCTGGCGGAGATTCTCGGCGCCACGCCCGAGCAATTGTGCAACGCGGCGGAAATCGGCCTGGAGCACAATCTGGGCCTGACCTGCGACCCGGTCGGTGGCCTGGTGCAGGTGCCGTGCATCGAGCGCAATGCAATCGCGGCAGTGAAAGCGATCAACGCGGCGCAAATGGCCCTGCGCGGCGACGGGCAGCACTTTATCTCGCTGGACCGGGTGATCCGCACCATGCGCGATACCGGCGCCGATATGCATGACAAATATAAGGAAACTTCGCGCGGTGGCTTGGCGGTCAGTGCGGTTGAGTGTTGACCCCGCCACACCGAGGTGGATTCTTCGCGAGCAGGCTCGCTCCCACAATAGATCTCCAGTGAACACAATATTTGTGAACCCCAGATTCCAGTGTGGGAGCGAGCCTCGCGAAGGCGCCAGACCAGTCAAAACTGCTCAACAAAAGAACACCCCGATCCAGCCACGCCACCTTTTGGCGCGTCGCAATCAGACAAGCCTCACTGTCAGTCGTGACTTATCGGTCGTTACGCGACCGTCCGTCGTCCGTGCTTGCGGTGACACTCTGTGCAAATCCTCTGCAGGCCAGTTCCCACAAGTGCTACCGATCTGCTCACAGGCTGCGCGGCAGGGCTCTGGCGGCGCTTGATGGCACTTCGAAATGGCATGTTCCGAGGTCTCGTATAGACGCGTCGCGAGGTCGTTTTCAGGAGTTATTGAATGGCCGTCCAATTTCAGGCACGGCAATTGCTCTGTCATAACAAAGCCTGCTTTCTCCGTGAGACGCGGGCAATAACAAGAGCCTCCGCCTGAGGCCGCCACCCGCTTTGTGTGAGGAGATACCGCGATGACGTCGTTCAACTCCGGGGCCCAACCCCAGAACCGTGCGCCTCAATCCATCGGCTTTCTGCTGCTGGACAATTTCACGCTGATTTCCCTGGCGTCCGCCGTTGAGCCGCTGCGCATGGCCAACCAGTTGTCCGGTCGCGAGCTGTATCGCTGGAGCACCCTCACCGTCGATGGCGGCCAGGTCTGGGCCAGTGATGGTCTGCAAATCACCCCCGACGCCTCCATGCACAAAGCCCCGCCCCTGGACACGGTGATTGTCTGCGGCGGCATCGGCATTCAACGTACCGTAACCCGTGAACACGTCTCGTGGCTGCAAAGCCAGGCGCGCCAGTCCAAGCGCCTGGGCGCGGTGTGCACCGGCAGTTGGGCGCTGGCCTGCGCCGGTCTGCTCGACGGCTTCGATTGCAGCGTGCACTGGGAATGTCTGGCGGCGATGCAGGAAGCTTTCCCGCGCGTGGCCATGAGCACACGTCTGTTCACCCTCGACCGTAACCGCTTCACCAGCTCCGGCGGCACCGCGCCACTGGACATGATGCTGCACCTGATCAGTCGCGATCACGGTCGTGAACTGTCGGCAGCGATCTCGGAAATGTTCGTCTACGAGCGCATCCGCAACGAACAGGATCACCAGCGTGTGCCGCTCAAGCACATGCTCGGCACCAACCAGCCGAAGTTGCAGGAAATCGTCGCGCTGATGGAAGCCAATCTGGAAGAGCCGATCGATCTGGATGAACTGGCGGTGTATGTCGCGGTGTCGCGTCGACAACTGGAGCGGTTGTTCCAGAAATACCTGCACTGCTCGCCGTCGCGCTACTACCTGAAGCTGCGCCTGATCCGCGCCCGGCAACTGCTCAAGCAGACGCCGATGTCGATCATCGAAGTGGCGTCGGTGTGTGGGTTCGTCTCCACGCCGCACTTCTCCAAGTGCTACCGCGAGTACTTCGGCATCCCGCCGCGTGACGAGCGCGTCGGCTCCAACACCACCCAGCAAGTGGCGATGTTGCCACTGCCGCAAGCCATCGTGATGTCGCCGCTGTCGGGGCCGATGTCAGCGCTGAGTCAGGCGCGCAATGAGTCGACGTTTGCCAGCGTAAGGCTGTAGACCGAGTCTGATCGTTCCCACGCTCTGCGTGGGAATGCAGCCCAGGACGCTCTGCGTCCCAAAAGGCCGAACGCGGAGCGTCCGTTGAGGCATTCCCACGCAGAGCGTGGGAACGATCAGGTAGGCTGCGATCTTTTGATCTTTTCTCAGGCGCTGTGGGACTGCTGATAATCCGAGAGGGCCGGCAACAATTGCTTGTCGATCGCCTGACGCACCGCCGGCTGAATGCTGGCGCCACTGGTGTACATGTCCTTGACCATCTTGCGCAGTTCAAATGCGCGAACATTGTCCAAGCCACGCACCGCACACTCGCAGGCCTGCTGGGCGGTGGTACCGCTCGGCACCTGAATACCCAAGGCCTTGAGCTGGCCCAACAGATCTTCCTGGTCAATCAAATCGGCGTACATCATTACGCAAATCCTTCTGTGGCAACGGAGGTCTTGGCTCGATTCTGGTGGCCCCGACCGGACGCGGCAAGGGCGTTTTGTCGCGGTGGCCGGGACGACTATGAACAGGTCGTTTTCGGCTAACCGACTGGATGGGCGACTAGGCACACTGGCCCCAGCTCGCTTCACGAAGGTTTGGTCACCCTCGCCTGGCAGCTCCTCAACAGTACCCTCCTCAGCTCCGATCCTGTCACGGCTTGATCGGAGTTTTTTTTGCTTGTGAATCAGCCAGAGATTGGTTGTTCCCGCTGACGCTTTCGCGAGCAGGCTCGCTCCCACTTTGCAATGCGTACCCCTGTGGGAGCGAGCCTGCTCGCGAAGAACGATGACGCGGTTCAACGCTGCAACACCAGAACCCGCGACAACAACTCATCCCGGTCGACATAGCAGCCCTGAAAATGCCGCGCCCCGGTCGCTGGATCAAAGGCATTGCGCGCATGCAGCGTGCGGCGGTTGTCAAAGCACCACAACTCGCCCGGCTTGAGCCGCTGCATCAGCCGAAACCGCGGCTCGCGGGTCATCGCAATAAAGCGCCGATAGGCTCGATACAGCAACGGCATCTGCGCCACCGACGTATCGAACGCCCCGCGCAGAAAGTTGGCCATGCGAATCTCCGCCACCCGGCCCAGCGCATCCACAGCGATGATCGGCGCCAGGCAGCGATAATCGCTGTGCCGGTCCTTGTTACGAAATTCCACAGGGATTTCACACAGGGCCTCAAACAGCTGCGGCTCCTCCTGACGCAAGGCGTCGGCGATCGCAAAACCATCTACGAAAATGCTCTCGCCACCCTCGGCATCATTCACCAGGCAATGCAGAAATTGCAGCCCCGGTTGCAGCTCGCGAGTCGGCAAATCCGTGTGCAATGGCAAGTTGAAGGCGGTGTAGGCGTTGCTGTCGGCGTCGGCTTTGGATTGCACATTGAACAGCACGCCGAAATTGCTTTCGCGAATGAAGGAAATCCGCTGCGCGATGAGCTTCAGCGAGCCCGGCTCGGTGGGCACGCCACGCACTTGGGTCAGGCCGATGTCGCGCACGGCGAGCAACCATTGCAGCAGCGCGGCGTTGTCGTTCATCAGCGCGATGTAGTCGAACACCGGCAACTGCAGATCGCTGTGCCACAAACGGGGCTGCGGTTTGCCGGCCAGGCGTTCGGCGCGGGATTCATCGTCATAGGCATGTGCGCGCAACCAGCCCGGGTCAAAGCGGCTGAGGTGACCGTCCTGCCAGTCGATACGCAGGCAACCATCGCTGTCGATGCGCGTGGCCAGCGGTCGCAAATCCTCGGCGGCATCGACGCTCTCGAAAACCTGCTCGCGAGTGACGCTGTAGACACATTGATCACACGGGCAATTGTCGCGCAACCATACGTGGTGAAACGGGCTGACACGTCCGTCAGCCCATTCGATGACAACGCGATCCGCCAGACCCTGCACGCCACCGAGCGCGCTGATCAACGGATAAGTACGAAAATCGGCAACAGCGACGGCGGTGTTCATGACGGCTCCTTGGCAGTGGGGATTTACCGAGAGGGTGGCAGCGCGATCACGCGGCCGATGTAAGCGGGAGCGGGCAGGTCGGTCTGATCGGCGACGATGGCCTGCAAGCGATGCAACGTATCGGGGCTGAACGGCGCCGAGCGCGGGCCGGTGAGGTCGACGTGCAAAAGCATCTGTTCATTGCCGGCCAACTCTTGCTCATCGCCGACCTTGTGCAGGCTGTGATAGAGGTGCAGGCGCTTGCTGTCGTGGCCGATGATTTGCGTGCGCACTTGCACCTCAGTGTCGAGCTTCACTTCGTGCAGATAATTGAGGTGCAGCTCAAGGGTGAATAGCGAATGGCCGCTGGCCTCGCGGTTGCTGCTGTCCATGCCGAGGCGGTCCATCAGCGCATCGGTGGCGTAGCTGAAGATCAGCAGGTAGAAGGCGTCGCGCAGGTGGCCGTTGTAGTCGACCCAGTCGGGGATGATGGTGGTTTGGTAGGTGGTGAGGTGGGGCATGGTTTCGGTTTCCGCAGTTGATGGGTGAAGATCAAGAGCAACCCCCTCACCCCAGCCCTCTCCCCCAGGGGGGGCGAGGGGGAAAGGGAGCCGATTTTCGAGCTTTTCAAGTCCAGAGTTCGACGCAGTGGTGCAAGTCGGCGTAGCTTGCAAAAACACCTCGGTCAGTCCCCCCTCCCTACGGGCGGTCCGACGTTTCGGGAGGGTTAGGGTGAGGGCAGCGGTGCCATGTCATACGCATTACTCGCTGAAACTCATTCCATGCTTTTCCTTGGTGGTCTTCACCGCATCGAGCACCGCCAGCAAACAGTCATCACGATAGCGTTCCAGCGCCGAAATGCTGTGCCGACCGAGCTGATCGGTGGTGCCATCGACCACATCATCGATCAGCTTGTCGGTCAGCTCCGGTGCTGGCAGATACGTCCACGGCAACTGCAGCGCCGGGCCGAATTGCGACATGAAGTGGCGCATGCCGGCATCGCCGCCGGCCAGGGTGTAAGTCAGGAAAGTGCCCATGAACGACCAGCGCAGACCGGCGCCAAAGCGAATCGCATCGTCGATCTCGCCGGTCGTCGCCACACCGTCGTTGACCAGGTGCAACGCCTCGCGCCACAGCGCTTCGAGCAGGCGATCGGCGATGAAACCCGGCACTTCCTTGCGCACATGCAACGGGCGCATGCCGAGGGATTCGTAGACTTGCATCGCCGCTTGCACCGCTTGCGGCGCGGTGTTTTTGCCGCCGACCACTTCCACCAGTGGCAACAGATACACCGGGTTGAACGGATGCCCGACCACGCAGCGTTCAGGGTGCGTCGAACTCTCGTAGAACTCGCTTGGCAAAAGGCCTGAAGTGCTGGAGCCGATCAGCGCATCGGGCTTGGCTGCGGCGCTGATCTTGCTGTGCAGATCGAGTTTCAGTTCCAGCCGCTCCGGGGCGCTTTCCTGGATGAAATCGGCGTCACGCACGCACTCCTCGATGGTTGCGACAAAACGCAGACGGTCCTGCGAAGCGCCGGGCGCCAGGCCGTTCTTCTCCAGCGCGCCCCAAGCATTGGCTACGCGTTGGCGCAATGCCGCTTCGGCGCCGGGCGCCGGGTCCCAAGCCACCACGTCGAGGCCGTGGGCGAGGGCGCGGGCGACCCAGCCACTGCCGATGACACCGCTGCCGAGAGCGGCGAAGGTTTTGATTTCAGTGATAAAGCGCATGGTGATGTCCTGAAGAGTTCGAAGAGCCCTGTAGGAGCTGCCGGAGGCTGCGATCTTTTGATCTTGCTTCTAAAAAATCAAAGTCAAAAGATCGCAGCCTTCGGCAGCTCCTACAGGTGAAATGGGTGATGGATCAGCCGCGCTGGGTCAGGCCCATCTTTTTGCGACCTTCGGCCGGCGTAAGCACGCGGGCACCGAGGCGGCTGAGGATCTCGCTGGCGCGCTCGACCAGTTGGCCGTTGGTCGCCAGCACACCTTTGTCCAGCCACAAGTTGTCTTCCAGGCCGACCCGCACGTTGCCGCCCAGCAGCACCGCTTGCGCCGCCATCGGCATCTGCATGCGGCCAATGCCGAAGCCGGCCCAGACCGCGTCGGCGGGCAGGTTGTCGACCATAGCTTTCATCGTGGTGGTGTCGGCCGGCGCGCCCCACGGGATGCCCAGGCACAGTTGAAACAGCGGGTTGTCGAGCAAGCCTTCCTTGATCATCTGCTTGGCGAACCACAGATGCCCGGTGTCGAAAATCTCCAGCTCGGCCTTCACACCCAGCTCGGTGATGCGCTTGGCGCCGGCGCGCAGTTGCGCCGGGGTCGAGACGTAAATGGTGTCGCCGTCGCCGAAGTTCAGCGTGCCGCAATCGAGGGTGCAGATTTCCGGCAGCAGTTCTTCAACATGGGCGAGACGGGTCAGCGGACCGACCAGATCCGTGTTCGGGCCGAACTCCATCGGGTTCTCGCCCGCGCCGATTTCCAGGTCGCCACCCATCCCGGCGGTGAGGTTGACGATGATGTCGACGTCCGCCTCGCGGATGCGCTCCATCACTTCGCGGTACAGCGCCACGTCACGGCTGAACTTGCCGGTCTGCGGGTCGCGCACATGGCAGTGCACGACGGTGGCGCCGGCCTTGGCCGCTTCCACCGCGGCAGCGGCAATCTGTTTCGGGGTGACCGGCACGTGTGGGCTCTTGGCGGTCGTGTCGCCAGCACCGGTGAGTGCGCAGGTGATGATGACGTCGTGGTTCATGGTGCGTTTCCTTCAGCCGTGATGGGTCTGTCCGCAGCCCGCTACCGGGCTGCGAAGCGTGGTTCAGTGGCCTCTCCCATCTGGGAGAGGGGGGGTCAATAAAGGTTATTTGCTGGTCAGCTGGAGGTTTTCAGCAGCCGGTTTGCCATCGAAAGTCGTCACACCTTCAAGCCAGCGCTGCTTGTCTTCGGGGTGATCCTTGAGCCACTGCTTCGCCGACTCGAAGGCATCCTTGTGATCGAGCAGCGGCTGCATCATCCGGCTCTCGGATTCGGCGGTGAAGGTCAGGTTGGCCAGCAGGCGGCCGATGTTCGGGCATTGCTCGGCGTATTTCGGCGCGGTGACCGTCCACACCGTGGCCATGCCTTCGTTCGGGCCGAGGGCGTCTTCGCTGCCGGTCAGATAGGTCATCTGAATGTTGACGTTCATCGGGTGCGGCGCCCAACCGAAGAACACTACGGCTTCCTTGCGGCGCACGGCGCGGTCGACGGCGGCGAGCATGCCGGCCTCGCTCGATTCGACGAGCTGGAATTTGCCCAGGCCAAACTGGTTCTTGGCGATCATCGCTTTGATCTGCGTGTTGGCGCCCGAGCCTGGCTCGATGCCGTAGATCTTGCCGCCCAATTCCTTCTCGAATTTGGCGATGTCGGCGAAGGTTTTCAGGCCCTTGTCAGCCAGATAGGTCGGCACGGCGAGGGTGGCGCGGGCGTCTTTCAGGCTCGGTGCTTCGAGCACTTTCACCTGATTGGCCTCGACGAATGGCGTGATGGTCTGGGTCATCAGCGGGTTCCAGTAGCCGAGGAACAAGTCCAGGCGCTGATCGCGAATCCCGGCAAAGATGATCTGCTGCGAGGCGCTGGTCTGTTTGGTGCTGTAGCCGAGGCCGTCGAGCAGGACCTGGGTCATGGCACTGGTGGCGATCACGTCAGTCCAGTTGACCACGCCCATGCGTACGTTCTTGCAGGAGGTCGGTTCGGCCGCCATCACGCCGGTGCTGAAGAAAGCGGTACCGCTGAGTGCAAGAACGCAGCTGCTGATCAGTCGTTTCATGTCGGGTTCCTCGGCAGTTCGATTATTGTGGTTCCCGGCATCTGCGCGCCGGTGAGGCCAAGTTACGCAGCTATGCACCCGTGAAAGCGCACTGCGGCGACTGGCATTTGCACTGTAGCGACCTGCACGCTTGAACGCCGCCGATAATCGGCGTATCAACGAGCCACGCGACCCGCCAACCGAGTGCGCCCATGCCCCAGGATTTCTACTTTTTGCTGATGCCGGGGTTCTCCGCCATCGGCTTTATTTCCGCGATCGAACCGTTGCGCGTGGCCAACCGCTTTCGCGGCGAGTTGTACCGCTGGCATGTGCTCAGCGCCGATGGCGGCGCGGTACTGGCGAGCAACGGCATGTCGGTCAACGCCGATGCGGCACTGGAGCCGCTGAAGAAAGGCGCGACCTTGCTGGTGGTGGCCGGCTTCGAACCGCTGAAGTTCATCACGCCGACGCTGGAGCACTGGTTGCGCAGGCTGGACAAGGACGGCGTAACCCTCGGCGCCATCGACACCGGCAGCTTCGTCCTCGCCGAAGCGGGCCTGCTCGATGGCCATCGCCTGACCCTGCACTGGGAGGCGATCGATGCGTTCAAAGAGTCTTATCCACAGCTCAGCGTCACTCAAGAGCTGTTCGAGATCGACCGGCGGCGGATCACCTCGGCGGGAGGAACGGCGTCGATTGATCTGATGCTCGACCTGATCGCCCAGGCCCACGGCCCGCAACTGGCGATTCAGGTCAGCGAGCAGTTTGTGCTCGGGCGCATACGCCCGCGCAAGGATCACCAGCGCATGGAAGTCGCCACGCGTTACGGGATCAGCAACAAGAAACTGGTGCAGGTGATCGGCGAAATGGAACAGCACAGCGAACCGCCGCTGACCACGCTGCAACTGGCCGAGTCGATCAAGGTGACCCGGCGGCAACTGGAGCGCTTGTTTCGGCTGCACCTGAACGATACGCCGAGCAACTTCTATTTGCGGTTAAGGCTTGAGAAGGCCCGGCAACTGCTGCGCCAGACCGACATGAGCGTGCTCGAAGTCAGCATTGCCTGCGGGTTTGAATCACCGTCGTATTTCACCCGCAGTTATCGCGCGCGTTTCGCCCGCTGCCCCCGCGAAGACCGGCGTACCGCGCAGGCGTGAATGGGCCTGCATGAAAACAATGTGGGAGCGAGCCTGCTCGCGAAAGCGGTCTGTCATCCAACACTGATGTTGCCTGACACATTGCATTCGCGAGCAGGCTCGCTCCCACATTTAATTTTCGGCGTCTGAGAGAGGGCTATTTCTTCACCAACGCCGAGCACGCCGCCTTGTAAGCCTCATGCTGATACTTGTTCAACGTCCCCGGCAGTTCAAAGTTGTGCTTCTTGGCCTGGGCATTGATCGTCTGTGGCGACAGCAGCGTCACCTCACAGCCATCAAGCAACTGAAACACACCCTCGATCTTGAACGTCGTCGGCCCACCGGCAAACTCGCCCTTTTTGCTGCGCTTCTTGATCGCGATCCGGTCCACCGAGTTTTCCCGCACAAACGACGCCACCTGCGCCGCGAACCGCCGCACGTTCGCCGCCTCGTCATCGTCATCCAGAGCAATCTTTTTCGTGGCGAGAGGGACGTGGCTCAACGTCGAACCGTCGAGCGCCGCCACGGCGATGATCGCTTCGCTGCCTTTGATTTCAATGCCGCAGATGTTCATGGGAATTCCTTTGAATAAAGAGGGCAGCCTACAGCTCAAGCTGACTGGCTGTGATGCCGAACGCGGCGGCGATTTTCGCGCGGGTGGCCTTGCGGGGTTTGGCGACTGTTTCCTGCTGGGCAAACGCCGGTTGCGAGATGCCCATGCGCTTGGCCACTTCTTCCTGCGTCAGGTTGAGATGTTCGCGCCAGGCGCGGATCGGTGTTGCGCCGTCAACCATATGGCTGACCACTTCATGAGGAATCATTGATTTATCCTTTGTATGTTTATTCCTGCCCGATCGACTCCAAAAACTCCGACCGTTCATCACTCATCCGCGCCACGCAATCATTCTGCGCAATGGTGAAGGCCTTGCTTCCCGCCGTGGCCGGGAACGCCTCCACCGCGCAATCCGCATCCCGCGTCTTCAACCATTGCTGCTGGGCGGTTTTCAGTTTGGCGGTGATGTCGGCCAGTTGCGTCGGGTTCTTGCCGTAGGCGGCCTGCATGCGTTCGCTGAGGCTGGCGTAGTTGTCTTTGAGCAGGTCTTCGGCGGTGCTGCGGCTGTAGGCGGAGCATTCCAGGGTCTGGATGTCGTTTTCCACCGCGTCGCACGGGTTGTTCTCGGATTCTTCGGCGGCGTGGGCGCCGGTCGCAATCAGTGCCAGGGCGAGGAAGATCGATTTCATTGGGGGCGCTCTAATCCGTTGGTAGGTGCAGGCTGCGGCAGATTCTGGCGCAAGCGCGCGGGCTTGAACAGCCAGCCGAGGAGGGCGGCCGACGACCCTTTGTCGCGGATTGACGCTTTCGGCAATTCCCCTGTCGTTTTTGCACCCGGTCGCCCCGGCACCGAGGCATATGCTGGCCCCAAAGCGCCGGCAGACGATTCGGCGCATGAATCGCCAATAAGGGGACGCCTGATGAGCCCAGCCGAATTACACGCCGACAGCATCGTTATCGACGGTCTGATCATTGCCAAATGGAACCGCGAGCTGTTCGAAGACATGCGCAAGGGCGGTCTGACGGCGGCCAACTGCACTGTGTCGGTGTGGGAAGGCTTTCAGGCGACCGTGAACAACATCGCTGCCAGCCAGAAACTGATCCGTGAGAACAGCGATCTGGTGATGCCGGTGCGCACCACCGCCGACATCCGTCGCGCCAAGGAGCAGGGCAAGACCGGCATTCTCTTCGGCTTCCAGAATGCCCACGCTTTCGAAGACCAGATCGGCTATGTCGAGGTGTTCAAGCAGCTCGGCGTTGGCATCGTGCAGATGTGCTACAACACCCAGAATCTGGTCGGCACCGGGTGCTACGAGCGTGATGGCGGCCTGTCGGGTTTCGGTCGCGAGATCGTCGCCGAGATGAACCGCGTCGGTGTCATGTGCGACCTGTCCCACGTCGGTTCCAAGACCTCCGAAGAAGTCATTCTCGAATCGAAAAAACCGGTCTGCTACTCGCACTGCCTGCCGTCGGGTCTCAAAGAGCACCCGCGCAACAAATCCGATGCAGAGCTGAAGTTCATTGCCGACCACGGCGGTTTCGTCGGCGTGACCATGTTCGCGCCGTTCCTCGCCAAGGGCATCGATTCGACCATCGACGATTACGCCGAAGCGATCGAATACACCATGAACATCGTTGGCGAAGACGCCATCGGTATCGGCACCGATTTCACTCAGGGTCACGGCCAGGACTTCTTCGAATACCTGACCCACGACAAGGGCTACGCCCGCCGCCTGACCAGCTTCGGCAAGATCATCAACCCGCTGGGCATCCGCACCGTCGGCGAATTCCCCAACCTCACCGAAACCCTGCTCAAGCGCGGCCATTCCGAGCGCGTGGTGCGCAAGATCATGGGCGAGAACTGGGTAAGCGTCTTGAAAGATGTCTGGGGCGAATAAGCCGCCGCACTTCTGAATCCTTTCCCCCGGCCATCCGCGTCGGGGGCAACACACAAAATTTTCTGGAGTTAAGTTTCCATGGCCAAGATCGCCCCGCAATTGCCTATCGAAGTCGACAGCGAGACCGGTGTCTGGACCTCCGACGCCCTGCCAATGCTGTATGTGCCGCGTCACTTTTTCGTCAACAACCACATGGGCATCGAGGAAGTGCTCGGCGCTGAAGCCTATGCCGAGATCCTCTACAAGGCCGGCTACAAATCCGCCTGGCACTGGTGTGAAAAGGAAGCCGAATGCCACGGCCTGGAGGGCGTCGCGGTGTTCGAGCACTACATGAAGCGCCTGTCGCAGCGCGGCTGGGGCCTGTTCAAGATCCAGGACATCGACCTCGACAAAGGCACCGCCAGCGTCAAGCTCGAGCACTCGGCATTCGTCTATGTCTACGGCAAGGTCGGGCGCAAGGTCGATTACATGTTCACCGGCTGGTTCGCCGGCGCCATGGACCAGATTCTCGAAGCCCGTGGCAGCAAGATCCGTACTGTCGCCGAACAAGTCTACGGAGGCTCCGAAGAGGGCCACGATGACGGCTTGTTCATCGTCAAGCCGTTGTAAGCCGAGGACCGTGCCATGGCTTTCGAAGCAATGTTTCAGCCGATCCAGATCGGCAAACTGACCATCCGCAACCGCGTTCTCAGCACCGCGCACGCCGAGGTCTACGCGACTGACGGTGGCATGACCACCGACCGCTACGTCAAATACTACGAAGAGAAAGCCAAGGGCGGTATCGGCCTGGCCATCTGCGGCGGTTCGTCCGTGGTGGCGATCGACAGCCCGCAGGAATGGTGGAGTTCGGTCAATCTGTCCACCGACCGGATCATTCCGCACTTCCAGAATCTGGCCGACGCCATGCACAAGCATGGCGCCAAGATCATGATCCAGATTACCCACATGGGCCGTCGCTCGCGCTGGGACGGTTTCAACTGGCCGACCTTGATGTCGCCGTCGGGCATCCGTGAACCGGTGCACCGCGCCACTTGCAAAACCATCGAGCCGGAAGAGATCTGGCGAGTGATCGGCAACTACGCCCAGGCTGCGCGCCGGGCCAAGGCTGGTGGCCTCGATGGCGTCGAACTGTCGGCCGTGCACCAGCACATGATCGACCAGTTCTGGAGCCCGCGCGTCAACAAGCGTACCGATGAATGGGGCGGCACCTTCGAAGGCCGAATGAAGTTCGGCCTGGAAGTTCTGAAAGCCGTGCGCGCCGAGGTCGGTGACGACTTCTGCGTGGGCATGCGCCTGTGCGGTGACGAGTTCCACCCGGACGGCTTGTCCCACGAGGACATGAAGCAGATCGCCAAGTATTACGACGACACCGGCATGCTCGATTTCATCGGCGTGGTCGGCTCGGGTTGCGATACCCACAACACCCTGGCCAACGTTATTCCGAACATGAGTTATCCACCGGAGCCGTTCCTGCACCTGGCTGCCGGGATCAAGGAAGTGGTCAAGGTGCCGGTGTTGCACGCGCAGAACATCAAGGACCCGAACCAGGCCACGCGCATCCTTGAGGGCGGTTACGTCGACATGGTCGGCATGACCCGCGCGCACATCGCTGACCCGCACCTGATCGCCAAGATCAAGATGGGCCAGATCGACCAGATCAAGCAGTGCGTCGGCGCCAACTATTGCATCGACCGTCAGTATCAGGGTCTGGACGTGCTGTGCATCCAGAACGCCGCGACCTCCCGTGAATACATGGGCGTGCCGCACATCATCGAGAAATCCACCGGGCCGAAACGCAAGGTGGTGATCGTCGGTGCCGGCCCGGCCGGGATGGAAGCCGCGCGCGTGGCTGCCGAGCGTGGCCACGATGTCACGCTGTTCGAGAAAAAAGACTTCATCGGCGGGCAGATCACCACCGCATCGAAAGCACCGCAGCGTGACCAGATCGCCGGCATCACCCGTTGGTTCCAGCTGGAACTGGCGCGGCTGAAAGTCGATCTGCGCCTGGGCACGGCGGCGGATGCCGACACCATCATGGACTTGCGTCCGGACGTGGTGGTGCTGGCGGTCGGCGGTCATCCGTACCTTGAGCAGAACGAGCACTGGGGCGCGGCCGAAGGGCTGGTGGTCAGCAGCTGGGACGTGCTCGACGGCAAGGTTGCGCCGGGCAAGAACGTGCTGGTCTACGACACCATTTGCGAGTTCACCGGCATGTCGGTCGCCGACTTCCTCGCCGATAAGGGCAGCCAGGTCGAGATCGTTACCGACGACATCAAACCGGGCGTGGCCATCGGCGGCACATCGTTCCCGACCTACTACCGCAGCATGTATCCGAAAGAAGTGATCATGACCGGCGACATGATGCTGGAGAAGGTCTACCGCGAAGGCGACAAGCTGATCGCGGTGCTAGAGAACGAATACACCGGCGCGAAAGAGGAACGGGTGGTCGATCAGGTGGTCGTCGAAAACGGCGTGCGCCCGGACGAGGAAATCTACTACGCCCTCAAGGACGGCTCGCGCAACAAGGGCCAGATCGACGTCGAAGCGCTGTTCGCGATCCAGCCGCAACCTTCGCTGAGCGAAGCGGGCGACGGCTACTTGCTGTTCCGCATCGGCGACTGCGTGGCGCAGCGTAATACCCATGCCGCGATCTATGACGCACTCAGACTGTGTAAAGACTTTTAAGGCTGGCTAACCGATCGTTCCCACGCTCTGCGTGGGAATGCCTCACTGGACGCTCTGCGTCCGCTTTGGGACGCGGAGCGTCCCGGGCTGCATTCCCACGCAGAGCGTGGGAACGATCATCGAACGCCGTGTTTCTCCAGGCTGTCTGGTGGGAGCTTCACCATGTTGAACACCCTTCTTCCAATCCTGTTGTTCGCAGCCCTGGGCCTTGCGGTCCTCGGCGCGTTGCGGCGGATGAACATGTGGCGCCGGGGGCGGGCGGCGAAGGTCGATCTGCTCGGCGGTCTGCTGGCCATGCCCAAGCGCTACATGGTCGACCTGCACCACGTCGTCGCGCGGGACAAATACATTGCCAACACCCACGTCGCCACGGCGGGCGGTGCGGTGGCGTCGATTGTGCTGGCCATTCTTGTGCACGGCTTCGGCCTGCATAACCGCATCCTTGGCTACGCCTTGCTGCTGATGTCGGCGGTGATGTTCGTCGGCGCGATCTTCATGTACCTGCGCCGCGTCAATCCGCCTGCGCGTCTGTCGAAAGGCCCATGGATGCGCCTGCCGAAAAGCCTGCTGGCCTTCTCCGCGTCGTTTTTCCTGGTGACCCTGCCGGTGGCCGGGATCCTGCCGGAAAACTTCGGCGGCTGGGTGCTCGCCGCCATTCTCGGTGTTGGCGTGCTGTGGGGCGTGTCGGAACTGTTCTTCGGCATGACCTGGGGCGGGCCGATGAAACACGCCTTTGCCGGAGCGCTGCACCTGGCCTGGCACCGTCGCCCGGAACGCTTCGGCGGCGGGCGCTCTACCGGTCTGAAGCCGCTGGATCTGAACAATCCCGATGCGCCACTGGGCGTGGAAAAACCCAAGGATTTCACCTGGAACCAGTTGCTCGGTTTCGACGCCTGCGTGCAGTGCGGCAAGTGCGAAGCAGCGTGCCCGGCCTTCGCCGCCGGCCAGCCGCTGAACCCGAAAAAACTGATTCAGGACATGGTCGTCGGCCTCGCCGGCGGCACTGACGCGAAGTTCGCCGGCAGCCCGTATCCAGGCAAACCGATCGGCGAGCATGGCGGCAACCCGCACCAACCGATCGTCAACGGTCTGGTCGATGCCGAAACCCTGTGGTCGTGCACCACCTGCCGTGCCTGCGTCGAGGAGTGCCCGATGATGATCGAGCACGTCGATGCGATCGTCGACATGCGCCGGCATCTGACCCTGGAAAAAGGCGCGACGCCGAACAAGGGTGCCGAAGTTCTCGAGAACCTTATTGCAACCGACAACCCTGGCGGTTTCGCCCCGGGCGGGCGGATGAACTGGGCGGCGGACCTGAATCTCAATCTGCTCAGCGAAAAGAAATCCACCGACGTGCTGTTCTGGGTCGGCGACGGCGCCTTCGACATGCGCAACCAGCGCACCCTGCGCGCGTTCGTCAAAGTGCTGAAAGCGGCCAACATCGACTTCGCCGTGCTCGGCCTCGAAGAGCGCGACAGCGGCGATGTGGCGCGGCGTCTCGGCGACGAGGCGACGTTTCAGTTGCTGGCCAAGCGCAACATCCAGACGTTGGCCAAATACAGCTTCAACCGCATCGTCACCTGCGATCCGCATAGTTTCCATGTGCTGAAAAACGAGTACGGCGCCTTCGACGGCAACTATCTGGTGCAGCACCACAGCACCTACATGGCGGAAATCATTCAGGCCGGCGCGCTCAACCTCGGTCAGCACAAAGGCAACAGCGTGACCTATCACGATCCGTGCTACCTGGGCCGCTACAACGGCGAGTACGAAGCGCCGCGTGAAGTGCTGCGCGCCCTCGGCATTGAAGTCAAAGAGATGCAACGGTCCGGCTTCCGCTCACGCTGCTGCGGCGGCGGTGGCGGCGCGCCGATCACTGACATTCCGGGCAAGCAGCGCATCCCCGACATGCGCATGGAAGACATCCGCGAGACCGGCGCCGAACTGGTGGCGGTGGGTTGTCCACAGTGCACGGCGATGCTCGAAGGTGTGGTCGAACCGCGTCCGCTGATCAAGGACATCGCCGAACTGGTGGCCGACGCGCTGCTCGAAGACGCCGCGCCAAGCAAGCCAGCCACCCCGGCCAAACGTGAACCTGCGGAGGTGCACTGATGAGCGACATTATCCGCCGCGACCCGCGCGCCGAATGGATTGCGCGCAACCGCCTGCACCCGCTGCACGCGGCGATGCAACCGGCGCAGCACAGCTGGATGGGGCCCAACGGCGTCATTCGCAAGAATCTGCACGGCCTGGGTTTTATCGGCCCTAACGGCATCAAACGCATTGACCGCAGCGGTGCGCAACAGGGTGGGGCGGTCAAACGCTCGGCTGCTGTTGAAGTGCAGTTGCCGCTGCATCAGATACCGGCCCCTGCGTTCTACATCAGTGTGGTGCCGGATATGGTCGGCGGCCGCCTGAGCAGCCACGACCGCGATCTGCTCGGCCTCGCTCACCAACTGGCCGGCAGCGATGGTGCGGTGCTTGCTGTGGTGTTCGGCGAGCACAAGGAAAGCACGTTCGAAACTGCTGGCGTCGATCGCCTGCTGGTGCTCGAAGGCGAGGAGTTCAGCGGTTATGCACCGGAACAACGGGTACAGGGTTTGCGCGCTGTGGATAACGAGTTCAACCCGCGTCATTGGTTGCTGCCGGACAGCCGCAGCGGTGGCGGCGAACTCGGTCGGCGCTTTGCTGCTGCGCTGGGCGAGCGCCCGGCCACGCGGGTCTGGCAGGTCAAGGATCAGGAATGCATCGGCCGCGCCGGGGCCGGATTGCAAGACCTGGCGCGTCCAGTGGCGCGGTTGATTCTCGCGGCTGCCGAATGCGCAGAGCCGGTCAGCGAAACCCGTCACGAAGCGTTGCCAGTGGAGTTATCCACAAGCGTCGCGCGCAGCTTGTCGCGAATCGAGGATCTTGGTGCCGTGGCAGTGGATCCGGCAGCGATCCCGATGGCCGAAGCCGAGTTCATCTTCTCCGGCGGCAACGGCGTCAAGGACTGGCAGCTGTTTCACGAAACAGCGGCGGCCCTCGGCGCCACCGAAGGCGCTTCGCGGGTTGCGGTGGACGATGGCTTTATGGCCCGGGATCGTCAGGTCGGCGCGTCCGGCACCTGGGTCACCGCGCGGGTCTATGTCGCTGTGGGTATCTCCGGCGCGATCCAGCACCTGCAAGGCATTGGCGCCTGCGACAAGGTGGTGGCAATCAACCTCGATCCGGGTTGCGACATGATCAAGCGTGCCGACCTCTCGGTGATCGGCGAAAGCGCAGAGATTCTGCAAGCGTTGATCGAAGCGGTCGCGGCTTACCGCAACGAAGCCAAGCGCGATGCGGCTTAAGGAAACCCTATGAACACGAACGTTATCAGTCTGGTCTCGATCGGCGCTCACCCGACCTCAGGTCGGCCACGGCGCGCCGATCAGGATGCGCGCGCGGTGGAACTGGGCCTGCAACTGGCTGGGGATAACCTGCAAGTGCTGCACGCCGGTGATGTTGCCGAACCGGCCCTGCGTGCCTATCTGGGCATGGGCCTGGAACAGCTGCATGTGCTGGAACAACCCGCTGGCGCCGATGCCTTGCCGGCGCTGACCGCATACCTGCGCGATGCCGGAGCGCAAGTGGTGCTGACCGGCAGCCAGGCGGAAACCGGAGAGGGTTCGGGGATGTTGCCGTTCCTGCTGGCCGAAGGTCTGGGCTGGCCGCTGGTGGTGGGCCTGGCGCAGGTCGAATCGATCAATGACGGGTCGGCGCTGGTCCTGCAAGCGTTGCCGCGCGGCCAGCGACGCCGCTTGAAGGTCAAACTGCCGTTTCTGGCCACTGTGGATAACGCCGCACCGAAGCCTCGGCAAAGTGCATATGGCCCGGCACGACGGGGCGAATTGGCCGCCGATGACGTTGAAGTGGTGGAGGACCAATTGTTGGCCGTCGCCTCACTGCAACCGGCCAAGCCACGGCCCAAGCGCTTGAAGGTGATCAAGGCCAAGAGCGGCGCCGACCGGATGAAGGCCGCTACGGCCAAAGCCAGTGGCGGCGGGGGGCAGGTGCTCAAAGGCGTCACCGCACAGGCTGGGGCGGAGGCGATTCTGAAGCTGCTGATTGAAGAGGGCGTCGTCCGCTAGTCACCCTCTTCCTGGCATGGAATAACCACTGTGGGAGCGAGCCTGCTCGCGAAAGCGATGGGTCGGTCGATACATGTATCAACTGATAGTCCGCTTTCGCGAGCAGGCTCGCTCCCACATCTGGTATTCATTCACAGCCAATCTTTACCGTTACCCACAATCCCTGTTGGCGAAGCTGTGGATAACGTGTTCGCCCTTGCTCGCACCCCACGCCATTCAAGCCTTTCAGCCATAAGATCAAAAAACGATCAGCGTAAGTCACGGATTTATCGAGCTTTTCCTTCGGTATAAATGGACAAGTTGCCCCCAATCTCTGTTGGCGCTTCTGTGGATAAGATGTTCGCTCTCAGCTGTAGGCCATATGGAGCAGGGCTTACATGGGTTTGATCAATTATTGATCAAATGCGATCCCCGGACGTGGAGAGCTGTTAAGACGAAGGGGTTTTCCCCAGTCGTAGGTGTTTTCCACAGAAGATTGAAAGTTGTCCCCGATCTCTGTTGGCGCTTCTGTGGATAACATGTTCGCCACCCGCTGGAGGCCTTTGAAACCGTGTTCTGCATGGGATTGATTAAAAAACGATCGATCGTTTTCAGAAACTGTGATTCAGAATAAGTCACGGTTTTTCTTTGCAAATCAGCAAGATATTTTTTGACTCATCCACAGTTACCCCCAATTGCTGTGGGCGGGTATGTGGATAACTTGTTTGCGGAAGGCTGGAGGGCTTGCTGGGTATGGGGGCGGGGGTGGTTGATCGGAAATTGATCAATCAGGCTTGTGATCTAGGTAAGGACGCCTTCGCGAGCAGGCTCGCTCCCACAGGGGAATGCGTTCCACCTGTAGGAGCTGCCGCAGGCTGCGATCTTTTGCTCTTGATCAGCCCTGAACCGGAACGCCTTTGAGGTAAGGCGCAGGCTCTGCTCCGAGGTTGTTGAGCATCCGCTCGCTGTACCAATCCACGAAGTTGACCACGCCAAACTCGTAGGTCTTCGAGTAAGGCCCAGGCTGGTAAGCGGTGGAGTTGATCCCGCGCTGGTTTTCCTCGGCCAGACGGCGGTCCTGATCGTTGGTCGCGTCCCACACCTGGCGCATGCGCTCGACGTCGTAATCGACACCTTCCACTGCATCCTTGTGCACCAGCCACTTGGTGGTGACCATAGTTTCCTGAGCGCTGATCGGCCACACGGTGAAGACGATGATGTGATCGCCCATGCAGTGGTTCCACGAATGCGGCAGGTGCAGGATGCGCATCGAGCCCAGGTCCGGGTTCTTGATCCGGCCCATCAGTTTTGCGCAGCCCTGCTTGCCGTCGAGGGTCATCGACACGGTGCCCTTGAGCAGCGGCATGCGCACGATGCGGTTGCGCAGGCCGAAACTGGCGTGGGCGTAAGGGATCTTTTCCGCTTCCCAGGCTGCGGCGGACGCAGCAACGTGATCCTTGAACGCCTGATCGGCGCGCGGGTCGGTGACGTCGTCCCACTCCAGCAGGGTTTTCAACAGTTCCGGGTGCGACGCATTGCAGTGGTAGCACTCGCGGTTATTTTCCAGCACCAGTTTCCAGTTGGCCTTTTCCATCAAGGTGGTGGTGATCGCCACCTTGGTGTTCTCCATGTCGTACGGTTCCATGTAATGGTTGAGCGTCGACAGGAAGTCATCGATGGCCGGCGGATTTTCCGCCAGGCTGATGAAGATGTAACCGCCAGCTGTTTTCACATTCACCGGTTTCAGGCCGTACTGCTTCATGTCGAAGTCGGCGCCCATCTCGGTGCCGGCGAACAGCAGGCGCCCGTCCAGTTCGTAGGTCCACTGGTGGTAATGGCAGACCAGTTTGGCGACCTTGCCTTTTTCACTGGTGCACAGGCGCGAGCCACGGTGGCGGCAGACGTTGTGGAACGCATGCACCACGCCCTCTGCGCCGCGAATGACGATGATCGGGTTCTTGCCGACCTGCAGGGTCAGGTAGTTGCCCTTGGCCGGGATCTCGCAGGTCATGCCGGCGATCAACCATTCCTTCTGGAAGATCTCCTGCATATCGATATCGAACAGGCGCTCGTCGCTGTAGAACGGCTGTGGCAGCGAAAAAGTGCGCTCGCGCTCCTGGAGCATTTGTGCGGTGGCCTTGCGTGCGGGTTCCAGCGGATCGCCCAGGCTGATTTTTGCGGTGACGTCCATCGATGTAATCCTCATGGCCCTCTGCGTGGCCGGCGAAAGTGGCTGATCAGGTGTGCTGCAAAACGGTTGCTACGCAAGGTGTAAAGAAGTCGTCTTGTGTTGGGGCGAGTGTGGGGCCGGCGCTGGGTGGAACCTTATCCATGCGCGACATGGCGCAATCTGTTCCCGACGCGCAAGCCCCGGTGTTCAAGGGCTGGTCGCGATAAGTATGTCAATGTCGCGGATAGGTAAACGCGCGGTCTGCGCTATACGCAGAATCGCCGACAAGAGGCCGACAGTCGGCCGTGGAGAACAGCATGTCCAACAGCTTCCTGAATCCGGTCACCACCCAGACCTGGGCCAATGGCCGACACATTGTCCGTTGCGTCAAAGTCATCCAGGAAACCTGGGATGTGCGCACTTTCTGCTTTATGGCCGACCAGCCGATCCTGTTCTTCTTCAAGCCGGGGCAGTTCGTCACCCTGGAGCTGGAAATCGAAGGCCAGCCGATCATGCGCTCGTACACGATTTCCAGCTCGCCGTCGGTGCCGTACAGCTTTTCGGTGACGATCAAACGCGTGCCGGGTGGCAAGGTCTCGAACTGGCTGCACGACACCCTGCATGAAGGTCAGGAACTGGCGGTGCACGGCCCGGTCGGGCTGTTCAACGCGATCGACTTCCCGAGCCCGAAGGTTCTGTATTTGAGCGGCGGCGTCGGCATCACGCCGTGCATGTCGATGGCGCGCTGGTTCTACGACACCAACGCCAATGTCGACATGACGTTCGTGCACAGCGCGCGGTCGCCGAAAGACATCATTTACCACCGCGAGCTTGAGCACATGGCGTCGCGGATCGACAACTTCAGCCTGCACCTGATCTGCGAAAAACACGGCCTCGGTGAGCCATGGGCCGGTTATCGCGGTTACCTGAACCACAAGATGCTCGAACTGATGGTTCCGGACTTCCTCGAACGCGAAGTGTTCTGCTGCGGCCCGACGCCGTACATGACCGCGGTCAAACGCCTGCTGGAAGCGGCCGGCTACGACATGTCGCGCTACCACGAAGAATCCTTCGGCGCCACGCCACCCGAGGCCCGCGCCGACGCGGTGGAACAGGCCGAACAAGCCGCCGATGCGCCGGAAATCGACGCCGCGGATCTGCATCAGGTGGAATTCACTGCCTCCGGCAAAAGCATTCGCGTCGGCCCGGGCGAAACCGTCCACGCAGCCGCCGCCAAACTCGGCCTGATGATCCCGAAAGCCTGCGGCATGGGTATCTGCGGAACGTGCAAGGTGATGAAACTGGGCGGCGAAGTGGAGATGGAGCACAACGGCGGGATTACCGAGGATGACGAGGCTGAAGGGTTTATCTTGTCGTGCTGCAGCGTGCCGAAGGGGGATGTGCGGATTGAGTTCCGAGGCTTTTATGATCGTTCCCACGCTCCGCGTGGGAATGCCGCCCGGGACGCTCCGCGTCCCATTTCAATACCAGCGCTGAACCTCGATCATACCCTCGATTCCCGCGTAGTCCCTGGCACTCGAATAACGCCAATGCTCCGGTAAATCCACATATCCGCGTTTCACCGGGTTGTTGTGGATGTATTCAAGTTTCTGGCGCATCACAGATTCGCTGTAGACCATTTCCGCGTGCGTGCCTTCTTGCCACAGTTGATACACCCGGTCCTGCTTATGCGCGCGTTTGCTGAAGCGCAGGCGCTGCAAGGCTTTGTCGGCGCCTTTTGTTTGCAAGTCATTGATGATTTGTCGCGCGGTGAAGGACTTGAACTGGCTGAGGCATTTGCTCAGATCGGGTGCTTGGGCGACGAAGTGCAGGTGGTTTTCCAGAATCACGTAGCCGTATAGCTTCAAGTCATGATGAGCCTGTTGATATCGCCAGCAGTTGAGCAGGTGCTCAACGATGTACGGGCGAATGAATAACGGCAACCACTCCATTACGGTGCAGGTCAGGAAATGCGGTTTGTCGGCTTCGGTAATCGTATAGCGGCTGCGGCCCATGGGATTCGATCCTTGAATCTTGCGGTGCGAATGAGATGGAACGCGGAGCGTCCCGAGATGCATTCCCACGCGGAGCGTGGGAACGATCAGAATGGGGCGGGCGACATAATTGCGCTAGAAGAGGCTTCTGGTACCACGGTGGGAAAAGTCAGCCCGGACCGAAGCTCGTTCCCACGCTCTGCGTGGGAATGCAGCCACTGACGCTCCGCGTCATAGCGGTTTTCAGCCTGTCGCCAAGGGTGAAGCTGGAACGCGGAGCGTCCCGGGAGACATTCCCACGCGGAGCGTGGGAA